>JAPLCM010000300.1 GCA_026392275.1 Actinomycetota bacterium | reverse complement strand
GCCACGGAGCCGCCGGAGCGAGCCACGACGAGATCCGCGACGGCCATGGCCGCGGCCAAGCGGTCAGTGTAGGGCACCAGGCGGTAGCGCTCAAACCGCTCGCCCTTGGCCTCAAGCTCGGCGCGCACAGCGTCGTGGTTGCGCGGCCCGCAGACGTGCACGAGCTGGAAGCCGAGGTCGCGCCCGCCGAACGCATCGATGCAGGCGCGGTTGATGCTCTGCGCACCCTGGCTGCCGCCGAAGGCGAGCACGACGGGCAGACCGGCGCTCAGGGCGAAGACCTCGCGGCCCTCGGCGGCGCTGGCCGTCAGCTGGGCCGCCGCGAGCGGCCGCCCGGTGAGCACGTACTTGGGCGGCCCCAGACCGGCGATCGGGAAGCTGAGGCAGACACGCCGCACGAACGGCCGCAGGAGACGGTTGGCGACGCCCAGGTGAGCGTCGGCCTCCAGAGCGAGGCCGGGTACCCCCCGCAGTGCGGCCAGCGCGACGACGGGGCCGCTGGCGAAGCCGCCGCCGCCGATGGCGACGTCGGGTCGCACCTTCTTGAGGATGCGCCCGACGCCCGGCACGGCGGCGACCAGCAGCCGCAGCGTGGTCAGATGATCGCGCGGCGCCAGCCCGCGGGAGAAGCCCTTGAGCTCCAGCGCGAACGTCTGGTAGTCGGCGGCGACGCGCTCGACCTGCGACGGCGTGGTGACGACGACGACGCGAGCGCCCCGGGCCGCGGCTTCAGCCGCGACGGCGAGCGCCGGCTGAAGGTGACCGCCGGTCCCCCCCGCCGCGAGCAGCGCGGTCTTTCCGCTGAGCGCTGACGACAATGTAGCTCCTTCGGTTGGTCGCGATGTTGAGCAGGATGCCGAGGCCGGCGAGCACGACGACGAGGCTCGTGCCGCCCAGCGAGACCAGCGGCAGCGGCACGCCGGTGAGCGGGAGCAGCCCCAGGGCGGCGCCGACGTTGATGCACGCCTGCCCGATGATGATGGCCGTGATCCCCGTGGCGAGCAGCTTGCCGAACAGGTCCTTGCAGTTCAGGGCGATGCGAAAGCAGGCCCAGGCGAGGATCACGTAGAGGGCGAGGAGGAGGACGAGGCCGATGAGGCCGAGCTCCTCGCCGATGATCCCGGTGATCATGTCGGTGCCCTGCTCGGGCAGAAAGCCGAACTTCTGCACGGAGTTGCCGAGGCCGACCCCGACGATGCGCCCGGAGGCGATGGAGATCAGCGACTGGGTGGCCTGGAAGCCGGTTCCCTGAGGGTCCTTCCAGGGATCGAAGAAGGTGACGAGGCGCTCCCACCGGTAGGGCTCGACGGCGATGAGCGCCAGCACGGCCAGGCAGCCGGCGGCGACCAGAGAGAAGAGGTGGCGCAGGCGCGCCCCGGCCGCCACGAGTACGGCCACCACGGCGACCGCCAGCACCAGAGTGGTGCCGAGGTCCGGCTCCAGCATGATGAGAAGGCCGGCGGGGGCGATGCCGATGGCCACGAGCCGCGCGAAGCCGCGCGGCGACTCGATCTCGCGCGGTCGCCGCACGATCAGGGTGGCGACCAGCACGACGGCCGCCAGCTTGGCGAACTCGCTGGGCTGGATGCCCTGCCCGCCGACGATGATCCAGCGGCGCGCGCCGTTGACGACGCTGCCGATGCTGGGCACGAGCACCGCCAGAAGACCGACGAGCACGATGCCGGCGAGCGGCACGGCGGCGCGGCGCCACCAGGCGTAGTCGACGCGCGAAAGGACCCACATGGCACCCACGCCGAGAAGCACCCAGAGCAGCTGGCGTTTCACGAAGTAGAAGCTCGAATCGTACTTGAAGTAGGCCTCGGCGGCCGAGGCGCTGTAGGCCATCACGAGGCCGTACACGATGAGCAGGAACGTGACGAGGATGACGGCGCGACGCTCGGCGACGCCGGGGCCGGGCATCCGGGCATCCGTGCGGCGCGCGGGGTGGGCCGACGCCGGCCTCCGGGAGGGACGCGCCTCGTCGTCGCGCCGCGCGCCCTTGCGACGCTCGGAGGTGGCACTCCGGCGCTCCGGCGGCGACTCGCCGTCGCGGCGCCGTGCGGGGCGCGCACGACCCCCCCTCGCCCGAGGCTCCTCAGCGCGGCCTGCCTGGTCCTGGTCCGCCTTGCCCATGCCGCGCCCCTGCGCGCTCACGATCCGCCGACTCCTCGCAGCGCGCGCACGAGCCGGAGGAAGTGCTCGCCCCGCGCCACGTAATCCGCATACTGGTCCCAGCTCGCACAGGCCGGGCTGAGCAGCACGACGTCGCCCGGCGCGGCCTCGCGGACGGCGCGCGTCACGGCCGCCTCGAGGTCGCCGCAGACCACGTGGGGAGTGGCGCGCGACCCGGCCGCGGCGCTCCTGGCGGCGAACGCCGCCTCGAGCCGCGGCGCCGTCGCGCCGATCAGCAGAGCCTGCTTCACGGGTCCCTCGGTGGCCACGGCCAGCGCGCCGTACTCGGCGCCCTTGTCGTAGCCGCCGAGGATCAGGTGCACCCCTGCCGAGTAGGCGGTGAGCGCCTTGACCGTGGCGTCGACGTTGGTGGCCTTCGAATCGTTCACGTAGGTGACGCCACCGGCGACCCCGGCGACCTGCAGGCGGTGCGGCACGCCGGCAAAGCTGCGCAGCGTCTCGGCGGCCGCGGCGGCGGGTGCGCCCAGGGCGCAGGCCGCCGCGGCCGCGGCCAGCGAATTCTGCCGGTTGTGGTCGCCCTTGAGCGCCAGATCGGCGACGGCGCACAGCGAGACGCGCTCACCCTCGAGGTCGAGCCACAGCGTGAGCTCGGCGTCGACCCCGGCGGCGAGACTCGCGCCGCCGGGCCCTGCAGGGTCACCCGGCGTCGCCGAGAACCAGGCACGCCTGGCACAGACGTCGAGCCCGCCGGCCGCCGACTCCGCCCGCGTGCCCGGGTCGTCGGCGTTCAGCAGCGCGACGTCGGCCGTGCCCTGGTTCTCGAAGATGCGCAGTTTGGCGTCCACGTAACCGCGGTAGTCGCCGTGGCGGTCGAGGTGGTCCTCTGTGAGGTTGAGCAGGACGGCCACGTCGGGACGGAAACGCTCGATGTGCTCGAGTTGAAAACTGGAGAGCTCGGCCACGACCGTCGCTTCGGCAGGCACGGCGTCCGGCATGCCGGCCAGCGCGTGCCCCACGTTACCTCCTACGGCCACGGGCAGGCCGGCGGTGCGAAAGATGGCGCCGGTGAGCTCGGTACTGGTGGTCTTGCCGTTCGTGCCGGTGATCCCGATCACGCGATTGGCGAGGAACCGCGTCGCGAGCTCGACCTCGCTCCACAAGGGGACGCCGCGGCGCAAGGCGTCCTGCACGGCGCGGCTTTCGTTGGGCACGCCGGGGCTCTTGACCAGGAGGTCGACCGCGGAAGGCAGGATGGCGGACGCGCCGAGCAAGACCTCGACGCCGCCGGCGCGGAGCTCGGCCGCCGCATCCTCCGGCGGATCGCCCTCGTCGAGAGCGACCACTCGAGCCGCCGGGAGCCTGCGGCGGGCCAGCAGGGCCGCCGGCCGGCCACTGCGGCGCAGCCCCAGTACGGCCAGGCAGCGGATGTCGTCGAGGTCCACCGTCAGATCTCCCTAGAACGTCGCGTAGTAGGCGGCGAACCCGGCGCCGGCGAAGATCGCGGCGATGATCCAGAAACGCACGATGATCTTGGTCTCCGACCAGGCTTTGAGCTCGAAATGGTGGTGAAGCGGTGCCATGAGCAGCACGCGGCGGTGGAACAGCTTGAACGATACGACCTGGGCCATCACCGAGGCGGCTTCGATGACGAACAGGCCGCCGATGATGAGCAGTACGAATTCGGTGCGCGTGATGACGGCCAGGCCGGCGATAGCTCCGCCCAGGCCGAGGGACCCGGTGTCGCCCATGAACACCTCGGCCGGGAAGGTGTTGTACCAGAGAAAACCGAGACACGCGCCGCCCACGCAGCCGGCGACGACCATGAGGTCGGTGATGCCGGGGTCGCTGGCGTTGCGGCCGATGATGAAGGCGATGCCGGCGAGCGCCACGAGGACGATCGCTGAAGCACCGGCGGCGAGGCCGTCGAGGCCGTCGGTGAGGTTCACGGCGTTGCTGAAGCCGGCCAGCGTGAGGAAGATCAGGGCGTAGAAGCCGAGGCCGCCGAGCTCGAGCCGGTACGAGGTGAACGGCACGTCCACGCGCGTGTCGAGGCCCACGAAGTGCAGGGCGATGAAGCCGACGAAGAGGGCGAGCAGCAGCTGCAGCAGAAGCTTGTAGCGAGCCGCCAGGCCCAGCGAGCGTTTGCGCACGATCTTGATCCAGTCGTCGGCAAAACCGATGGCGGCGTTACCCAGAGCAGCGATCATGACTGTGATCGACGCCACCGAGAACTGGCTGAAGATGAGAAACGGCACGAGGACGGCGAACCAGATGAGCACGCCGCCCATCGTCGGCGTGCCCTCTTTGGTCTTGTGCCCTTCGGGGCCGTCATCGCGGATGTTCTGGCCGAACTCGTTGAGGCGCAGCCAGCGGATGAACCAGGGCCCGATGACGAGCATCAGGACCATGGCGACGACGCTGGCGCCCATGGCCCTAAGCATCGTCGCCCACCTTGGTCGCGGGGCTCCCGGCCGCGGTCGAGCCGTCCGCCGGGGAGGCGAGCCCGCCGGCGGCCAGAGCCTCCGCGACCCTCTCCAGGCGCAGAAGGCGAGAAGCTTTGACCAGCACCGCGCTGCCGGCCGGCGCCAGCCCGGGCAGCGCCGCGATGCACTCGTCGACGCCGGGGAACCAGCGCTCGCCGGCGGCGCCGGTGAGGTAGCTGCGCGCCAGCTCGCCGACGGCCACGACGCGCACGTCGGCGGCGGCGCAGTGCTCGCCGACGACGCGGTGAAAGGCGTCGGCGCCCGCGCCGAGCTCGTACATGTCGCCGAGAACGGCCACCGTGGGTCGCCCGGCGGCGATGCTCACGAGATGGTCGACGGCGGCGACCATGGCCACGGGGTTGGCGTTGTAGGCGTCGTTGAGAAGCAGGCCGCCGCCGGGCAGCTCGGAGACGGCGCCGCGCAGGTCGCTGAAGGCGACCTGCGCGGCGCCGCGCTTGGCCTCGTCCAGCCGGTAGCCGAGCTCCATGAAGGCGGCCAGCGCGGCCAGCGCGTCCTGGAGGTAGTGACTCCCGGTGAAGCTGAAGTCGAGCGTGCCCCGGTGGCCGAACGCATCGACGAGGACGTGCGTACCGGCGCCGCGCCGCTCCTCTGCCACGAAGTGGACGTCGGCCTCGGGCGCGCCGAAGGTGATCACGCGCCCGCGGAAGCGGCTGACGTGCCGGTCGAGCAGCGGCTCGGGCGCCGGGACCACGGCCGTGCCTCCGTGCAGCTCGTCAATGAGCTCCGCCTTGGCGGTGGCCACGTCGTCCACCGTGCCCACCAGCTCAAGGTGCACCGGCGCGATGTTCGTGATCACGCCGATGTCGGGCAGGGCGATGCGCGCGAGCTCACGGATCTGCCCGTGACCGCGCATGGCCATCTCGACGACGACGACCTCGGTACCCTGCTCGATAGCCAGAAGCGTCAACGGGACGCCGATCTCGTTGTTCAGGTTGGCGCTTGTGGCCACGGTACGCGCCACGGGCCGCAGCAGCGCGGCGAGGATGTCCTTCGTGGAGGTCTTGCCGGCGCTGCCGGTGATGGCCACGACCTTGACGCCGGCGCGCCGACGCACCTCGGTGGCCAGGCGCTGCAGCGCCGCCAGCCCGTCGTCGACGACGATCCGCGGCGCATCGCCGGGGAGACCGGCGGCCGTCGCGGCGCGGACCATCACCGCCGCCGCGCCGGCCGCTAGGGCCTGCGCGGCGTAGGCGTCGCCGTCGAAGTTGTCGCCGCGCAGCCCCACGAAGAGCGCGCCGCTCGTCGAGCGACGCGAGTCAGTGCGGACGGCGCCCACGACGGCCCGTGGGTCGCCGCCCTCGAGACGGCCGTCACAGGCCGCGGCGATCTCCGCGAGTGTCAGCGGCAGCATGTGCTCACCACTCCCCACGCAGCTCGGACAGCTGCTCCGCCGCGACGGCGCAGTCGTCGAACGGGATGCGGCGATCGCCGATGATCTGGCCCTGTTCGTGTCCCTTGCCGGCGATGACGACCACGTCGCCGGCGCGGGCCTCGGCCAAGGCGAGGCGGATCGCCGCCCGGCGATCGGGAGCGACGGTCACGACGCCGGCGAGCACTTCAGGCACGCCGGCGACGATCTCGTCGATGATGGCGAGAGGCTCTTCGCTGCGCGGGTTGTCGGACGTCACGAAGGCGCGGTCGGCGAGCCGCGCCCCGATCTCGCCCATGAGCGGGCGCTTGCCGCGATCGCGGTCGCCGCCGCAGCCGAAGACCACGAGCACGCGGCCGCGCGTGATGCTGCGCGCGGCGCGCAGGGCGTTCTCGAGCGAATCCGGGGTGTGCGAGTAATCCACCACCACGCTGAAGGGCTGCCCCTCGCGTACCGCCTGGAAGCGGCCGGGGACGCCCTTGGTGACCGCCAGGCCGGCGAGCACGGCAGCAACCGGCAGACCGAGAGCCAGAGCGGCCGTGGCGGCGGCGAGCGCGTTCTCGACGTTGAAGCGCGCCGCCAAAGGCAGGGTCACGTGCTCGTCGACGCCCAGGCGAGGGATGGAGAGCATGAAGGCGGAAGCATCGGCGTGCAGTTCGAGATCGCGGGCGACGGCGTCGGCCGCCGGCGCGCCCGGGGCGCTCGGGGCGCGTGGCGCATCATCCACAGCGTAAGTCCATAATCCGTCGCCGTAGGCGGGCCGGCACTCGTGGGCAAGCCGCCGGCCGTACTCGTCGCCGATGTTGACGACCGCCACCGCAGCGCCGTTGCGCGCCTCGGCGGGCAGAAACAGCTTGCGCTTGGCGGAGTAGTAGTCGTCGAGATCCCCGTGGAAATCCAGGTGGTCACGCGTGAGGTTGCTGAACGCGACGGCGTCGAAGTCGATCCCGGCGGCGCGATCCTGGGCCAGGGCGTGCGAGCTGATCTCCAGGGCGCACGCGCGGTCGCCGGCTGCGACCATCTCGCGGAACATGCGCTGCAGGTCGAGCGCTTCGGCGGTCGTGAGGCGCACGGGGTCGTCACGCCCGCCGATACGGTTGACCACCGTGCCGAGCAGAGCCGCCGGCGCGCCGGCGGCGGCGAAGATGCCGGCCACGAGGTGCGCCGTGGTCGTCTTGCCGTTCGTGCCGGTGACGCCGACGACGGTCAGTTCGC
Organism: Actinomycetota bacterium; assembly: GCA_026392275.1. Lineage (GTDB taxonomy): Bacteria > Actinomycetota > Thermoleophilia > UBA2241 > UBA2241 > CAIXSE01. Next base: position 6,570 of record JAPLCM010000300.1, on the reverse strand, counting down.
GCGAGGGGTGTGCGTACCAGCGTGCGGCGACGAGCGCCATGGCGAGACGCACAGACGGCACGAGGACGTGCGGCAGGGCTACTCCGGTGTCGCGTTCGCAGACCAGCGCCGCGGCGCCTGCGGCGGCGGCGCGCGCCGCGAACGCGTGCCCGTCGAACGTGAGCCCGGGCACGCAAAAGAAAAGCGTGCCGTCGGCGACGTCACGCGTGTGGTAGGCGAGTTTCCGCACCTCGGTGGCCGGGTCGCCGCGCACGGTGGCGCCGGTGACCCCCTCGAGCAGCTCGGCAAGCTTCATCGCGGCGGATTCTATCAAAACCCCTCGCGCGCTCCACCCGCCCGCGGGCCTCCTTGGCGCGTCCGCGGGACCGCCCGCCTCACGGCGCGATCTCCAGCTGCTGCAGCGCGAAGCGCATGATCTTCTGCACGGCGGGCGCGGCGATGTCGCCGCCGTAGATCGACGACGAGTGCGGCGAGTCCACGGCGACCAGCACCACGAGACGCGGATGGTCGGCCGGGACCATGCCGATGAACGAGGCCACGTAGTCGGTCTTGGAATAGCCGCTGCCGTCGGGAAGAGCCTTCTCCGCGGTGCCCGTCTTGCCTGCCACCCTGTAACCGGGGATCCGTGCTTTGTAGCCGGTCCCCTCGTCAACGGCCGTCGTCAGCATGGAGCGCACGGCGCGCGCCACGGAAGCCGGGATGACGCGGTGCCTCGCCGCGCCGTCGGACACCGCGTCGCCGACCTGGGCGATGAGCCGCGGCGTCACGGCCACGCCGTTGTTGGCGACCGTCGAAAAGGCCGCCGCCATCTGCATGGGCGTGACCGCGATCCCCTGCCCCATCGGGATGTTGACGATCGAGGTGCCCGACCACTGGTCGGCCGGCGGTACGATGCCCGCCGCTTCTCCGGGGAAGCCGACCCCGGTGGTTTTCGCGAAACCGAAGGCGTTCATCCATTTGAGCAGCCGCTTCTTGCCCATCTCCATGCCGATCGTCACGGCGCCCACGTTGCTCGACCACTGCAGGATCTCTCGCACGGAGTACGTCACGGTCCCCCGTTCATGTGATTCGTTGATCGTGCGGTCGTACAGCGTGAGCGAGGGCTGCAAGGTGAACTTGGTGGTCGGCTTGACGAGCCCGTCGGCCAGAGCCCCGGAGATCGTGACCAGTTTGAAGATCGAGCCCGGCTCGTAGATGTCGGTGATGCAGCGGTTGCGGTCGAAGGCCGGCGTTCTTCCGAAAGCGTTGTCCTTCACCTTGGGTACGTTGGCCATGGCCAGGATCTCGCCGGTGCGCGGGTCCATCACGATCGCTGTGGCCGCCGTCGCCGAGGAGCTGCGCACGGTGCGTTGGAGCACGTCTTCGGCCGTGTACTGAATGTCCTCATCGAGCGTGAGGCGCACGCTCTGGCCAGAGGAGGGCTGGGTCTCGCGGACGGTCCTCAGCGTGTGACCGGCCGGATCGCGGACGATCACCTCGCTGCCCGCCATGCCGGCGAGCTGCTTGTCGTACTGCATCTCCACGCCGGCCAGGCCCTTGCCCTCGACGCCGGCGAAGCCCAGCACCTGTGCCGCCGAACCCTTCATGGGGTACGACCGCTCCTCCTCGTCGTAGGCGCCGACCCCGGGCAGATCGAGAGCGAGCGCGGCCGCGGCGAGGCCGGGGTCGATGACGCGCGCCACGTAGGCGAAACCGCTCCCCGGCACCGCCAGCGCCCGTTCGAGCGCGCGACGATTTCTCTTCCCGGTGATCTTCAGCGCCCCGCAAAGGGAGCGCGCCGCCGCCTTCCGGTCGTCCAGCAGATACGGCGTCGCAAACACCGTCTTCGCCGGCTTGCCCACGGCCAGTTCGCGCCCGTTGCGATCGAGGATGGAGCCGCGGCGCGCGGGCAGCACGACCACGGCCGTCTGTTGCTCGTGCGCGATCCTGGTGAGGTCCCCGGACGTCGACGCGAGCGCTACGGCCTTGCCACCGACCAGCACGAGAAAGGCAATGAACACGAAGCGCAGAAGGCGGATGCGACCGTCCACGCCGCGCCCCCCGGCGATGCCCCCGCCGCGAGCCGCGACCCTGGAGAGCGCGTGCAGGCCTCCGCCGCGCCGGCCGGTCGGGCGACGCCGTCCTGGGACGCCCGTCGCCATCAGGGCCTCAGGGCCACCTTGGCGAGGCGTGCGCCCTTCGCCACCCTGAGGTATTGCACGTGGTCGGCGTCCACGAGCCCAAGCTGCGTCTCGGCGATATGGCGGATGCGCACGGTGGAGCCCAGCTGGGCGAGCGTCTCGGCGAGCTGCGCGTTTTGCGAGCTCAGTTGGCGCTCCTCGCGCACCACAGCCGCGGTCTGCACCGTCTTCTGCACGACGGCGAAGCTCAGTGCGACGCGGCCCACAGCGAGTACCGTGATGCAGATCACGAAGACGACGAACACCCGCGTGAGGCGGGCGCGCTGCGCCGCGCGGGCCCGCGCCTGCGGCGCCCCCCGCGCGGCCGGTCGCGCCTGCAGGCGCTCCGGCTCCTCCTGTGAACGCGGGGCCGCTGCCGCGCGCCGCGCCTGTGCGGCTGCCGCCACCTGCCCTCCTAGAGCCTGACGGCAGCGCGCAGCTTGGCCGACTTGCTGCGTGGATTGGCGTCGGTCTCGCGCACCCTGGGCGTCACCGGCCGGCGCGTCAACACGCGCAGCGTAGGCTCGTGCCCGCACACGCACAGCGGCAGGCCCGGCGGGCAGATACAGCCCGCGGCGTGACCTCTGAAGAATTCCTTGACCATGCGGTCTTCCAGCGAATGGAAGCTCATCGCCGCCAGACGGCCACCGGGGCGCAACACGCGGTAGGCCTCGTCGAGACCGCGGGCCAGTGACTGCAGTTCGTCGTTGACGACGATGCGCAGAGCCTGGAAGACGCGGCGCGCCGGGTTGCCGGCGCCGAAACGGGCAGGCGTGGGGATGTTGCGCTTGATGACCTCGACCAGCTCGCAGGTGGTGGTGAAGGGTTGCTTCTTGCGCGTGAGCACGATGCCGCGCGCGATGCCTCTGGCATACCGCTCCTCCCCGTAACGGCGAAAGACGTCGGTGAGCTCGGCCTCAGGAAGCGTGTTCACGAGATCGGCGGCCCTGACGTTCTGTTCAGGGTCCATGCGCATGTCGAGTGGCGCATCGTAGGCATACGAGAAGCCACGCTCGCGCCGGTCGAGCTGCATCGAGGAGACGCCGAGGTCCATATACACGATGTCCGCGGAGTCGTCGGCGCGCGCCGCCAGCACCTCGGCGAAGTTTCCGTGATAGAGCTCGCACTCGCAGGGGGCGGCGCGAGCCACGTCGCGGAAGTACTCGGCCACGGTGGGGTCGCGATCCACGGCGACAAGGCGGCCCTTCGGGCCAAGCATCGCCGCCACCGCCTCGGCGTGGCCGCCGGCGCCGAAGGTGCAGTCGACGGCCACTTCGCCGCTCGCCGGCCGCAGCAGCTCGAGCAGCTCGTCGAGAAGGACGGGGGTGTGGGCTAGGGCCATCTCGTACTCACGAAGTTGCATGCTCATCTGCGGTAGCATCGGCCTCCTCCTCCAGGCGGGACTGATGGTCAGCCCAGGCGGCGCGGTCCCAGATCTCGAGATGATCCTGGACGCCGATGATGCTGACCTCGCGGTTGATACCGGCGAACTCGAGATGCTTGGCCGGAACCGTGATGCGCCCCTGCCCGTCGAGCTCCTGATACACGGCGTTGCCCGCCGTGAAGCGCATGAGGTCACGGCCCTTGCTGCTACGCGGGGAGATGCCTTCCATCTGCCGCTCGAGGTACTCCTTGAACTCCTCGGGCGCATACCCGGCGAGGCAGTGCGGGTGGACTTTGGTCACGTAGACGCCGTCGGCGAATGCCGAGCGCAGGCGCGCGGGGACGGCGATGCGATTCTTTGCATCGAACGTGAAGTCGTACTCCCCCACCAGGATCGGTCGCTGCATAGGCGCCACGTTACCCCACTATTCCCCACATTGCAATAGTAATACGCCATTCTTCCCCACCACGTCACACGTCACACTACAGCGGCGCATGAGGATGAGCCCTTCGGGGGCAGGCGGGAGGATGTCGCGTGGCGATCTGCAGGACCGCCGCAGGCACGGCGAGCGCGGCGGCGGTCCGGGGGAGGTCAGAGAAAGGGGCGCGAATGGACGCCCGCCGCGGCGGGCGCCAGGCTCACGGGACGGGCTTGGGGACCTTGATCCTCGCGCCGACGGCCAGGGTGCTGCTGATCAGCTTGGGGTTGAGCGCCTCGATCTCGCTGGTACTCGTGCCGAACTTGACGGCGATGCCCGACATGGTATCGCCGCTCTTGACGACGTACACCTTGTAGTTGGTCGGCTTGGTCGTGCCGCCGTTCTTGGTCTTGGTGGCCGCGGGGGTGGGCGTGACCACCGGTTCGGACTTGCCGCCGATGACGCCGGACTGAAAGACGATGCTGAGCAGCACCACGACGGCCACGAGGAAGACGGCCGGCGCCGCGATGCGCGCGACCATGCGCCCCGCCCGTGGCGCGGCCGCGGGGCGTGGCGGCGAGGTACGCCGCGCAGGGCCGGCGAGCCGCCGCGCCGTGGGTGACGCAGGCGGTGGCGACATGACGGGCGACGCACCCGCGGAGGGCGACGCGGCAGTGGCCGACGTGAGCGACTGCAGCCTCTCGAGGGCCGCCAGGGAATCGTCGTCGGCGGCCCCGGCCGAAAACGCCGCACTCTCCGGCGCGGGGCGTCGGCGGCGAGGTTGGGGCTGTTTGTCGTTGGCGTCGTCGGTCATAGAGCGAAGGCAAGGTCGTTGCGCATAGATTCGGCGGCGGCCGCAGCAGCCCTTCGGTACTCGGCCACTCCAGTCTGCCAGGCGTAGATGATGGAGCGCGAGGCGTTGACGACGAAGCCGGCCGCGTCGCCGGCGGCGACGCCCGCCAGGGCATCGGCTCCGGCGCCCTGGGCGCCGTAGCCGGGGACGAGAAGAAAGGCGTGCGGCAAGACCTCGCGAACCAGGCGCAGCGCCCCCGGCGACGTGGCGCCCGCCACCGCTCCCACGTCGCTGTAGCCGGCGTCGCCGATGTGCCCGGCGCCCAGCCTCGCGACCAGCTCGGCGACGTGGACGAAGAGCGGCCGCCCGTCGGCCTTTCGCTCCTGGAGCAGGGCCGCCCCCGGGTTGCTCGTGCGCGTGAGCACGAAGACGCCCCTGCCGTCGGCGCACTGCGCTACGAACGGCTCCAGAGAATCGTCGCCAAGGTAAGGGCTGACGGTGAGAGCGTCGGCGGCGAGGCCCGCGACCGGCGCGGCGAAGCCCGGCGCGCCGCCGAAGGCGGCGCGCCCGTAGGCTGCGCCGGTCGCGGCGATATCGCCGCGCTTCACGTCGAGGATCACGGGGAGCTCGTACTCGTGAGCGCAGCGGATGACCTCGCCCAGGGCGCGCCAGCCGGCGGCGCCATACTGCTCGAAGCAGGCGGCCTGGGGCTTGACGCAGGCGGCGAAGGCGGCGACCGCATCGATGACGCCGCCGCAGAACTCCTGAAAGCAGGCGGCCACGGCCGCTTCGTCGCCGAGCTCGGCGGCCTGCGGCCTGTACTTCTCGACGAGAGCCGGCGGCATGCGCTCGAGCGCAGGGTCGAGCCCCACGCAGACGACGCTGCGACGCGCGCGGATGGCTGTGGCCAGTCTGTCGGAGAAATGCTGCATGCCCACCCCTTCCCCGGAAGCGCGCCTATCCTACCCGACATGGAAGCCGCGCGTGAGGACCGCGCGGCTTATGCCGACACGGAACGATGCCGTGGCTGTGTGCGGGAGCGCCCAGCAAGCGAACGGCAACGGCAGAGAGCCGTCAGACGGCGGCGGGGCCCGGGGCATCCCCGGCGAGGTTCGGGGCATCCCCGGCGCGGTGCGGGGCCTTCGCGGCAGCGACGCCTTCAGCGACCCGGGACGACGCGTCCACGGCGCCGTCCACGGCGCCGTCCACGCCGTCACTCTCCCCCGCCGCGTGTTGCGCCTGGAAGCGGCGCACGTTGCGGCGGATGGTGGCGATCCTGGCACGCACGTAGTCGGTCGACTCGTCGCTCTGCAGTTGCTCGTCCCCGGTCACGCGCTCGGACTCCGCCTGCATCTCGCGGAGGACGTCCATCAGCCGCGCGTCGTCCATCCGCGAGAGAGTGTCGATGTCCCACTTCATGGCCTTGCTCGAGGTCTCGTGCACCGCCTCGAGCTTGGCGCGGACCACGGGGTTGAAGACCGCGCCCGGGTCCACCTGCGCGGTGATCTCGTTGACGTCACGGATCATGTCCTCGATGCTGGCGCCGGCCTTGGGGATGATCTTGATACGGCCGTCGGCCTCCTCCACCACCCGCTCGATGGAGAGGTACGCTTTCAGGAAGCCCTCGGTGAAGGCCACCGGCACGGTCACCGCGTACACGATCACCTGCAGGACCTCGGCGGCAAACTGGGTGAACGTGCCCGTGTGCAGGTAGCTGTCCTCGATGAGCCCGAGGAGCATGGACTTGAGGTACGGGTCGGCGCGCAGGTCGCGCACCTTGCCGCCCGGCAGCGGACGGTTGGGCTGTTTCTCCAGG
>JAPLCM010000209.1 GCA_026392275.1 Actinomycetota bacterium | reverse complement strand
TGCTGCGGCGCACGCTCTACGTGAACGGGGAATTCACACCTTACATGATCCTCGCGGCGCTGTCGGGTGCGCTGCTGCTGCTGGCGTTCCTGGCGTTCTTCTTCAACATCGTGATGAGCGTCGGGGTGAAGGGTGTCGTGGGGATCTTCCGTCCGTCGCAATTGCAGACGGCGGAGCTGGTGCCGGTCCAGCCGTAGCGGAATCGCGGTCGGCTGCGGGGAGTGCCTGTTCCGGACGTCATCGGGGGGAACAGGCACTCTCCGGCGGGCGAGGGTATTCCCGCCACGTGAGGGAGGTTAGGGGTCAGGGGTCAGAGGTGAGGGGGGACGGCGAGCGTCCCGCATCTCCTCTGACCCCTTACCTCTTGTATCTCGCGTTCATCACATCTTGATACGAGTCTTGTGGTGGGTGGTAGCTCGTTTACCTCTGGGTCCTCGAGACCGTGTGTGAGCCAGAGCGCCACCCATCGCTCGCCGCGAGCCCGAACAGTTGCCCGGGGCACAGACCCCGAATCCCGCAAGGCTGGGCCAGTGCGAGCACGACCCTCTCGCGAGGTGCCCATGACTGGTCCGGCCGTCTACGTCGGCATCGACGTCGCCCAAGCCACGCTCGACGTGGCCCTCCTACCCAGCGGTGAGACGTGGCAGGTTGCCAACGATGAGCCCGGGATCCGCGCGCTCGTGACGCGGCTCCAGCCGCACGCGCCCACCCTCATCGTGCTCGAAGCCACCGGCGGCTACGAGCGGGCTCCCGTCGCCGCTTTGGCGACGGCGGGGCTGCCCGTGGTCGTAGCCAATCCACGCCAGGTCCGCAACTTCGCCCGCGCCACCGGCCAACTCGCGAAGACCGACACGCTGGATGCCGGCATCTTGGCCCGCTTCGCCGACCGGGTGCGCCCGGCGGTCCGGCCGCTGCCCGAACCCGCGACCCAAGAACTCGCCGCGCTCCTGGCGCGCCGCCGCCAGTTGATCGAGATGCTCGGCGCGGAACGCCAGCGCCTCAGCCTCGCCGCGGCCTCCGTGCGCCGCAGCCTCACCCAGCACATCGCGTGGCTCGAACGCCAACTGGGCCGCGTCGATGACGATCTCGACGCCCTGATCCAAGCCAGCCCGCTCTGGCGGGCCAAGGACGACCTGCTCCAAAGCGTCCCCGGCATCGGACCGGTGGCCAGTCACACGCTGCTGGCCACGCTGCCTGAGCTCGGGACCCTCAGCCACAAGCAGATCGCGGCCCTCGTCGGCGTCGCCCCCTTGGCCCGCGACAGCGGGACGCTGCGCGGCAAGCGGTCGGTCTGGGGCGGGCGCGCCGTGGCCCGCACGGCGCTCTACATGGCCGCCCTCGTAGCGAGTCGCTACAACCCCGTGCTCCGCGTCTTCTACCAGCGCCTGCGCGCCGCGGGCAAACCGGCCAAGCTGGCGCTCATCGCCTGCGCCCGAAAACTCCTCATCATCCTCAACGCGATGGTCCGGGCCAACACCTACTGGGCAGCCCCCGACTTGAGGTCAGCGTGAAGACAGTTGCTCACCTTCCTCACGCTGCACCCTGCGCGGCGATGGGTCCCGTCTTGTACACCATCCCGGGCATTTCCCTGCCAAAGAATCCAGCCACGTCGACAGCGACCTCGATGATCCCACCGAGCCTCACATCCCCCCGCCGCCCCATCCGTTGCAGCATGTGCACGAAGTCCTCGCTGCACACATTCCCGCCGGCGATCTTCGTGAACGGGCAACCGCCGAGGCCGGCCACCGTGGTCTCGACGTGGGTGAAGACCGCCTGCATCGCCGCCCACACGTTGGCGAGACCGAGGCCGTAGGTGTCGTGGAAGTGACAGGCGCAGTCGAGGCCGGAGTCCACCGCGAAGACCTGCTCGTACGTCCGCTTCACCTGGTCCGGCACCGCGTGCCCCGCAGTGTCGGCGAGGGAGACGTTCGTTATGTCAT
>JAPLCM010000108.1 GCA_026392275.1 Actinomycetota bacterium | reverse complement strand
TCGGCGCCGCAGAGCTCGCCGATGAGCTCGCGGCCGGAACCGGTCGTGCCGACGCCCAGGAGGTTGATGCGCGTGCCGATCTCGGCGTGGATATCGGTGAGACCCTTGGTGACCACTTCCACGGGGCGCGCGTCGGTCTTGGTGTAGATCTCTTTGATGACGCGGCCCTCGCCGTCGACGACCACCAGGTTCGTGGAGACCGAGCCGATGTCGATGCCCATGTAGGCGTCGACGACGCCGCCGTTGGTGCCGAAGTCGAACGGCTGCGCCATGTCGCGGAGCAGGACGACCTTGTCCATGCAGAGCGGCTCAGTGACCGGAAAATCGGCCGCCGGCAGACGGCTGGCGTCCAGATCGCCCAGGCTGGCGCGGGCGTCTTCGTAGTCGGCCTCCATGAGCGCGGCGCCGACGGCGCCCAGAGACGCGTGGAACTCGGGCACGAAGAGATCGCCCTGGTCCAGGTCGAAGGCCTCCTGCAGAGACTGCACGGCGCCCTTGTTAGCCGCGACCCCGCCGATGAAGGCGATGGGCGGCTGCACGACCTTGCCCTTGGCGATGGTGCCCTTGAAATTGCGCATCACGGCGTCGCAGAGGCCGCGCAGGACCTCGGGCGGCTCGTACCCCTTCTGCTGGGCGTGGATCATGTCCGACTTGGCGAACACGCTGCAGCGGCCGGCGATGCTCGCCGCCTTGCCGGCATCGAGGACGATGTCGCCGACGTCCTCGATGTCGTAGAGCAGGCGGCTCGCCTGCTGGTCCATGAAGGAGCCGGTGCCGGCGGCGCAGTCGCCGTTGGTCTGGTAGTCGGCGATACCGGCGCAGCGCGCCTCCTCGCCCTTCTCCAGACGGATGAACTTGGACGTCTCGCCGCCCATCTCGAAGATGGTCTGGGTCTCGGGGTGCAGCGCCGTGATGCCGCGCGTGATGGCCTTGAACTCGTTCTCGAAGCTCGCCTCGAGTGCCTGGCTGATGAGCCTGCCGCCCGAGCCGGTGACGCGCACGCCCGCGATCTTGCTCTGAGGCAGCACGGCCAGAAGTGCGTCGAGAAGGGCCTGGGTGACCTCGCCGGGGCTGCCTTTGATGCGCGTGTAGCGGGCGACGAGGACCGGCCTGCCCTCGGCCACCGTGAGACCATCGCGAGGGGTCTGGAAGAGGTCGGAGTGCCGGGTGAGCAGATCGCTGTACAGGGCGTGGTCGTCGGCCTCGCCGGCAAGCGCGGCTTTGAGGCTGATGCAGCCGATGTCGATGCCGAGTGAAGTCATGGGTGGGTGCGCTGTACCTCCTGCGGGCGAAGCCCGCCTCTCCGACTGCAGAGCCTACCGTTCGAGGCAGGCCGTCGCAAGCCACGGAACAAAGACTACTTCAGTCCTTTATAGCAGTCAACGCGCACCCTCAGCGGCCGGTGAACAGGTACGAGGAAGAGCCGTAGTCCCACGCCGAGACGGTGACGCGAACGTCGAGGTTCGCACTGCGCGGAGGCGGCCTTGCGGCGCGCCCATTTTGGAAAGCGGCCGCATCCGTTGAGGGTACTTCCAGCCATACCGCTGCCGGTAGAACCAACGGCATCGCCAACGGAACCCGTTCGCACGGCACCAAATGCCGGGGCTGGCGAGCGCGGCCTGCTGCAGCCCTCCGCGGCCGTGGATCGTGTACCTCGCGACGCGGCGAATGTCATCCCCCGGGACGCATTGTAAGCCTGTGCGGCCGGCCGGCGCGCCGCTACCATGCTGTCACGGCGCGCCGGCCGGCCGCTCTCCGTCAACCACACAAGTGGGAGCATCCGTGAACGACTCGACCACGCTCACCAATCGCGAACGCCGCGAGAACGTCGCGTTTCTCGGGCAGGCCTTCGCCGCCGCTCAGCGGCAGCCGGCCGAAGTCCTCGACGCCGACGAGCGCGAGCGCTTCGCCGCCGAGCCGGCCGCTCAGCCCGGGCTCTTCTTCAAACTGCTCTGCTACGGCGCCTTGGCAGCGCAGCCGGCGCCCGAGGCGGTCGTCGACGCCGACTGGCGCCGGCTCGAGACGGCAGGCGTCGTCGACGCCCTGTTCGCCGACGAGTTCGACCTCAAACGCTACGCGCTCGACCCTCCCGTTTCCCGCAACGACAGCAAAGGCAAGGTGATCGACTTCACACGGCTCGCCGAAGCTCGCGACACGTGGAGCCGGCTCCTGCCTCAGCCTGCCGATCCAGACGTAGCCGTCGACGTCCTGCACGCGGCCTCGGGCGGCGCCCTCAAGTCGCGCGCCTTCTGGGCGGTGCGCGAGATGCGCCGCTACGGCCTTTGGGACGACGACGCGCTCGACCGCTTCGCCTGCGTCCCCGACGGTCGCGTGCGCAAGCGCGCCGTGCGCATGGGACTCATCGATTTGCCCGAAAAGGCCGACACGTTCGCCGACATGAAGGCGGTGTCCCGCGCCCTGCACGCAGTTCTCCACCTCGGCGACGCGGCCGACGGCGTCTTCGATCTGCCCATCAGCATGGCCGCGCAGCGCTGCGAGATCTGCGACGCCGCGCGCATGGCCGCCTGCCCCATGCCTCACTGCCGCTGGCGGCGCGAACACGCCGACGTCTGAACCGCGCGCGGCCTCCAGAACGCCGGCCGGGTCGTCCTTCCCGGCCGGCGTTCCACATGCCAGAAGCGCACGGCGGTAGCGCTCAGCCGGGCTCGGGCGGAGGCTCCACTCGTGAACTCAGGTGCGCGCCCCACCCCCGTCTACTACCCACGCCCGATGCGCTGACTGCCCAAGAAGGGAGATAACTACTAAGGGAGACGTGGAAACGGCCCTGCGACTGTACAGAAAGGGGGCATCATGGGCGGATGGGAGATCTTGGCTTGGCTCGCCATCGCACTGGTCACGGTGCTCCGCGTCGCGCTCGTCGTCGGGATCGTCGCCATCGTCGTCGCGATCGTGCGTGGCGTGCGGGCGTACGAGCCGGCTTCGCGCGCATCCTGAGCAAGCACCGTCGAGCACGGGCCCGGTCGCCGGGCCCGTGCTTCAGCGTACTTTCAGGGTGGTGACCCCCGCCGCACCCTCCGCGTTGCCGCCGCGATCGACCGCATGGAAGGTGAGGGTGTAGATCCCCTTCGCCGAAGGCGTCCACGAGCACGTGGTCGCCTCCCCCTGCTTGACCCAGCCGCAGTCCACGGTGGCCACGGCGCCTCCGGCGGCGTCGCTCACCGTCACCGTCACCTTCACGGTCGAGCTGTACGGGTCGCGGACCGAGTAGCCGACCTTTGCGATCTTCCCCAAGGTCGTTGACGCTGTCGCGGGCACCGTGAACCGCGGCGCGAAGCGATCCACGATGACCTGCTTGGCGACGGACGTCACGCCGATGCTCCCTTGCGCCGTCACGCGCAGCTCGTACTTGCCGCTGTCGGCATAGACGCCGCCGGCGACCTTGCCGTCCCAGGTGACCGAGTTGGCACCGAGGGGCAACTCGCCGGCTTTCATGGTACGCAACACCGCCTCGCCACGGACTAGCGCCAGAGTCACGTCGGCGCGACGCGTGAGCTTGAACGCCACAGCGACCGTGTCACGCGTGCCGTCGCCGTTCGGCGAACAGATCTGCGGGGTGACGGCGGGGAAGCCGAGCGTGCGGTCGACGACCACCGCACGTCGGACCTTGGCGCTGTTGCCCGCCAGGTCACGCGTGGCGATCTCGACGGCCACGCGGCCCTCAGGCGCCGCCACGAGCTTGGCGCCCTCGCTGATGCGCCCGTCCCACTTGACGGACTGGCCCACCGCGCTGACGGTTTGCCAGTCGGTGAGCCGGCGCAGCACCTTGTCTGCGGCGCCGATCACCGAGACACGCGCCGTACCGCTCTCGCCCGGCGTGAAGCGCACCGTGGCGCTGTCGACCTGCCCGTCGCCGTTCGGGCTGAACGGGCTTGGAACGACCTCGGCGCTCTCGAGGCGTGGCGGGGCGGTGTCGATGTGCACGTCCATTGTCGCCGGCCGCGCCTCGCCGCTCGCGCTCTTCGCGCTCGCGACCAGCGTGTACGTGCCGTCGGGCAGCTCGCGGCCATCCTCGTCCTTGCCGCTCCACGTGGCGGCGGCGCTGGATCCCTGGCCACTCATGCGGCGCACGACGGCGCCGCCCGGCTTGCGGATCTCGATGCTCCAGCCGGCGGCCTCCGAGACGGTGAAACCCACCTCGGCTTTGTCCCGCACGCCGTCGCCGTTGGGGCTGAAGTAGGCGCCGGTGAGGGCGAACCCGTAGATCTTGGGCTGACCCATGGCGGCGACGGCCCGGCGGATCGCCGGCAGCAGCCCGTAGATCTTGCCCGGGCACCCAGTGTAGTTCGCGTCGCGGTGACCGGCGATGACGGGAAACGTGACGGCTTGACCGGTGGCGTACTTCTCGCCGTATCCGCACACCAGCGTCGCCCTGCCTTGTGGATCGTCGTGATGGACGTCCAGCTTCCAGGCCAGAAGACGCTCGAGCGCGCTCACGGCCGCGCCGGGCGGAGCTGCCTTGGTGAAGTCCCCGATCACCGAGACGCCGATGCTGCCGGTGTTGAAGCCGAGCGTCTGGGCGCCGATCGCGCCCTTGCTCACGCCCCCGTAGCGGCCCTCGTACACGGTGCCGTAGCGGTCGACGAGGAAGTTGTAGCCGACATCGCTCCAGTGCAGCGATCGGGTGTGGTAGGCGTAGACGGCGCGGACGATGGCGGGCGCCTCAGCGCGCGTGTAGTCGTTGCCGCTGGCGGTGTGATGCACAAACACCATCTTGACCGGCGCGAACGAGGGCGAGCCGGCGCGATACGACTCGTCGGCGCCCCACTCGGCGCGCGTCACGATGGGCGGCTTCGTGGTCATGGCGTCGGCGGGCGGAGCCAGCTCGAGCCCGGCGACGGCAGCGGCCGTGCGGCGGACCACGCCGAGCAGAGTGGCTCCGGCGTCGGCGTCCTCCGAGCTGTTGAGCACCACGACTTTGACGCCGCGCAGCGCCGGCGGCGCGGCCTGCTGTCCTGCGACCCGCCGCGCCGCGACCTGGACGTAGCGGGCGGCGCCCGTCCACAGCGGCTCGGTGAAGGCCTGCGGCGGCGAGCCGTCGCCCTCGGCCACCACCTCGAGCGCGGCGGAGTACCACTCGCCCCATGATCTGCCGTCGAGGCTGGTGCGGACCTGCACCAGCACGCCGCCGGCCTGCGCCGGCGGCCGGCAGATGACGCCCACGAGGTTGAAGCGCAGGCCCGGATCGATGGTCATCGCATCCTCGGCGGCCGTCTCGGCCGTGGCGGCGGCGCGCCCGGCCGCGCCGGCGGTCGCGCGCGGCGCCGCGACCGGCAGGTCCGCGGACAGGGCGATCGTCTGGGTGCGTACGTCGGGGGTGCGCAGCCACGCCGTCACGGCGTCGCTGGCCCGCGGCGCCAGCCAGATGACCGCCAGCGTCGCGATGAAGGTGAGCATGGAGATGGTCGCCGCGCGGGCGGCCCGGTTGTGGGGGTGAGGTCTCGCCATGTCAGATCCGGCAGACTCAGTTTCGACAGGGTAGCACGAAACCCTTAGGCCGCCACCCCCCGCCCGGCATGCGAGAAGCCGGGGGCGGGGCGCCTGCGGCGCCTCTGCATGCGAAGAGCCGGGGGCGGGGCGCTGCTCGCGCCCCGCCCCAGGACGTCTCTCGGCTGCGTGCGCCGCTGCTACCCGACGGGCGTCAGCTCGTCGATCCCTTCATCGATCTTGTCTGCAATCAGGCAGCTCCAGATCGGGTTGTACACGCGGTTGACCTCGTGAGCGTACATGTCGAGCTCGGGCTGCAGATGCGTCAGCATGACGTCGCCCCCGGGGTGTGTGGGCTGAGCGCCGGTCGCCGCCATGATCTCGCGCGACTGCTCGGGATTGTCGATCCACATGCAGGGCATCAGCAGGTTGTGGTTGAACGGCTGCCTGCTTCGGATCTCCCGGAAGAACCGCGAGTTGAACGCCTCCATAAGGCTCACGTCGTGGATGTTGTCGGTGGCGAAGTGGGTGAAGATGCACGGCTCCACCCACCCGTCGCTGGTGATGTGCACGTAATGCCTGCCGGCGATGCACCCGTTCACCCAGGGCGCATCGCCCCAGAAATCGACCGGGAAGATCGCTTTGCTCTCGCGGATGCGGTGGATGTCGACGCGGAACTGGTTGCGCTCCTCAGGCGTGAGCATCATCGTCGTATCGGGGTCGCGGCCGACCGGCATGTAAAGGAAGTGCCAGCTCAACATCGCGCCCTTGGCGATCAGCGGATCGACGAACTCGTCGCTGACGACGGCTTGCCAGTTGTTTCTGGCGACCGTGCAGGAGTAGCCGAACACCACGCCGGCCTCGCCGAGGTGGTCCATGATCTCCATGACCTGGTCGTGCACGCCGGCGCCCCTGCGCTGGTCGGTGAGCTCGGGTGAGCCCTCGAGGCTGAGCATCGGGGCGATGTTGCCGATTTCCGCGAGCTCGTCGATGGTGTCGTGATCGAGAAGCGTGCCGTTGGTGAAGACCTGGAAGTACGAGTCCTTGTTGGCGCGCGCGAAGTCAAGCAGCTCGTCGTACATGAAGGGCTCGCCGCCGAGCAGCGTGAACAGGTAGACGCCCATGTCGTTGCCCTCGTCGACGATCTTCTGGAGCAGAGCCCTCTCGAGATCCTTGTCGGGCGAGTACTCCCCCGCGTAGCAGCCGTCGCAGGTGAGATTGCAGCGCATGGTGGGGCTCATGAGGATCGTCGTCGGCGCGCACATCCCGGTACGCGCCACGAGGTCCTTGCGCTTGGCGATGCCGCGAAGAAGATTGTTCACGATAAGACACTGAATGAAGGCGTCGCGACAACGCGGGCTGAGCTTGGACGTGACGTGCTTGGCGATGTTGAGCGCTGGGTGGTCATCCTTGACCTTCCCGGCGACATAGCGCACCGAGCCCTTATACTGGTCGTGGGTGATCCTTTCCGCCAAGCGGAACGCCTTGACGATCTTGGTCTTGTCGTCGCTGGCGGCCAGCTTGAGCATCTGGTTGATGACCTGCCTCTGCACAGCTGTGTAGAGGCCGTCCGTACGGCTCATCTGCATCCTCCTTCCTTCGTGCGCCCGTTCTCGACGGGCGCCCGCTCGTGACGTCGGGAGCGCCGTGGGGAGAAGAGCGGCCCGCGGCGGTGCGGCGCTTGGCAGGACCGCCCGGGATGCCGGCTCGCCCCGTCGGTCTCTGGGCGACCATGGTGACAGTCTACCACCGGGGCGGTGTCGCCAAGGCCGCAGACACTTCATTGGCCAGTTCGTCTAGGAGCGCTTAAGTTACGACGGGGGGGGCCGATAGCCACAGTGATAAGGGCAAACCTGTCGTGAGGCAGGGACGCAAAGCCAGAGGTCTTGGATGATCAAGATAGCTCGGTTGCCGGATCCGATCTTCGCGCCAGCGAACCTCGCTTTCTGCCTCCTGCCTCAAGCTCGCGCCCCACTCATCCGCCCCAGGTGAACCCGGTCAACGTCCGCCGGCCCCGAGCAAGCCGGCAGGCCGAGGAAGTACCGAAGTGGAGGCGAAAGTGATGAAACCGAGGATCCTCGCCCTGGCCGTCGCGCTGCTCTGTTTGCTGGTCCTGCCGAGCGTGGCACTGGCCGACGATGAGCCCGGCGGCAAGATCGACCCGAGCGTGGTGACGGTGCTTGAGGCGACCGGAGGCGACGTCGCCGTCCCCGTCATGGTGAACGCACCCGGCGCTCTCGATCTGGTGGCCGCGACGATTCCGCTGGGCGTCGTCATCACCGACCTCCCGCTCATCGGCAGCTTGGCCGCCTTCCTCACCCCCGATGAGATCCAGGCGCTGGGCGACGCGCGCTTCGTCACTTCCATCGTCGCCGACAACCTCGTGCACGGCTTCGACTACCAGAGCACGATGGACGTGACCAACCTCACCATAGGCCTCGGTGACGTGACCGCCCCGGCCGACGGTGGCCCGGCAGGCGCCGGCGTGGCCGTAGCCGTCCTGGATAGCGGCATCGCCACCAACACCGACCTCGCCGGCAGCCGCATCGTCGGCTGGAAGGACTTCGTCAACGGCCGGCCGACGCCGTACGACGACGCCGGTCACGGCACCTACGTCGCCGGGCTCATCGCCGGCGACGGCACCGCTTCCTTGCCCGTCGAGAACGGCGGCTACGCCACCGTGCAGTTCCGCGGCGTCGCGCCCGCTGCCAGCATCGTCGGTATCAAGGTACTCGACGAGGTCGGCCAAGGGCGTGCTTCCGCGATGATCGCCGGTATCGCCTGGGCGATCGCGCACAAGGACGACTACAACATCCGCGTGCTCAACATCTCGATCGGCGGTAACCCCGTAGGCCCCATCAGGCACGACCCGATCGCCATGGCGGTGGAGGCAGCCTGGCAACGTGGCATCACTGTCGTGTGCGCGGCAGGCAACGAGGGCGACTTCGGCTCGGGCGGTATCCTCTCCCCCGGCAACGATCCGTTCGTCATCACTGTGGGCGCGACCGACACGCGGCAGACCGCCGACGTCAGCGATGATGTCGTGGCCTCCTACAGCTCGGTGGGTCCCACGCTTTACGACGAGATCGCCAAGCCGGACCTCGTGGCGCCCGGCAACCGCCTGATCTCCGTGCGCACGCAGGGCTCCTACATAGACTCCAACTTCCCCGACAATGTGATCCCCTTGGCCGATTTCGCGCCGACGGCTTCAGTCGAGACCTCGGGAACCGCGGTGTCCAACTACCTGATGCTGTCGGGCACCAGCACGTCCGCGCCGGTCGTGGCCGGCGCCGCGGCGCTGATGATCGGCGCCGACCCGAACCTCACGCCCGACGACGTCAAGGCGCGACTCATGACAACCGCCGATCCAGTCGCCGGCGCCAGCGCCAACCAGCAGGGCGCCGGCACGCTTGACATGGACGAGGCTCTGGCCTGTACCACGCAAGCGAACGGTTGGGCGCTCTCCGCGTACCTCGGCAACGGCAAGAAGTTCTTCAAGAACGGCGACTACAATAAATGGGAAAAGAGAGCTTGGCAGAAGTATGGTTGGACGAAGTTCAAGTGGACAAAGTTCAAGTGGACGAAGTTCAAGTGGACGAAGTTCAAGTGGACAGAGGTCACGTGGACCAAGTTCAAGTGGACGAAGTTCAAGTGGACCGAGTATGACTGGATGAAGTTCAAGTGGACCACCCTGATCCAGGGACAGTGACCGCAGCGGACACTCTGCACAAGGCAGGCGAAACGGCCGAGCGGCAACGCTCGGCCGTTTCGTTGTACGTCACGGCCTTCGCGTTGATGGCGGCCGCAGGCTTCGCGTGGATCTCGTATCGCGACGGCATGTCTCTGTCGTGGACGCTGCTTGCCCTTGCGATCCTCGCCGCGGTCGCCGATGTGCGCGAAGTGCGACTGCCGGGAGTCGGTGTCGTCGGCATGTCATTTGTGCCGGTCCTCGCCGCTCTCATCATCTTGGGGCTGTGGCCGGCGATGGTGGTCGCGGTCGTCTCGGGCGCCACCTCGGCCGGCTTCACCAAAGACCCGCAGAAGATCGTCTTCAACATCGCGAACTACGTGCTCTCCACCTTTGTCGCCGGGCTCGTGTACGTGGCGCTGGTGCCCGCCGGCGCCGGCTTCATCGAGATGGTCGTGCCCGCCTTTCTGGCCACGGCGCTCGACTTCCTGGCCAACACGGTCGCGCTGGCCGGCGTGATCGCGCTGAGCACCGGCGACGGGCCCCTTGCGGTGTGGCGGAAGAACTATCAGTGGGCGCTGCCCGGCTACCTCGCCGGGGCGACGTTCGCGCTCTTCGCGGCCTGGCTCTATGGCCTGCTGGGGATCGCCGGACTGGTCCTCGCCGTGCCCCCGGTGGTGCTCATCTACTACTCCTATGAGATCTACGTAAGCCGGGCCCGCGACAGAGTCACCTTCGACGCCGAGAGAGACTCGTTCCACGACGAGCTGTCCAAGTCGACGGAGCTGCACGAGGAGCTGCGCAGCGCGCAGCTCAAGGTCGCCGCAGAGATCGAGCGCGCGCGCCGCATCCAGTCCGACCTCCTGCCCGCCTCCATACCGCACGCCGAGGGGCTGCAACTGACGCAGCGTATGGAGTTCCTCGGCGAGATGGGCGGCGACTACTACGACTACATCCCCTTCAGCGACGGCCGCGTCGGCATCGTCTGCGGCGACGTGATGGGCAAGGGTCTCGCCGCCGCGCTGATCATGGCGATGGCGCGTTCGCTGTTGCACAACGCCATCGCCCCGGGCAAAGGGCCCGGCGAGATCCTCGCCGAGGTGAACGACGGTCTGGCCCGTGACCTCGAGGGCCAGCGCCTGCCGTACTTCCTCACGCTGGCCCTGGCTGTGTACGACCCGCAGCGGCGCAGCCTGACGATCGCCGGCGGTGGCCACAACCCCATCCTCGTCGCCGGCGCGGGAGGCATGCGACAGGTACCCTCACGCGGCGCAGCGCTCGGGGTGCGCACAGGCCTGCGATTTCCCGAGGACCAGGTCGAGCTGGCGGCCGGCGACACCGTGGCTCTCTATACCGACGGCCTCACGGAAGCACGCGACCCCAGCGGCGAGCTTTTCGGCCTCGAGAGACTCGAAAACGCCCTCGCGCGCTGTCATCAGCGACCACTTGATGAGACACTGGAAACCGTGTGGGGCGATGTCGCTGCTTTCCGCGCCGCCTCGGCCCCCGGCGACGACGCTACACTGCTACTCGCGCGCCTCGCCTGAAATGGCGCGGCTCGCGAGGATCTACCGCACACCGAGCGGAGAGGGAGATGGCTGATCAAGCGGCCGATTCACTGGCCTCGTTGCAGGTGTTCCGCTACACCGCCGGCAGCGATACCGTGCGCGCGATCATCGGCGAGATCGAGGCCAGTCTGCCCATTAGGGACCTGATCGCACACGCGACGGAGGCCCTGGAGAGCGAGACCTTCATGTGTTTCGCCGTCTCGCAAACCGGCGACTACGTCGCCGATGAGCTCTGTTTCGTACCTCAGGGCGATCGCTGCGAGATCCTCAGCATCCGCACGAACGGCTGGGAGCGCCACCACGGCGACCACCGTCGCAGTCTCGTGGAGATCCTCAATACTCTGGCGGCGGCCGTGGCGTGTGGCACGCTGCGCATCCTCGACCAGACCGAGCTGCTGCAGGATGCCCGGGCCGGCACGGAACTTCTGCACTTCGCGATTGACGACTCGGCCTCCCTGACGGCGGCGCGCGAGGCCGTCGACCTCGTGCTCCAGCAATCCGGCATCGACGACCTCACGCGGCAGCGCACGATCCTCTGCATCTCGGAAGCCTTGACCAACATGCTGCTTCACGGCGGTGGTCAGGGGTCCATGATCCTTCGACGCCTTGATGATCGCCTGCGCGTCGTGGTCTCCGACGAGGGACGAGGGATGAGCTTTCTCAACTGGATGGGGCCGCCGACGAAGACGGGGCAGGCGTCGATGGGCTACGGATTCAAGATCATCCTCGACTATCTCGACACCGTCGGGCTGCGCACCGGCCGGACGGGTACCACGCTGCTCCTGGACCGTAAGACCGACTGAGGCAGGGGAATATGCTGCAGACAACGATCGCCCCGGGCCCGGCGCCCACCGTGTTCCTCGCCGGCGAGATGGATCTCGACTGCGCCGACACTCTGCGCGAAGCCGTGGCAGAGGCAGCCCGCGGCGCGCAGACTGTCGTGCTCGACTTCGCCGACGTGAAGTTCATCGACTCCTCGGGGACCGGCATCTTCGTGCGCCTGGCCCTCGACATGAAGAGCCAGGGGACGCCGATGATGGTCCGCAACCTGTCCCCCGCCGTGAAGGGCGTCTTCGACATGCTGCGTGTGCGCGAACTAGTCGGCGACGAGGTCTTTCCGGACTAGCGCGAGGCGCCGAGCGCCTGCTTCACCGTCAGCTTGGCGGCATGCATCTCGAGCGCCGTGTTGCCGGCGGCGTCGGTGGCCAGCACGCGCCACGTGTACGCCCCCTTCTTCAGCGTGGTCCTGTACCTGTAGGTGAGCGCTGCATTGGTCGCCTTCGAGCCCACGGAGATGGTCTTGACGACCCTGCTGCCCTTTCTGATCTGGAGCTTCACCGTCGCCGCGCCGCAGCTGACGCCCGCGTCGGCGATTCTGAACTTGAGCGTCACTGTCCTTCCGGTGCGCACGCCCGCAGGCTGCGCCTCCGTCGCGGGACTTGCGGCGTCGATGTTGACGTAGCCGGTCTGCGGCGCCTCGACGTTGCCGCCGTTGTCGGTGGAGAAGTAGGTCACGGCATGGCTGCCGGGGGCGCTCACCGTGAAGGGCACGGTATAGGTGAGCGTGGGGCCGCCGTCGATGCTGTAGCTGGTGGCGGCGACGCCCGAGCCGGCGTCGGTGGCCGTGAGGGTCACGGTCTGCGCCGTGTTGCGCCAGCCTGTGGTAGCGCTGCTCGCCAGGGGCGGTGTGGCCGTGGTGACCGGCGGCAGGGCGTCGACCGACGCTCTGCGGATGGTGCTGTTCGACGTGTCGGCGACGTAGACGTTGCCGGACCCGTCGCAGGCCACGCCGCGCGGGCTATCGAACCGCGCGGCGGCGCCGGTGCCGTCCGCAACCCCCGCCTCTCCGACGACGCCGGCCAGCGTCGAGACGTCACCGGACGCCGTGATCATGCGGATCACGTAGTTGTCCGTGTCTGCGACGTAGACGTTGCCGGCGGAGTCGACGACCACGCCAGCAGGATAGCTGAGGCCCACCGCCGGCCCGGCCAACGTGCTCACCTCGCCGGTCGGCTTGATCTTGCGGATGAGACTGTTGAACGTGTCGACGACGTAGACGTTGCCGACAGTGTCGCAGGCCAGGCCCGCCGGTGAATCGAAGCCGGCGTCCGCTCCCGCCAAGGTGCTCACGACACCGGCAGAGGTGATCTTGCGCACCGAGTTGTTGTCGGTGTCGGCGACGTAGACGTTGCCGTCCTTGTCGCAAGCCACGCCTCCCGGATTGCTGAAGCGCGCCTCGGCGCCGCTGCCGTCGATGTGGTCCTGCTCCCCGATGGCACCCGCCAGGAT
The DNA here is from genome assembly GCA_026392275.1 of Actinomycetota bacterium. Classification (GTDB taxonomy): domain Bacteria; phylum Actinomycetota; class Thermoleophilia; order UBA2241; family UBA2241; genus CAIXSE01. The sequence goes on along the minus strand of JAPLCM010000108.1, from coordinate 2,090 downwards.
TTTGACGAGGCCGCCGGGGGTGATCTTGCGGATCACCTGGTTCCACGTGTCGGCGACGTAGACGTTGCCATCCTTGTCGCAGGCCACCCCCCCCGGAAGGCTCAGATCGGCGGCCGTTCCCGCAAAGGTGCTCACCACTCCCGCGGGCGTGATCTTCCTCACCGCGTTATTCTCGGTGTCGGCCACGTAGATGTTGCCGGCCGCATCGCAGGCCACGCCACCGGGCATTCTGAAACCCGCGGCGGCGCCGATCCCGTCGGCGCTGCCGGGAAAGCCGGCGGTGCCGGCGAACGTCGTCACTGTGACTCCCTGCGCCCAAGCGGTCGCAGGCACTCCCGAGCAGAGGATGAGCGCGAGCACCACCGCTGTGGCCAGCACCGACACCCTGCGGGAGACCACCTGTCTCAGTACACGTCCCATTGGACGACCCCGATCACTCGATGCTGACGATGGAGGCGGCGCGCACGGCCGCGGCGCAGAGGCGTTGGCGGAGGCTCCGGACCCGTAGCTCTGCTTCCATGTATCGGCAGGAGTGCCGTGACGCCTGAGGGGCGCGTAGAAGACACGCCGACGTGCAGGACAGCGTGCGCGGTCTGTGAGCGGACTTGCGTTACGCGCCGCGCAGCGGGCCCATGCCCGCCAGGGTCACGACTGTGGCCGCGTTGACACAGTCGCTCACGCTGGCCACGCACGCCTCACCGCGCAACTGATCGCCCTCGCGAGTGACCATCGTGAGCGCCATCGAGGAGCCCTCTGCGAGATGGACGCGAAACGCCTCGAGATCCGCCGGCGACTCGACGCGCAGGCACCACGAGCCCTGGTGTCCGTCTTCTCTCACGATGCTCGCACTCAGGAAGCCGATATCCTGGCGGTCGTGCTTGATCTTGAGCAATCGCCCCGAGCCCACAGACACCTATGCTCCCGTCGTCAGTACCCTCTATCTTGAGTGCGTCGACTGCGCCCCCCGACGTCGCTCTCCGGCAAGAGCCGTTGCGCACAGTGGCCGGGAGAAAGGAGTGGATGTGGTGGCGAGGGACAGAATTGAACTGTCGACACCACGATTTTCAGAGCAAAAGTGCCGCTTTTGCAGGGGTTTTATGTGTATCCTGCCGAGCCTAGCTGTCCCTTTCTGTACCATCCGGGACACGCCAGTTTGTGTCAAGTTTGTGACAGAGAAAGCGCAGCGCAGGCGATCACCTGCCCGAAGCGTTGCGCCACGAGAGAGAGCCCCGGCCGTGGTGCCGGGGCTCTCTCGTTTCACGTCCGAGGCGTTGACGCGCTGCCGCCAACCGCGCTGCCTAGCCTTCCCGCTGACAGTGGCGCAGGTGGCGGCATCACGTCTTCTGAGCACTCGTCAGATCGGTCTATTGCTCGAACGCGTTTTCGAGGGACACCTCGGCGCGCTTGACCTTGTTCGCCGGCGTGGAGTAAGTGCCACTGGATACTCTGATGGCAGCCGTCCTGCCGGGAGGCAGGGCGGCCATCAAGTACCCGAACCCGCCGCCTACGACCTTGTCGCTGTCGCCAAACAGAACGCAGCCGATACGCGCGCCAGCAGACATCGTTCCGTCTTCCCAGTCGTTCTTCACTTGGCCACGCACCGTCACGCCCACGTATTCCTGGTCGATCACCTTGACGTGCGTCACGTTCGGCAACCTGTACTCGGCGGCGATGCTGTCGCCGACATCGACGAAGGCCTCCATCTTCGTAGGCTTGTCGCCCTTCGCGACTTGAATCTGACCTCCGAAGTAGAAGGTGTCGCCGGCGGGTATCAAGGAGAGCCTTGTGTTGTCCGTCTCGAGGATGGCACCCGACTTATCCATGAGGTTGACGGTGACCTGCACGTCGCTGGCGTCCATGCTTGACGGGTTCTTGAGGACGAGTCCGTAGCCGACCTGTCTGTAGTCACCCAGCGCGAAGCCCGCGCCATCCACCACAACTTCCGCCTCTGTTGAGGCGCTCGCTGGCGACGGTGAGGTCTGACCTGGAGCAGACACCGCTGCATCAGGTACTTGGGACGACGCTGTGGAAGTGCTGTCTGTGGTGGAGCCGCAGCCAATCGCCAGCAGCACCAAGGCCCCAGCCAATGC
>JAPLCM010000155.1 GCA_026392275.1 Actinomycetota bacterium | reverse complement strand
GCTCCTCGTAGTCGCCGCCGAGAAAGACCGTGGCGAGACGCCTGCGGTCCGGCTGCGGGCCGCAGCCGCCTGCGTCGCCGGCCGCGCCGCTCACGAAGGCGCCTGACGGCCACGCCCCGGGAAGGCCGCGTCGTAGGCCTTGAGCAGCGGCCAGAGCAGGAGCGTCGTGAGCAGGCCCTCGGGCACCAGATACAGCAGGTTGTAGGTCGCCGCATACAGCCACGGATCCTCCCAGTCGGGGGCGTAGGCGGCGAAGAAGATCAGGCCCGAGAGAAAGTGGCAAGCGAACCGCGCCGTCAAGGCCAGGGCCACGGCCAGGGCGAGCGAGCGCCAGCCGCGCACGTCCACAAAGCCGGCCACGGCCAGCGACATGAAGGCCAGCGGGTAGTCGAGGACGGCCTGTGCCGGGTGGAAGACGAACGCGCCCGGCAGGCCGAACTGCAGCAGGCCGTACAGCAGGCCCGCCGTCGCTGCCGGGACCACGCCACGGCGCACCGCGACGAAGATGATGGGCAGCAACTCGAGGCTCACCGAGCCGCCCTGAGGCATCACGAAGATGCGCACCTGTCCGAGCACGGCGGCCAGGGCGATGGCGACCCCGATCTCCGCGAGAGCCTGCACGCCCCAGTGGGCGGGGTTCAGGTTGAGCCGGTCTCGCGCATCGAGCGCGGGCGCCGGGGACGCGGCCAGAGGAGTACTCATCGTCGGATCTCTCCCTTCGCTGGCATTACCCAGCAGCGCCCGAAGACGCCGCCACCTCGAGGGTGGTCAGGTTCGACGCGTCGGCGCTAGGAAGCGCCTTCTCAGCTCCTCCGCCAGGAGCTCCGCAGGACCACCACAGTGTACCGCAGGCGCGGCGGCCGGGCCACGTCTCGTTTCACCCCTCCCAGCCGCCGTTCACGTACCCCTGTGGAGAATGTGGATAAGAATCTTTCCCCTCGCTTGCAGGCTCACGATTGACGTGGATAAGCCGTTGACGACCACGACTCCTCTTGACACTGCGGATACGCCGAAGCGACACGCTACGTATTCTGCTGCATGCCTGTTTTGCAGGTGATTAGTCGCAGTACCGATGGCGGCGGCGGGGGCACTCGCGCGACAGAGACACAACCCCGTCGAGGCGGCGGCCCGGACCTCTGCCCCACCATGTGTGAAATCGTATTTTCCACAAGACCCGCAAATTGGGCACGTCCGGGGGCTTTCGCCAGAGAGCTTTCCACATATCTTGAACAGCCTGTGGATAACCGCGGGGGTTCCGCTGCGCAATATGGGTGTGCGCAGCTACTTCCAGCGTTTCATGCGCTTCTGACGCCTCTGCTATACTCGGCGCCCCCATGGACTCGTTCCTCGACAGGCTGCTCGCCGACGAGAGGGCCGCCGCTCCGCGGCCGGCGGCGCAGGCTGCGGCCACGGCCGCCCCTCCCATCACCCCTCCCGGTCATCCAGGCCTCGGCGGCGTGCTCCCGGGCGCCCCGCTCGGGTCTGAGGCTCCGCGGATCGCGATCTACGACACCCTCACGTCACCGCCGCGCGTGATCGCCGTAGAGGAGAGGGACCTGCCGGCCCTCATCGCGTCGCTGGCGGAGAAGACGTATCACTACTGCCGCGCGCAGGGCGGCCAGATCCCGTACACGGTGCTCCAGGAGCTCATGGAGAACCTGCTGCACGCCTGCTTCCGCGACGTCGTGATCACCATCCTCGACAACGGACAGACCATCCGCATCTCCGACCACGGTCCCGGCGTGAACGACAAGGACCGCGCCTTCCAGCCGGGCTTCACCACCGCCACGGCGATCCAGCGACAGATCATCCGCGGGGTCGGGTCGGGCCTGCCCGTGGCCCGCGAATCGCTGCAGTTCCTGCGCGGCGTACTCACGGTCGACGACAACCTCGGCGGGGGCGCCGTGTTCACCATCAAGATGCCGGCCCAGGCCCCCGGCCCGGCGGCCGTGCCGCTCACGCCGGAGGTCAAGCTCACGATGCGCCAGACCAAGGTGCTCGTACTCCTCATGGAGCTCGGGTCGTCGGGCCCCACAGCGATCGCCAAGGAGCTCGACATCTCCTCGGCGACGGCGTTCAGGGAGCTCGTTGTATTGCAGGACATGGGGTTGATACACTCGCTGGGCGACGGCAAGCGAGCCTTGCGCGAGGAGGGTCTTCACCTCCTCGAGAGCATCCTCTGACTCACTGACAGTCTCAAGCATCCCCGGTGGGCCGCTGCATCCCCGGGGACCGACAAGACGGGGCGGGCACGGACGACCAGCTGACACTCATCTGGGATGAGGCGAAGAAGAACCTTCGCGGCCGCCTCAGCGAAGCAGCCTTCCAGTTCTGGTTCGACCGCACGCTGCCACTCGGCCTCGAAGACGGCGCGTTCGTCATCGGCGTGCCCAACGATTTTGCCCGCGAGTGGATCGAGAAGCGGCTGGCCGGGCAGGTCGCCGAGGCGCTCGGCGAAGTCCTCGGCGACACGGTCGACGTGCGCGTGGTCGTCGACGCAAGGGCCGCGGAGTTGCCTCAGCAGTCCGTGGCGGCTCAGCCGCCGGCCGCCGCCGCTGAGCCGGCGCCCCCGTCGGGCGCGCCGGCCAGACCCCGCCACGTCTCAGAGGCACGCGCCGCTCGAGCGGCCAAGGCCGTCGGTGATCTGAACCCGCGGTACGTGTTCGAGCGTTTCGTCACCGGCCCGCACAACGAGTATGCGGCCGCCGTCGCGCACAGCGTGGCGGAGTCTCCGGCCACCGCCTACAACCCGGTCTTCATGTACGCGGATACCGGGCTCGGCAAGACCCACCTCATCCAGGCCATCGCTCACGCCGCGCTGGAGCAGCACCCGGACCTGCAGATCAAGTACGTCACCGTCGAGCGCTTCACCGACGACTTCATCAAGGCGGTCACCGATAAGAACCGCATCGACGGCTTCAAGCAGTCCTACCGCGAGAACGATGTACTGCTCATCGACGACGTGCAGTTCCTCGTCGAGAAGCAGCAGACTCAGGTCGAGTTCTTCCACACGTTCAACGCGCTCTATGAGGCCGGTAAGCAGATCGTGATCACCAGCGATCGGCCGCCACGTGAGCTGGGTGAACTGGAGGAGCGCCTGCGCACGCGCTTCGGTCAGGGCGTCGTGGTCGACATCGGTCGGCCCGACCTCGAGACGCGCATCGCGATCCTGCGGAAACAGGTCAAGTGGGAAGGCTTCCAGATCGCCGAGCCGGAAGTGCTCCAGTGGATCGCTTCCCGGGTCACGACAAATATCCGCGAGTTGTACGGCGCCCTCACCCGGGCGGTGAGCTATGCCTCCATCCAGGGCAGCGAGGTCACGCTGGACGTCACCCAGGAGGCCTTGAAGGACATCCTCCCCAAGGCCTACCAGCGCGCCGTCACCATCGAGATGGTGCAGGCCGAGGTCGCGCGCCAGTTCGGCCTTCATGTCAATGATCTGCGTGGCAATCGCCGTACTCAGGACGTGGCGTACGCGCGCCACATCGCCATGTACCTCGCCCGCGATCTCACCGAAGCGTCCCTGCCGCAGATCGGTGCTCATTTCGGCGGCCGCCATCACAGCACCGTGATCCACGGTGTCGACAAGATCGAACGTCAGCTCAAGGACGGTCACGACGCGCAGCTTCAGGACCTTGTGGCCCTCATCGCGGCGCGCCTCAAGACCGTCCGCTGAGTAAGCCCAGTCGCTCCGCGCTGCGACGTGCGCTCTCCACAGGCCCTGTGGACAACCCTCCTTCAGCCGGTGGACATTCTCCCCCGGCGTAGCCAAATCGGCTATGCTTCGTTGTACGAGGAGGGTCACCACGCATGAGGTGTCTGTTTCTGCACACCCCGCCCACAACACAGTGCAGAGGTCCGCGCCCTTGCGTAGCAGGAAGAACCACCTCTCTCCGCATTGTCAACAGGTGTTGTGACGATGACGAGGAGAGTATGTCTTTTCTCTATTGTCATAAGGAGTCGGGATGAAGCTCACCTGTGATCGCTCTGCACTGGTCGACAAACTCGCGATCCTCGCCCGCGGCGTCTCCACGAAGAGTGCGCTGCCGGTGCTCTCGGGCATTCTGATCCAGGCCTCCGAGGGCCGTCTCGACTTGTTCTCGACCGACATGGAACTCTCCATCAAGGCCAGCCTGGCGACCGCCATCGAGCGCGAAGGCGAGATCGTCGTGCCGGCGCGCCTCTTCACGGATGTGGTCCGCAACCTCCCCGGAGATAAGGTGGATATCGAAGCTGGCGAAGCCGCCGTCAAGGTCACTGCCGCGGGCGCCAAGTTCTCTCTCAACGCCTGGTCGGCGAGCGACTTTCCTCAAACCTCCACGTTCGACACCAGCGAGGCGTTCGCGATCGGCCGCGAGCCTTTCGTCGAGACGCTCACGAAGGCCGGTCGCGCTGCTTCCCGCGACGAGACACGGCCGATCCTCACGGGCGTGCTCATGACGATCCTCGGTGACACGCTGAAGATGGTGGCCACCGACAGCTATCGGCTGGCCGTCAAAGAGACGAAGCTCGAGAAGCCTCTGGAGACTGAGGTCCACGCCATCGTGCCGGTGAGAGCACTCAGCGAAGTCGCCCGCCTTGCGGCGTCGCTCGGCGACGGCGATATCGAGGTGGCGATCGGCGAGAACCAGGCGCTCTTCAAGCTCGCCGACCCCACTGGCGACGTGTGGGTCGCCTCGCGGCTCATCGACGGGCAGTTCCCCAACTACAAGCAGCTATTGCCGGACTCGTTCGACCACGAGGTCACGCTGGCCAAAGACGAGCTCATGGCGGCGGCCCGGCGCGTCAGCCTGCTGGCACAGAAGAACGCGCCCCTGCGGCTCTCCTTCACGGAGCACAGACTCACGATGAAGGCGCTCACACAAGACGTCGGCCAAGCCGAGGAGTCTCTCGACGTGGAGTTCGACGGCGAGGCCTTCGAGATCGGCTTCAACGCCGCCTATCTCATCGACGGCATCGACGCGATCGACGACGCCGGTGTACTTCTGCGGTTCACCAGCCCGCTCCGTCCTGGGCTCGTCAGCGGTTCGGACGGAAGCTTCGTCTACCTCATCATGCCGATCCGCCTGAACAACTGAACGAAGTCATGGTCAACGGCCCTCTGCCGCTGGGCGCGTTTCTCAAGCTCGCCGGGGCGACGGCGACCGGCGGACACGCGAAGCTGCTGGTGCAGGACGGCGAAGTCAGCGTGAACGGCGAGGTCGACAGGCGACGCGGTCGCACCCTGCGGTCCGGCGACATAGTCGCCGTCGGCGGCGAGGAGTACCGCGTGTGTTCGTCTCCAGCCTGAGGCTCGTCAACTTCCGCTCCTACTGCGACGCCGCGGTAAGCTTCGGCGCCGGGCTCAACGTCGTCGTCGGCCAGAACGCCGCCGGCAAGACGAATCTTCTCGAAGGCGCCTGGTTCGCGCTCCGCGGCAGCTCGCCGCGCACGCGCCGCGAAGAGAAGCTCATCACCTGGGGCGAGCGCTTCACGCGCGTGGAGTTGGGGCTCGACGGCCCCGGCACAGGCCCTCAGACCGTCGAGGTCGCCTACGCGCCCGGGCAAGGTAGGCGCGCCCGCTGGAACGGTGTCGAGGTCGCGTCGCAGGATGAGCTGCGCGGGCGCACTCAGGTATTCATCTTCGTGCCCGAGAGCCTGCTGCTCGTCAAAGGCAGCCCGGCGCGGCGGCGCGCCCATCTCGACGCCTTCGCGGCGGCGCTCGATGCGCAGTACGCCGCCGCTGCGCGAGAGCTGCAGGCGGCGCTTCGGCAGCGCAATGCCCAGCTGCTCGCAGTCAGGCACGGCGCCGCGGCGACTACGCTCGACCCGTGGGACGTACAGTTTGCCCGCGCGGCAGTCGCGCTGGGCCGCCGCCGCCGCGATCTCGTCGCGGAGCTCGCCGGGAGCTTCGCCGCATGCGCCGCGGGGCTGGCCCCGGAGGGCAACACGTTCACCCTTCAGCTTGTCAGCCAGCTGGCTGCGGTCGACTACGATGAGGCCGCCCTGCTCGAAGAGCTGCGTTCCCGGAGACCGGGCGAGACCAGTCGCGGCCTCTCGCTGTTCGGCCCTCACCGCGACGATCTCAAGTTCCTCGAGGTCGAAGCCGCTCCGGCGGCCGCGGCGCTCGAGCGCGGCGCGGCGGCGGCCTGCGGCCCCGTCGCCCTGCCGGGCGGGGGGCGCGACCTGCGCCTCTTCGGGTCTCAGGGCGAGCAGCGCGCTGCCGTGCTGGCGCTGCTGCTCGCGGAGCAGCAGCTCGCGACGGCGCGCACCGGCGAGCAGGGCACCCTCTTCCTGGACGACGTGATGAGCGAGCTCGACGACGCCCGCCGCCGGCTCCTTGTGCGTCAATTGACGTCCGCCGGCCAAGCCATCATCACGACCACCGACCGTCACTGCTTCCTGGAGGAGGAACTGGACGAGGCGACCGTGGTCGAGTTGCCCCTCTTCGGCTCGCTGGCGCCCGGGGCCGCGGTGCCACCGGACGACGGCTCCGGGCCGGCGCCGCCGCGCGAGGACGCGCTATGAACGACGGCCCCCAGGGTGGCCAGCACGCTCAGGAGGGCGCCCGTACCGGGCGCAGCGAGCCCAAGCGCCTTGGGGACATCCTGAGCAGCGCGCTCGGGCGCATGGCGACCAGCGAGCAGGGGCGCGCCTATGCCGCCTGGACGCGCGCTGCCGGCGATCAGGTGGCGAGCGGTGCGCGCCCCCGCCACTTCTCCCGCGGCGTGCTCACCGTGGAGTGCACCTCATCGGTCTGGGCCAACGAGCTCACGTATCTTGGCCCCCAGATCCTCAGGCGCATGGACGATATCGCGCCGGGGCACCCCGTGAGACGCTTCCGCTTCGTCATCGAGCGCGCCGCGCCGCAGCAGCAAGAAACGTCGCCCGCCGCAAGGCACGACGGGCGCGACGAGAGGCCCGCGCCGCCGGATCTCGGCGGGGCGCGGGCACAGGCGCAGGGGGTGCGCGACGAGCGTCTGCGGGCGGCCATCGAGGCCGCGCTCCGCACGGCACCCGCGGAGGCCCCGGAGGCTCCCGGCGAAGGACCTCCTCGGGGTTGACAAAAACAGCCGATTTGCGGCGCTTTTCCACCGACCTCAAGTTCGCTCTGAGCCTTCGGGTTTGCTATACTTACGCAGGCAGGTCAGGCCTGCCTCGTCTGCCCCTGTCCTGCTCCTCGGCACATTGCGAGGTCGAGTGAAGAAGCCACATTACGACGCCCAGGATATCCAGGTCCTCGAAGGCCTCGAGCCGGTCCGCGAACGCCCCGGTATGTACATCGGCTCCACCGGCCCCCGCGGCCTTCACCACCTCGTGTACGAGGTGGTCGACAATTCCGTCGACGAAGCTCTTGCCGGGTACTGCGACGGCCTCGTCGTCACCATCAACCCCGATAACTCCGTGACCATCGCCGACAACGGCCGCGGCATCCCCGTCGGCATCATGGACAAGTACGACAGGCCTGCCGCCGAGATCGTGCTCACCATGCTGCACGCCGGCGGCAAGTTCGGCGGCGCCGGCTACAAGGTCTCCGGCGGGCTGCACGGCGTCGGTGTCTCGGTCGTCAATGCTCTCTCCGAGTGGCTCGAGCTCGACATCTATGTTGAAGGCTTTCACTGGCACGAGCGTTTCGAGCGCGGTGCGCCGGTCGGCGCGCTCGAGAAGAAGGAGAAGCTCGGCAAAGACGCACCCACCGGCACCACCTTGTCGTTCATGGCCGACCCCGACATCTTTGAGGAGGTCGACTACGACTTCCGCGTGCTCGCCCAGCGCCTGCGCGAGACGGCCTTCCTCACCAGGGGTCTGCGCATCGAGCTCAACGACGAGCGCGCCGACGGCGAGAATGTGGTGTTCAAGTACGACGGCGGCATCGTCGACTTCGTCGCCTACATCAACCGCGAGAAAGACGCCATCCACCGCAGCATCATCTTCCTCGAAAACGAGACCAAAGACGGCGCCGTCGAGATCGCGATGCAGTGGAACTCCTCGTACAACGAGTCCATCTTCACGTTCGCCAACAACATCAACACCACCGAGGGCGGCTCGCACCTCACCGGCTTCCGCAGCGCGCTCACGCACACAATCAACGACTATGCTCGCCAGAAGGGCTTTCTCAAGGAGAAGGAGGAGAACCTCTCCGGGGAGGACGTTCGCGAAGGGCTCACGGCCCTCATCTCGGTCAAGCTCAAGAACCCGCAGTTCGAGGGCCAGACCAAGACCAAGCTGGGCAACACCGAGATCCGCGGCCTGGTCGAGGTCTCGGTGAACGCCAAGCTCGCCGAGTTCCTCGAAGAGAACCCCTCCGAGGGGCGGCAGATCGTTGACAAGGCCGTCAACGCTGCGAGGGCGCGCAACGCGGCGCGAAAGGCGCGCGACCTCACGAGGCGCAAGGGCCTGCTCGAGGGCAGCACGCTGCCCGGCAAGCTCGCCGACTGCTCCATCAAAGACCCGGCGCTCAGCGAGATCTACCTCGTCGAGGGTGATTCCGCCGGTGGCTCGGCGAAGCAGGCCCGCGACCGCAGCTTCCAGGCCATCCTGCCGCTGCGCGGCAAGATCATCAACGTCGAAAAGGCGCGCGTCGACAAGATGCTCGCCAACAACGAGATCCTGACGATGATCAGCGCTATCGGCGCCGGCTTCGGCGACGACGAGTTCGACGTCGCCCAGGCGCGCTATCACAAGATCATCATCATGACCGACGCCGACGTGGACGGCTCGCACATCCGCACGCTCATCCTCACCTTCCTCTTCCGGCACATGAAGCCCCTCGTCGAGGCCGGCTACATCTACATTGCGCAGCCGCCGCTCTACCGCCTCAAGCAGGGCAACCAAGAGACGTACATCCACAAAGAGAGCCAGCTCGAGGAGATCCTGCTGCGCGGGCGCCTCGAGCAGATCCGTGTCGACAACACCGAAACCGGCTTCACCTTCAGCGAGGCCAAATACCAACGCTTCCTCAAGCTCTTCAGCGAGTACTCAGGCTGGGTCAAGAAGCTCAAGAGCCAGTGGGGCGGCGAGCTCATCGACTGGCTCAAGAACGGCCCCATGATCGAGGTCGAGCTGCCGACTTTCGAAGCGCTCCTTCGGGTGCTCAAAGCAGACATCGACAAGCGATACGTCATCGACGTCCTCGGCGTCGACGAAGAAGAGCGCGTCGCCGATACGCGCCTCGTCGAACGGCGCACCGGCCTGGCCGCGAACCTTCGCATCCCCTTCGCGGCCGTCTCGGGGCGCGAGTACCAGGCGCTCAAGCGTGTTCACCTGCGCGTCGCCGAGATGGTCGGCAGGCCGCCGTTCGTGCTTCACCTCGGCAACCGCAAGGCCGAGGCGCAGAGCTACGAAGAGCTGCGCGTCGAGATCGTGGAGCTCACCAAAGAGGGCATGCAGCTGCAGCGCTTCAAAGGGCTCGGCGAGATGAACCCCGACCAGCTCTGGGACACCACCATGAACCCCATGACGCGCACCCTCCAGCTCGTCTCCATGGAAGACATCCAAGCGGCCGACGAGGTCTTCACGATGCTCATGGGCGACAAGGTCGAGCCGCGACGCGCCTTCATCGAGAAGAACGCCAAAGAAGTGCGGTTCCTCGATGTCTGACGATCTGCAGACACTCGAAGGCAAGATCGAGCCTATCGAGCTCGAAGACGAGATGCGCTCGTCGTTCATCGACTACGCGATGAGCGTGATCACCGATCGCGCCCTGCCCGACGTGCGCGACGGCCTCAAGCCCAGCCAGCGGCGTGTCCTCGTCGCCATGCACGACCTGGGCTTGGCGCCCAACAAGGCGCACCGCAAGTGCGCCAAGATCGCCGGCGACACCTCCGGTAACTACCACCCCCACGGCGAGGCCGTCATCTACCCCACGCTGGTGCGCATGGCGCAAGACTTCAACATGCGCTACCCACTGGTCGGCGGCCAGGGCAACTTCGGCTCGGTCGAAGGCGACTCGCCGGCCGCCATGCGTTACACGGAGGCCCGTTTCAGCAAGATCGCCGTCGAGATGATGCGCGACATCGACGCCAACACCGTCGACTGGAAGCCCAACTACGACGAGACGCGGCGCGAGCCCACGGTGCTCCCCAGCCGCATGCCCAACCTCATGGTCAACGGCGCCTCAGGCATCGCCGTCGGTATGGCCACCAACATCCCGCCCCACAACCTTGGCGAGGTGGTCAACGCCGCCGTGCACGTCCTCGACCACCCCGAGGCCACTCCCGACGACCTCATGGAGTTCATCAAGGGGCCCGACTTCCCCACGGGCGGCGTCATCCTCGGCACTGCCGGCTTCAAGGAGGCTTACCGCACCGGCCGCGGCCGGGTTCGCGTGCGCGCCAAGGCACACACCGAGCAGATGAAGGGCAACCGCTCGGCCATCGTCGTGACGGAACTGCCGTATCAGGTCAACCGCGCCTCGCTCATCGACAGCATCGTCGATCTCGTCAAGACCAAGAAGCTCACCGAGGTCAGCGACCTGCGCAACGAGTCAGACCGCTCCGGCATGCGTCTGGTCATCGAACTCAAGCGCGAGGCCATCCCGATGGTGGTGCTCAACAAACTCTACAAGCACACCCAGATGCAGACCACGTTCGGGATCATCAACATCGCCTTGGTCGGCGGCGTGCCGCGCACGCTCACGCTTCCCGAGATGCTCAAGGCGTACGTCGCCTTCCAGAAAGAG
>JAPLCM010000140.1 GCA_026392275.1 Actinomycetota bacterium | reverse complement strand
GAAGATCGGCGCCTGCGACCTCCTGCTCTTCGGCGAGGGTTCCAGCGACAACTACACCGGTCAGGTCGGGGCGCGCGTGGCCGAGCTGCTCGGCCTGCCGCAGATCGGCTACGCGCGCAAGATCGAGGCTGTGGATGGCGTCGTGCGCTGCGAACGCAGCATGGACGACATGATCGAGACCCTCGAGGCGCCGCTGCCGGCCGTGGTCACCGTGGTCAGCGAGATCAACGAGCCGCGCATCCCCGGCCTCATGCAGATCATGAAGGCCAAGAGCAAGCCCCTGCAGGTGTGGGCGCTGGCCGACCTGGGCCTCGACGCGCCGGCCCCGGTGCGCGAGATCGTGAGCAACCTCGCGGAGGAGCAGGACCGCAAGAACATCCTGTTCGAGGGCACCGCGGCCGAGCAGGCCGACGCCTTCGTGAGTGCCCTCATCAAAGAAGGCGTCCTGGGGAGGTAACGATGGCCGCACTGCTTGTCTACAGCGAGAGACTCGAGAGCGCCCGGGAGCTGGTCGCCGGTGGCAAAGAGCTGGCAGCGGCCCTCGGCCTCGGCGTGAGCGCCGTGGCTTTGGGGCCGGGCGCCGGAGCCGCGGCGAGCGCGCTCGCCGCCGCCGGCGCCGACACCGTGTACGCCAGCGAAGACGCCGCCTTCGAGGGCTGGCCGGCCGACGCCGTGGCCGCCGGCCTCGCGCAGATCGTCGAGCAGGCCGGCGCGAGCGTCGTGCTCGTGGGCTCGACGCGGCGGGGCAAAGAAACGGCGCCGCGTCTCGCGCAGAAGCTCGTCGCCGGCTGCGTCACCGACGTGAACGACCTGGTCGTCGAAGACGGCGAGCTGGTCGCCGGCCGTTACGCCTTCGGCGGTGCCACGGTGGCACGCGAGAAGCTGAGCACGGCGGTCAAGGTCTTCGCCGTGATGCCCAAGACGTTCAGCGTCGAGGGTGCGAGCGCCGGGGAGGGCGCAGTGGTCGACCCGCAGGTTGACGTTCGGACGAGCGTCAGGGTCGTCGACCGCCGCGCCAAGGAGGGCGACCACGTCAACCTCGACGCGGCGCCGCTCATCGTCGGCGTCGGTCGCGGCTTCAACGCCCGCGAGGACCTGGCGCTCGGCGACGATCTGGCCGCGGCTCTGGGCGCCGTCATGGGCTGCACCAAGAGCCTCGCCGACTTCGAGTGGCTCGGCGAGGACCGCATCATCGGCCTCAGTGGCGCGAAGACGGCGCCCGACCTCTACCTGAGCGTCGGCGTGTCGGGCCAGATCCAGCACACCGTGGGCGTCTCGGCGGCCAAGCTCATCGCCGCCGTGAACAAGGACAAGGAAGCGCCGATCTTCGCACTGGCCGACTACGGCATCGTCGGCGACCTGTACGAGGTGCTGCCGGCGCTGACCGAGCGTCTCAAGAGCGTGTGACAGTCAGCCCGGCGCGGCTACCCGAACCTGGCCGGCCGCGCCGCGAGCAGGTCACACCAAAGCTGCTCCGGAGGCGAGAGACGGCGCCTCCGAGAGCACGGCCGGGGCCGCGCGAGCGGCCCCGGCCTCGTTCTTCCGGCACCCGGACGCCGCAGCTGTTCGCTACTCCTCCTTGGGCACCGGACCCGTTATCTCGGAAGGCAGCTTCGCTTCGATGACGGTGAAGTAGCGTGAGGCGAGTTGGACGACGTCCACTGCGTCTTGCTCACTCACGAGCCCCGGTTGCTCATAGATCGTGGTGTTGCGTTTCCTGCGCAGCTTCTGGAGGCGTTTGATCATCTGCGCATCCTCGGGCAGCGCCTCTTCCATGAAGCGGAAGGTGTTGTAGTGATGGCCTTCTCCACGAGGTCGATAGCCCAGATGGTTCATGTAGGCGATAGACATCTGCAGGATGCCGTTGTAGGCGATGGCGAAGGCCCAGTCCAGATCGGTGTTCATCATTGCCTGTGAGGTCTTGATGTCGCGTCTGGCCACGGCCAGGAGCTCCGCGATCTCTCGTGGAGTGGCAGTGACGGATTCGATCGCCCGCCTTCTAAGCAGTTCTTCGAAGCTCATCTTCGTCTCCCATGAGGAAGATCTTCTTGCCCTCCAAGACATCTGTTGCGAAGGCCCGTCCTGTCTTCACTCTGCCGGACCATTCTTCCCGGCTGTACACGGTGGGGTTGACCTCTCTGCCGGTCCTTTGTTCGGCGGCATCGAGTGCCTCATGGAGGGCATCCATGTCGATGTCTCCGATAACGAGAAGGTCGACGTCTGAAGCCATGTCCTCGACGTTCTTTGCCACAGACCCGAAGATCAGGGCGACCTCGATGACTCCGATCTCATGGAGAGAATCGCGCAGGAAGTCGGCAAGTCCCGCGGTCTTGAAGATGATGCTCTTGAGCTCAGGGTAGAGGGGGTAGTCCTGATCGATCGAGTAGAAGCGGATGTTTGCCTCTTTGGTACTGCGGAGCAGTCCGCCGTCTTCTAGTCGCTTGAGCTCCCTCTGAAGGGACGCACGGCTGGAGGCAAGCAGTCTGTCGAGTTGCAGGTAATGAAAGCGCTCCCCTGGGTGCGACACGAACCATGTGAGGACTTCGATACGGGACTTCGATGTGATGAGGGTCGAGAGCATCTATTATTCCTTTATTATGCTAAACAGCATACTTTCATAGTAATATCCTCGCCACCTGTTGTCAACCGATTTCTGCCCCTGAGCTGCGCTTTCGTGCTTCGCATCATAACCGGCCACCTGCCTGATCTTGAGCCGGAAGGCCACAGATTCGCCCGCCACGCCAAAGTCGTGCCCGAGATCAGGTATCGATCTGACAGACTCGAGTTTGGGGTTGAGCTCGTCTTCGGGGATGAGAGGCAAAGCCGCGAGCACGTTCGCCTGCTTCTCGTGGCAGTTGCCAACGGAGTACGTGTTGACTTGGAGGGTGAGGTGGTTCTCTGAGTGCATCGCATGGTGCCCGACGGCGTGAGCGATGAGCTCTCGCTCGACCGTTCGGGGGAGGTCACAGCGGTCAAGCTCGTCGACCGCCGCGCCAAAGAAGGCGACCACGTCAACCTCGACG
Source organism: Actinomycetota bacterium (assembly GCA_026392275.1). GTDB lineage: Bacteria > Actinomycetota > Thermoleophilia > UBA2241 > UBA2241 > CAIXSE01. Next base: position 248 of record JAPLCM010000140.1, on the reverse strand, counting down.
CGGCGCCGCTCATCGTCGGCCTCGTCCGCGTGTCTCAGCCGCCGAGCGGGCCGCCGAGCGGGCCGCCGGGCTTGCCGGCGGCAGCCGGCGGCAGCCCCAGGTCGAGAGGTTCGCTCTCGCCGCAGCCCTCCGCCTCCATGCGCGCCTCATGCCTCGCGTGCCGCAGCGCGATGAGGTCGCGGCCCAGCGTCCAGCCTGCGGAGGCCAGCGGGATCGCCAGCAGCACGCCCACGATCCCGGCCAGCGTC
>JAPLCM010000070.1 GCA_026392275.1 Actinomycetota bacterium | reverse complement strand
GACGCTGAGGGTCTCGACGAGGATCCCCTTGACGTGCTCGAACACCTCTTCGCGGGTCATGGACCAACCTCCGTTGGAGTTTGGCAGAGTCTACACTGTGGGGGCGTGCGCCCCAAGCTCCGCCGAGATGCTCGGCAGGAGCTCGCTGACGACCGCCCGCCGACCCATGCGCACCGCCTGGGCGATGCCGCGGGCGGTCGAGCTGCCGTGGGCGATGATGACCGGCGCGCTCACCCCGACGAGGATGGCGCCGCCGTATTCGTTGGGGTCCAGGGCGTGCTTGAGGCGCAACAAATCGCGGCGGAGCAACAGGCCGCCGAGCTTGGTCTTGGCCGAGAGGCCGATGGTCTGCCGCAGGCCGCCGAGGATAGCACGCGCCGAGCCCTCGAGGGATTTCAGGGCGACGTTGCCCGTGAAGCCGTCGGTGACGATCACGTCGACTACCCGGTTCATGATGTCGCGGCCCTCTACGTTGCCGTAGAAGCGGATGTGCTCGTCGGCGGCGATGAGGCGGTGGGCCTCGATGACGTCGGGCGTGCCCTTGGTGGGCTCCTCGCCGATGGAGAGCAGGCCAACCGTCGGTGCGGCGATGCCCATCACCTCGCGGGCGAACGCCTGGCCCATCACCGCGAACTGGCGCAGGTGCTCGGGCCGGTATTCGGCGTTCGCGCCCACGTCGAGGAAGGCGATAGGCGCAGGCATGCATGGGATGATGGTGCAGATAGCCGGTCGCTGCACCCCCTTGATACGGCGCACGTAAAGCAGGCTGCCGGCCACCACAGCCCCTGTGTTGCCAGCAGACACGAAGACGTCGGCCTGCCCGTCGTACACGAGCTTGAGGCCCACGACGATGCTCGAGCCGGTCTTGTTGCGGGCCGCCCAGGCCGGCTCCTCGTCGTAGCCGATCACGTCTGCGGCGTGGACGACCTCGACGTGCGCGGCGTCGGCCGGTAGCAGGCCGCGCACGGTCGTCTCGTCGCCGACAAGGATGACGTGGGTGTGAGGGCCGGCGGCCTGCAACGCGCCCCGCACGACTTCGGCGGGCGCGTTGTCGCCGCCGGCCGCGTCGACCACCACCCGAACGACTCTATCGCCGTCTGCGGCGCTCCAGGCGTCCGTGACGTCGTGCGGTGAGACATACTGGCGCGAGCCCACCGCGGTCACGCCTGCAGGTCGGCCACCAGCCGGTCGAGATCGACGGCCTCTTCGATGAGCTCGACGATGAGGTCGATCTTGGCGCGCTCCTTGACCCGCAGGCGGCCAAAGAGGCGGCGCAGGTCGTCGGCGGCCGTCACCGTGTCGGTCTCGACGGAGACGAGCGGCACGCCGCGCTCGTCGGCGCGTTCGAGCACGGCGGGACTGGGCACGTAGTTGCCGGTGAGCACCACGGCCATGGTGGGCGTGTCGAGCGCCGTGAGGATGATCTCGGCGCGGTCGCCGCCGACGATCACCACCTTGTTGGGCGTAAGCTGGAAGTAGCGCAGCGCGTGCTCCGGACTCATGGCGCCGATCATGTACGTCTCGACCAGGTGGTCGCCGTACTGCTCCCCACAGACGTAGGTGCCGTGCAGGGCCTCGACGATCTCCGCGACCGAGACCGCCGAGAGGCGCGCATTGGACGTGAGAGCGCCGTAACTTGTGACCCCGCTCTTGGCCAGGAAGCGCGTGTACTGGTCGCGCACGAGGCCGAGGCGCGACTCGGGGACCATGTTGAAGAGGACGCCCATGAGATGCTGCTTGAGGGCGTCCTTAACGTAGATGATGTCGTCGAGCAGCCGGGCGCCAGCGAATTTGGCGACGAGCAGCGTCATGAGGTCGAGCTGCGCCACGACCTCGGCGCCGCTGGTGCGCAGAAAGCGGCCCTGCCATATCTCGCCGAGCCCTTCGCACACCACGAGGTCCTTGCCTTTGCTGATGCGCTCATAGGCGACGCGCACGCGGCTCATAGCGTCGACTTCGGAGCCGGCCAAGACGTCATGAAGCGCGTCCTCGTCGAGCACGACCGGGCAGATGTCGGTGAGGGCATCGCCAAGCTCGAGGAGCTCGGAAACGAAGGTGGCGTCCTCGTCGAGCAGGACACCGCCGGACTGCGACGCCAGCGTTCCCACCGGCTTGAAGTAGCCGGCGTTCAGGCCGCGCTTGCGCAGCGCCAGGCACAGGCCAACGGCGATGGTGGTCTTGCCGCCGCTGCCCTGGGTGGATGCGATGTAGAGCGACTTCACCACCACACCCCCACTCTTTACTTAGTCGGCCTCGAGGACGATGACCTCACGGCCCTTGTAGGTGCCGCACTTGGGGCAGGCGCGGTGCGGGAGCTTCGGGCTCTTGCACTGCGGGCAGACGCTCGCCACGTCGACAGTGAGCTTCTGCTGCGACCGGCGCTGGTCGCGACGCCGCTGCGATGTCTTCTTCTTGGGTACGGGCATGGTGAGTCTCCTTGGGTCAAACAGAGACGGAACTGTACCACACGGCAGGCGTCTACGCTTCGTTGTGCCCGTGTTCGGGCTCGGCGTTGAGGTCGGCGCCACACACGGCGCAGAGGCCGAGGCACTCGTCGTGGCACAGCAGTTTGGGCGGCAGCTCTTCGGCGATGAGGTCGCGCGCCCAGCGACCCACAGCGACGCTCGAGGACGTGACGTAGCCGTCTTCGTCCTCTTCCCGACCCTCCGAGTCCCCGTGGCGCACGTACTCGACGCCGCGCGCCTCCACGCTGATGTCCGCGACGCCGAGACAGCGCTGGCACGGGCCGATCACCTCGGTCTCGAACTCGATCGTCAGGGTGATGTTGACGCCCACGCGCGCGGCGCTCAGCAGTAGGTCGACGGAGCCTTCGGGGACCTCGTAGTCGAGACCCCCATACACGAAGGGGTCGACCTCGACGGGCAGTCGTCGCCACACCTCGTAGGCGTCGGCGAAGCGCAGAGAGCGCAGGTCGAAACGGCGCATGGCGAGACCAGCCTGCCTCGAGCCGAGCCGGGGCTCAGGGCTGCAGTTCGTCGCCGGCCGGGCGACCTTGCAGGCGCTCCCGGCCGCGGCGTACCGCACCGATGAACTTCTCGAGGTTGAGCTCGAGATTGCCGAGCACCTCGTCGGCGTAGTCTTCGGCGCCCAGGCGCGTATCGCGTTCGCGTTCGCGGGCGGCCTCCATGACCTGCTGGGCATTGCGCTCGGCGAGGCGCACCACCTCGGTCTCCGAGACGATCCTGTCGGCGCGCTCCTGAGCTTCCGTGAGCACGCGCTCGGCCTCCTGCTTGGCCTCGGCGAGCATCTCCTGACGCTCCTTGACGATCCAGCGCGCCTGCTTGATCTCCTCGGGGATGGTGGAACGCATCTGGTCGAGAATGTCGTACATCTCCTCGCGGTCGATCATGACGCTATCGGTGAGCGGCACGGACCGAGCGTTGTGGATGATGTCGTCGAGCTTGTCGATGAGAACGAGCACGTCCATACTCAGCAACCCTCCTTGGGTGGCCTACTCTGCGGTGTGACTGCGTCGCCCCGCACCAAAGCTTGCCTGCCGCGGCTTCTGATGCGGCGGATAGACCTCCGCCAGGCGGCGAGCGACGCTCGGCGGCACCAGGTCTTCTACTGAGCCTCCGAACGCGGCGATCTCTCTGACCCCGCTCGAGCTGAGAAAGCTGTGCTCGGGCGACGCCATCATGAACACTGTTTCGATATCTGGGGCCAACTTCCTATTCAGTTGGGCCATGGCGAACTCGTATTCGAAGTCGGAGATGGCGCGCAAACCCTTGAGGATCACGTGCGCGTCCCACTTGCGCGCGAACTGCACCACGAGCTCGTTGAACCGATCCACGACGATGTTGTCGTGAGCGTGCAAGGCCTCCCTCAGGAATGCTTCACGCTCGTCGGGCGTGAACAGCGGCGACTTGCGCTGCGGGACCTCGATAAGACCGACGATGACGCGGCCGAATTTGGCGGCGCCGCGGGCGATGATGTCCAGATGGCCCACCGTGACCGGATCGAAAGTGCCCGGGCAGATGGCCGTGACGTTACGCGGCATGGGCTGCCCTGCGGCCTTCAGGTGACGGGACGCTCATCGTGTGCAGCTGCTCCTTCGTCGTCGGGTTCGTCGGGCGCCACCAGAAAGGTGACCCGCGTGTCCCCGTAGCGCTTCTCCCGCACGATCGTCCAGGGCAGCGCGGCCGCCGTGCCGGCGGCCGTCTCGACGACGAGCACGGCACGCGGCGCGAGCAGCGCGCCCAAGAGTCTGGCCAGCGCTGGCCGGACCTCCGCGTAGCGGTCATACGGAGGGTCCGCAAAAAGCAGAGTATAGCGCGCGCCGCGCCGGGCGTCAGCCTGCAGCGCGCGGCGCGCGTCGGCGGCGAACACGCGGGCGGGCGCGGGGCGGCCGTTCTTGCCGCCGTCCTCCCCGCCCGCCTCACGCCGTTCCCGCCCGACCACGGTCACGCCCAGTCGCTCCAGATTGGTGCGCAGCGCCTTGAGCGCAGCGCGCTCGTGCTCGACGAACGTGCAGGCGGCGGCGCCCCGCGAGAGCGCCTCGATGCCGAGGGCGCCGCTCCCGGCGAACAGGTCAAGGACCACGTGGCCGTCGAGTGGGCCGACGGCCACGGAAGCAGACCCGGCGGCGCGTACCTCCGGCAGCGCGAGGAGCACGTCGAAGATCGCCTCGCGCACCTTGTCGGACGTGGGCCGGGTGCCGCGACCGGCCGGCGCGACGAGCGGCCGGCCCCTCCACTCCCCGCCTACGACCCTCACCGCCGGCCTCTCGCGAAGCCGGCAGGCGCCGGCGCGGGACGATCCGCTCGGGCGGCGCTCCGGGAATACGGCCGCATCGGGTTCACATCCGGGATCTTCGCCTTATACTGTCTGAGCAGACGAACGAAACGCCGCATGACGCACCTCGAACTCGAAACTCTCGCCGTTCTCCTGGCAATCGCCATCACGCTGCCGTTCGGCGCGTACCGCGCGACCGTGCGCAGGCTCTCGTGGCAGTGGTTCGTGGCGATCCACCTGCCCATCCCCTTCGTCATCCTGCTGCGGCTCTCGTTCGGCCTCGGCTGGTGGTTCGTGCCGTTCATGCTGGCCAGCGCCGTCACGGGCCAGCTGCTCGGCGCCTGGCTCTTCAACCTGTGGCGCGCCCGGCGCGCGCTCGCCCAGGCAGAGACCACCGAGTAGCGTCGCTTCCGTCCGGGCGCCGCCGGCCACCGCTCACTCCGTCGCGTCGACACGACCCAGCACGAGCTGCCCGGGCTGCGGCCGTTCGTCGCCGATGGTGAAGGCCTCATTGAGGACCACGCCGGCCTGCGCACGGCGCGCCGGGTCGCGCGAGAAGACCGCGGCCAGCACATCCCCAGCCTCGACCTGGTCGCCGACCGCGCGCTCGAGCAGCACGCCGGCCGCGGGATCGACGGTGTCGTCGATCCTCTGACGGCCGGCGCCGGCGATCTGCGCCGCCTGGCCGACGGCCAGGGCGTCCACCGCCGTCAGGTGACCGGTGCGCGCCGCGCGCGCCTCATGCGCCGCCAGCCGGTGGAACTCCCCCGGTTTCCAGCGGCCGCCCTGCACGAAGCACCAGCGCTCGAAGTGCTCGGCGGCGCGGCCGTCGGCGAGCGCCGCCGCCGCCCGCCGGCGTCCTTCGGCCTCGTCGATGCCGAGGTCCGAGAGCGCGAGCAGGGCGCCGGCCAGTGTGAGCGTGACCTCGCGCACGTCGCCGGGCCCCTCCCCGCTGAGCACCTGCCAGGCCTCCTCCACCTCGAGGCGGTTGCCCACGGTGCGGCCGAGAGGAGCCTCCATGCTCGTGAAGATACACGTCGTGGGGCGCTCGTAGGCGTCGCCGATGAGCCGGCACAGGCGCCCGAGGCTGCGGGCGTGATCGAGATCGCCCATGAAGGCGCCTCTGCCCACTTTGACGTCGAGCACGAGCGCCGCCGTGCCGCTGGCCACCTTCTTGGCCATGATGCTTGCCGCAATGAGCCCGTCGCACTCCACAGTGGCGGTCACGTCGCGGAGCGCGTACAGGATGCGGTCGGCGGGCACGATGCGTTCGCTCTGGCCGACCACGGCGACGCCGATGCGCTCGAGCTGGCGCACGAACTCCCCCTGGGGAAGCTGCACGCGAAAGCCGGGGATCGACTCCAGCTTGTCGATGGTGCCTCCGGTGTGCCCCAGGCCGCGCCCCGACATCTTACCGAAGACGGCGCCGCAAGCGGCCACCAGCGGCGCCAGCACGAGCGTCACCTTGTCGCCGACGCCGCCGCTCGAGTGCTTGTCGAGCACAGGGCGCCCGACCACCCGCAGGTCGAGCGTCTTGCCGCTCTGCACCAGGGCGCGCGCCAGCTCCACGGTCTCGGCGTCGCTGAGACCACGGAGTACCATCGCCATGAGCAGCGCGCTGGCCTGGTACGACGGCACGGATCCGTCGACCACCCCGTCTACGAAGGCACGCAGGAGCCTGGCGTCGAGCTCACGGCCGTCTCGCTTCCAGGCAATCACTTCGTTCACGAAGTCCACAGATCGTCCTCCACTGCTTCGTCAGACCAGGCCGGGCCAGCGCGTGGTCACGACGGCGCCGAGCCCGGCGGCCAGCGTCCCGGCAAGGCGGCCGCCGAAAGCGAGCACGTCTTCGTGGGAGCCTACAGCGGCGGCCCGGTTGACCACCAGCGCAAGAAGGCAGCAGGTAGCGCCGGCGGCGTGCGCGGCGCGCACCTCCGGCGCCCCCGACATGCCCACGACGTCGCCATAACGGGCCAGCCAGGCGACCTCCGCCGGCGTCTCGAACTGCGGGCCGGCGACGGCGACGTACACGCCGGTCCGCGCCGGCGCCACGGCGGCGGCGACCGCCACCGCCTCTGCCGCATCGCACACGCCGAGGCTGGCCGGCTCGTGGCCCTCCGGCGGAGCCTGCAGATCGACGACGGCGTTGCACACCACGACCTCTCCGGGCGCGACCGTCGGGCGCAGCGCCCCGCACGAATTGGTCAGCACGAACCGCGAGACGTCGGCCGCGGCCAGGCTGCGCACAGGGCGCTCCAGCTCCTCCCGTGACCAGCCTTCGTAGCCGTGGCAGCGGCCGCAGGCCAGTGCGAGGCGCAGCCCGCGCGAGGCGCCGGCCGTGATCTCCACAAGCTGCAGGACGTTGCGATGCCCGGGAACGGCCGAACAAGGCCAGCCGAGTCGCTCGTAGCCGAGCTCGGCCGACAGCGCAGACCCCGGCGGCAGGGCGGCAAGCCCCGAGCCGAAGACGACGGCCGCGTGTGCGCGGAAGGCGGCCACGCGGCCGCGCGCATCCGCGTCCGGCGACATCAGCCGATCGCCCGGCCGGACAGCGGAGGCATCTCGCCGGTGAGGCGCGCGAAGGCCGTGGCGCCCACGTCCTCCTGGGCACCGTCGTAGCGCCCCGGCACGAGACCGAGGGCCAGCAGCGGCGAGTACTCACGCGAGTGGTCGGTGCTCGCGGTCGTCGGGTCCACCCCGTGGTCGGCGCACAGCAGCATCACGTCGCCGGAGCGCAGCAGCGTGCGCCACACGCCCACGGCCTCGTCCACGGCGGCCAGCCCCGCGGAAAAGCCGGCGACGTCGTTGCGGTGGCCCCACACCTGGTCGAAATCGACGAGATTGGCGAACAGCAGGCCGTCGTCTATCTCGTCGAGGTGGCGGCTGCAGGCGGCGATGCCGGCGGGGTTGTCGGTGGTGTGGTCGTCCACGTCCACCCCCCGCTGCGCGAAGATCTCGCCGATCTTGCCGACGCCGATGACCGGCACGCCGCGCTCGTGAAGCAGGTCGAGATACGTGGGGCCCGGCGGCGTCAACGAGAAGTCGCGCCGCCGCGGCGTTCGCTCGTAGGCCCCGGACACGCCGTCGAAGGGGCGCGCGATCACCCGCCCCACGGCGTGAGGACCGCGCAGGATGCCGCGCGCTATCTCGCACCAGCGGTAGAGCTCGGGGACCGGCACGACATCCTCGTGGCAGGCGATCTGGAAGACGGAATCGGCGGAGGTGTACACGATCGGCCGGCCCGTGGCAACGTGCTCGTCGCCGAGCTCTTCGATGATGCCGGTGCCCGAGGCAGGCAGATTGCCCAGCACGCCACGGCCTATGGCCCGCTCGAACGGCTCCATCACCTTTCGCGGGAAGCCATGCGGATACGTCGGGAACGGGCGCTCGAGGACGACGCCCATCATCTCCCAGTGGCCGGTGGTGGTGTCTTTGCCGGCGCCGTGCTCCACGAGGCGGCCGTAGGTCGCCTGCGGCCACGGCGCTCCGAGCGGGAGGCCCACGACCTCGCCGAGCCCCAGCCCGACGAGATTGGGCAGCCGCACGTTTGTGCGCTCCAGTACGTGCCGCAGGGTGTCGGCGCCGACGTCACCATAGGCGGCGGCGTCGGGCAGTTCCCCGGCGCCGCAGCCGTCGAGAACGCAGATGAACACGCGCGTCATGTGGGCTCCCCCTCCGTATCGTCGGCGGCGTTCGTGGCCGCGGCGCCGGGCACGTTGCCCTTGCGGCGCCGCGCCCGCGGGTGCGTCTCGAGGAAGACCTCGCGAAGATGTTCCACGGTGACGTGAGTATAGAGCTGCGTGGTCGCCACGCTGGCGTGGCCGAGCATCTCCTGCACGCTGCGCAGATCGGCGCCTCCGGCGAGCAGGTGCGTGGCGAACGAATGCCGAAAGGTGTGCGCGCTGGCCTGGCCGAGCATGTCGGCGCGCGTCAGGATCCTGCGTAGGAGGTAGTCCAGGCCTTGACGCGTGAGGGGACCGCCGCGCGCATTGAGAAAGAGCTCCGCCCGGCGGCGCCCGCGCAGCAGCTCGCGGCGGCCGAGGCGCAGGTAGCGCCCGAGGGCCGCCGCCGCCGCTCCGCCCATGGGCACCACGCGCTCCTTGTCGCCCTTGCCCACGCAGCGCACGAGGCCGCCCTCGAGGTCCACGTCGCCCTCGCGCAGCCCCAGGAGCTCGCTGACCCGCAGCCCGCAACCGTAGAGCAACTCGAGAGCAGCGAGGTCGCGCTGACCCAACGGGCCGGCGGCTACGACTTGGGCCAGCACGGCCTCGACCTCTTCGACCGACAGTACGCGCGGCAGCTGCTGCGGCAGCTTGGGCGTGCGCAGCCCGGCTGCGGGGTCGTCGTCGCGCACGCCCTCGCGCACGAGGTAGGCGTAGAAGACGCGCAGGCTCGCCGTGCGGCGCGCCACGCTGGACGCCGCGCCGTCGCCGCCGCCGCCGGCGAAGAACTCCTGGACGTCGCGCACCGAAGCCGCCGCCGGACGGACGCCTCGATCGGCAAGAAAGGCGGTGTACCGGGCCAGGTCGCGCCGATAGGCGCTCACCGTGTTGGCGCTCATGCCGCGCTCGAAGCGCACGTAGTCGAGAAACTCCTGGACGTCGGGGTCGGGCGGCGGCGCGGGGCGGCCGGCGGCGGGAGGCGCCACGGACGCCCGCCTAGGACGGCGTCCGCCCGGCCGCCCGTACCAAGGCGTGGCCGAGGCGATACAGCTGCTCGAGGCGCTCGAGGGAGATGCATTCGTGCGGCGAGTGCACGCGCTCGAACCCCACGCCGAGCGTGAGCGCCGGCAGGCCCCGGGCGTTGAACACGTTGGCGTCGGAGCCGCCGCCGCCGCCGACGTAGCGGGCCTCGAGGCCCGCCTCGGCGAGGGCGGCCGCGGCGATGCGCCGAGGAAGCGCGTCGGCGGCATGCGCGTAGCCGTGGAAGTCCTCCATGACGTCGACCTCCACCTCGACGCCCGTCTCGGCGGCGGCGACGGTGAAGGCCTCGACCATCACGGCGACCTGAGCGGCGAGCTTCTGCTCGTCGCGGCTGCGCGCCTCGGCGCGCACCACGCAGCGCTCGGCGACCACGTTCACAGCGCTGCCGCCCTCGATGAGGCCCGCGTTGGCTGTGGTCTCGTCGTCGATGCGGCCGAGAGGCATGGCCGCCAGCGCCCGCGCCGCGGCAAGGATCGCGCTGCGCCCGTGCTGAGGCTCGATGCCGGCGTGCGCGGCGACGCCGCGGAACTCGGCAGCGACGGCCTTGAGGGTCGGCGCGGCGACGATCACGGTGCCCGGCTCTCCCTCACTGTCGAAGACGAACACCGCGGCGGCGGCCAGGGCGGCAGGGTCGAGCGCCTTGGCGCCCTTCAGGCCGATCTCCTCGCCGACCGTGAACACGAACTCGACGTCCGCAGCCGGCGGCTCCTGCGCCAGGTCGCGAAGCACCAGGAGCAGCGGCGCCACGGCCGCCTTGTCGTCGGCGCCGAGGATGGTCTCTCCGTCGGTACGGACCACTCCGTTCTCGACGATCACCGTGGGGGCCCTGTCGAGAGGCACCGTATCGAGATGCGCGCACAGGGCGATGGGCGTGCCTTCTCCGCGTCCCGCGATGCGCACGATGAGGTTGCCGCAGGCGCAACCGCTGAGCGCCGCGCTGGCGTCCTCAACAGCTTCGAGGCCGGCGATGCGCACGAAATCCTTGACGGCGACGGCGATCTCCCGCTCCTCCAGCGAGGGCGAACGAATGCCCGAGAGGCTCACGAAGAGGTCGCGGAGCTCGTCTAGTCCGGCGCGCACGCATCCTCCAGCTCGTCGTCGCGCTCGGTGCGCAGGCGCGTGGCGGCGCCCACGAAGTCGCGGAACAGCGGCGCCGGCCGCGTGGGCCGAGACTTGAACTCGGGGTGGAACTGAGAGGCCACGAACCACGGGTGACCGGGAAGCTCGCAGATCTCGACGAGACGCCCGTCCGGCGTGGTGCCGCTGACCACCAGGCCGGCGGCCTCGAGCTGCGGACGCAGGTCGTTGTTGACCTCGTAGCGGTGACGATGACGCTCCCATACCTCGTCGGCCCCGTAGGCCGCCTGCGCCTTGGTACCCGCCACGAGCTTCACCTGCGAGGCGCCGAGGCGCATCGTGCCGCCCATGTCTTCCACATTCTTCTGCTCGGGAAGCAGATCGATGACCGGGAACGCCGTCTCCGGGTCGAACTCCGTGGAGTTGGCTCCCGGCATGTCGCAGACGTCGCGGGCGAACTCTGCGACCGCGCACTGCATGCCCAGGCACACGCCGAGAAACGGCACCTTGAGCTCGCGACAGAACTTGATCGCGGCGATCTTGCCCTCGATGCCGCGCGGCCCGAACCCGCCAGGCACGATGACCCCGTCGGCGCCGCCGAGGCGGTCGGCCACGGTGGCCGGCGTGATGTCCTCGGAGTCAACCCACAGCAACTGGAGCTCACGGCCGTGATGGAAGGCGGAATGCTTGAGGGCCTCCCACACCGAAAGGTAGGCCTCGTGCAGCTGCACGTACTTGCCCACGAGGCCGATGGTCACGGGCCCGTCGCAGGCGTCGATGCGGTCGACGAGGGCGCGCCACTCGGTGAGGTCGGGCGCGCCGCACTCGAGACCCAGCATGCGGACCACGAGCCCGTCGAGGTTCTCGCGGTGCATGTTCAGCGGAATGCGGTAGATGTCGTCGGCGTCGCTCGCTGAGATCACGGCGTCGGGGTCGACGTCGCAGAACAGGGCGATCTTCTCGCGGATCCCCTGGGACAGCGGCTCTTCGGAGCGCGCCACGATGATGTCGGGCTGGATGCCGATCTCGCGGAGCTCGGCTACCGAGTGTTGCGTGGGCTTCGTCTTCAGCTCGCCGACCACGCCGATGACCGGCACCAGGGTGACGTGGATGTAGAGCACGTTGCCGCGGCCGATATCCTTGCGAAACTGACGGATGGCCTCGAGGAAGGGCAGGCTCTCGATATCGCCGACAGTGCCACCGACCTCGGTGATGAGCACGTCGGCGCCGGTGCTCTGCGCGAGACGATGCACGCGGCTCTTGATCTCGTTGGTGATGTGCGGGATGACCTGGACCGTGCCGCCCAGGTAGTCGCCGCGACGCTCCTTGGTGATGACCGTGTTGTAGATGCCGCCGGTGGTGACGTTGGAGTCGCGCTGCACGAACTCGTCGAGAAAGCGCTCGTAGTGGCCGAGGTCGAGGTCGGCCTCGGCGCCGTCCTCGGTGACGAAGACCTCGCCGTGCTGGTAGGGGCTCATCGTGCCGGGGTCGACATTGATGTACGGGTCGAACTTCTGGCTCGCGACCTTGAGCCCGCGCGCCTTGAGCAGCCGGCCGACAGAGGCCGCGGTGATGCCCTTGCCGAGACCCGAGACCACCCCCCCAGTGACAAAGATATGCTTGGCCATCTCCCTCATCCCCTCTTGGTGCTTGGCCTCGGCGACAGCCCGGGACGGTAGCCGCTAGGCGCCCGGCGCGCGCCCACCAGGAGACGCGCGCACGGCACGGCGAAGCCGCTGCAGACTCGCAAGGGATTCAGTGGGGCCGGGGTCGCGCCCGCTCGGTACCTACGGGCCGGCGCGATGACATATCCGGCGGGGCCACGAAACACGCTGGCAAGTATACCATCGGGGGAGTGAGCTGCAAGGAGCAGCCGGCCGTACTATGCGGGCCGGCAGGCCTTCGCCAGAAGGCCCGCGGCGTGGCTGCGCGCGGCGGCGTCAGCGGGGGTCGCGCCGAGCATGCGGCAGAGTTCGGCGAGGCGTTCCTCGCCCTCCACGCGCCGCACCACGGTGACGGTACTGCCGGCTTTCACGTCGGTCTCCTTGACGATGGCGAACTGCCGCTCGGCGAAGGCGGCGACCTGCGGCAGATGCGTGATGCACAGCACCTGACGGCGCTCCGCGAGGCCGGCGAGCCGCTCGCCCAGAGCCGCCGCCGTCACCCCGCCGATGCCTGCGTCGACCTCATCGAAGATGAGCGTCTCCACGTCGTCCCCCAGCGTGACGATGCCGCGGATGGCGAGCATCGCTCGCGAGAGCTCGCCGCCCGACGCCGTCTCTCGCAGCGGCCGCGGCGGCACCCCGGGGTTGGCGCCGAAGAGAAACTCGACGTCATCGGCGCCGCGCGGGCCCAGGGCGTCCCAGCCCTCCCCTCGCGCGCTCACCACGATAGTGAAAGTGGCGTGAGGCATCGCCAGGCCGCGCAGCTCCCGTTCGACGCGCGTCGCGACCTCCGGGGCAAGGCGGCGACGAGCCGCGCTGAGGCGCCCGGCGGCGGCGAGCGCCGCGGCCTGCGCCGTCTCGACGCGGGCCGCCACGGCCTCTTCATCGGCCTCGAACTCCTCCAGGACGGCAAGCCTGCGCCGAGAATCGTCGGCGTAGGCCAGCACCTCGTCGGCCGACTTGCCGTACTTGCGCATCAGAGCTTTGAGCCGGTCGTACCGAAGCTCCAGGGCGTCGCGGTGCGCCGGGTCGTCGTCGAGGTCGTCGAGGTAGGCGCGCAGCAGCGCCGCAAGGTCGTCGAGCTCCGCGGCGAGGCCGTCGAGGCGCTCCGCCGCAGGTGCGAGCGCCTCGTCGAGCGCCGCCGCCTCGCCGACCAGCCGCTGGGCGACGCGCACGGCATCGAGCGCCGCCGCCTCGTTCTGGCCGGCAAGGAGGCTGAGCGCGCCGCCGGCGCGCTCCAGCAGCTTGCCGGCGTGACGCAGCCTCTCGCGGTCCTGGGCGAGCTTCTCGTCTTCCCCGGGCGCCACAGCGGCCGTCTCGATCTCGCCGATCTGGAAGCGCAGCATGTCGATCTCGCGTTCGCGCTCGCGGCCGGAGCCGCGCAGTTCCTGAAGCCGGCCCGACAGGGTCCGGGCCTCTTCGAAGGCCGCGGCGTAGGCCTCTTGGAGAGGGGCCAGCTCAGCCGGCGCCGCGCCGTCGAGCAGGTCCAGCTGGCGCTCGAGCTGCAGCAGGCGCGAGTGCTCGAGCTGCCCGTAGAAGGCGAGCCGCGCGCGGAGCACCTCTTCGACGGCAGCGGCAGAGCTCAGGAGGCCGTCCATATGCGACCTCGAGCGGCCGCCGCGCGGAAGCTCGCGGGACACCGCGAGGGTGTCGCCGTCGCTGTCGAAGAGCGCCTGCACCAGGGCGCGGGCGGCGCCGGGGCGCACCAGCTCGTCGCCGCCCTTCTGGCCCATGAGCAGGCCGATCGCCTGGGCCAGGAGCGTCTTGCCGGCGCCGGTCTCGCCGGTGATGACGTTGAGACCCGGCGAGAACTCGAGGCGCGCGGCGGCGATGAGCACCAGATCGTCGATCGAGAGCTCAGCGAGCATCGCGGCGGTCGAAGAGCTTCTCCTCGACGTTCTGGTAGAAAGACCCCTCGCCACTCACCATCAGGCGAGCCAGCTGGGGACCCGCGGCGATGCGCACGACGTCGCCGCAGCATAGGCGTCCCACGGTGTCACCGTCCACGACGATCTCCGCCTCCTGAAGCGGCGAGACGTTGCGGGCGCTGATGACGTGGTCCGGGCGCAGGATGACCGGCCGGAAACCCAGCGAGTGCGGGGCGATGAAGTTGAGTACGAGGACCCCCGCGTTCCACTCGACGATGGGACCTCCACAGGAGAGGTTGTAGGCGGTCGACCCGGTGGGCGAGGCGATGATGAGCCCGTCGCAGAACATGCTGCCGACGGTGACTCCGGCGACCTCGTACTCGAGTTGCAGCACGTGCCGCGGGGCGACCCGGCTGAGGATGACGTCGTTGACGGCCGTGAAGCTCTGGCCGTTGACGTGGACGTCGACGGTGAGCAGCTCGACGACCCGGTGGTCGCCTTCGAGGATGCTCTCGAGGCCGCCGCCCCAGTCGTCGCGCCCGAGCGCGGCCAAAAAGCCGACGTTGCCGTAGTTGACGCCGAGTGTGGGGACGGAGCTGCCGAGGAGGCGCCCCAGCGAGCGCAGGATCGTGCCGTCGCCGCCGAACACGAGGCACACGTCGGCGGTACGCAGGGCCGCCTCGTCGACGAGCTCGTAGCCAAGGGCCGTGGCAGCGTCGTGCCGGGCCGCCTCGTCGGACGGCATGAGCAACTGCACCCCCAGGCGCTCGCGGGCCGCGGCCAGCTCCTTCAGCGCGGCTCCCGTGGCCGCGGACGCAAAGCCTGTGAGCACCGCGACGCGGCGCAGGCGCTCAGCCATGGGCGACCTCGACGGCGCGTGCGGCCGCCTGGACCGGATCGGTCGCCGGCGCCGGAAGCGGCGCCCGCCCGTCGCAGAAGTAGACGAAGTATTCCACGTTCCCCCTCGGTCCGGGATGGCCGGAATCGCAGATGCCCAGCACCACGGCACCGTGACCCATGAGCCACGCGGCGACAGATTCAAGGACGTCCCGGTGGACGGCCGGGTCGCGCACCACGCCGCCTTTGCCAACGCGCTCTCTGCCGGCCTCGAACTGCGGCTTGACGAGAACGAGACCGCGGTAGCCACCGCGCAGCGATTCTAGCACGGGCCCCAGGGCCACCGTCAGGGAGATGAACGACACGTCGGCGGTGACGAATGACGGCCGAAAGGGGAGACGTTCGGCCGTGAGGCGCCGCGCGTTGGTGCGCTCCATCACGGTGACGCGGGGATCCTCGCGAAGGCGCCAGTCGAGCTGGCCGTAGCCCACGTCGACGGCCAGCACCCTGGCCGCGCCGCCCTGGAGCAGACGGTCGACGAAGCCGCCCGTGGAACTGCCGAGGTCGCAGACATCCTCGCCGTCGACCGACACGCCGAGCTCGATCATGGCGTGGTCGAGCTTGTCGCCGCCGCGGGAGACGAAGCGTGCCCGAGCGACCGCGCTGAGCGGCGCGGCGGCGTCGATCATCGTCCCCGGCTTGTCGGCGACCTGGTCGCCGACGCGGACCTCGCCGGCCAGGATGGCGCCGCGAGCCTGGGCGCGGGTCGCGAAAAGCCCCCGGGCGACGAGCAGCGCGTCCAGCCGCTCGCGCACTCCGCCGCCTACTTGACGCGCGCCAGAGCCGCGGGGCGCAGCGCGGCGGCGGCGGCCACGGCCTGCGGCGTGAGTCCGATGTCTTCGAGCAGCAGGGCGCGATCCCCGTGCTGCACGAACGCGTCGGGCAAGCCGAAGCGGACCACCGGCACGCTACTGCCGACCTGCTCGAGCACCGCGCTGCCGAAGCCGCCGGCGAGGGCGTTCTCTTCGACAGTGACGAAGCGCCGGTGCGTGTCGGCGAGCCGCTCGAGAAGCGCGGTGTCGAGCGGCTTCACAAAGCGTGCATCCACGACCGTGGGCTGCTCGCCCTGCGCCTGCAGCATCGCAGCAGCCTCGCGGGCGATGCCGACCCCGGTGCCGATGCCGATGAGCGCCACGTCGTGGCCTTCCTCGATGACCCTGGCTTTGCCGACGGCGAGAGGCTCCAGCTCGGCCGGGGGCGCAAACGGAGCCGCCATCCCCCGCGGGTAGCGGATCGCCACCGGCCCCTCGATGTCGAGGGCCGTGCGCAGCATGCGCTGGAGCTCGTCCTGGCTCGACGGGGCCATGATCGTGAGATTGGGGATCACGCGCAGGAACGACAGGTCGAAGGCGCCGTGATGCGTGGGACCGTCGTCGCCGACGAGGCCGGCGCGGTCGACGGCGAAGATCACCGGCAGGCGCTGCAAGCCGATGTCCTGCACGAGCATGTCGTAGGCGCGCTGCAGGAAGGTGGAGTAGATGGCGACCACCGGCCTCATGCCGCCGATGGCGAGGCCGGCGGCGAAGACCGCGGCGTGCTCCTCGGCGATGCCGACATCGTAGAACCTCTCGGGAAAGCGCCGCTCGAAGTCCTCAAGGCCGGTGCCCTGGGTCATCGCAGCCGTCACGGCCACGATGCGCGGATCGGTCTCGGCCAGGCGCACCAGCGCCTGGCCGAAGGCCTCCGTGAACGTGGTGCCCACGGCCGCCGCCTTGCGGAGCCCGTTCCCGAGGTGGAACGGCCCGGTGCCGTGGAACGCGTCGGGGCGCGCCTCCGCCGGCTCATAGCCTTTGCCCTTGACGGTCTTGACGTGGACGACGACGGGGCGACGCGTGTCGATGGCCTGGCGCACGCTCTCGCGCAGCGCGTGCATGTCGTGGCCGTCGACGACGCCGATGTAGGCGAAGCCGAGCTCCTCGAAGAGCATGCCGGGCACGAGCAGCGCCTTCATCGACTCCTTGACGTCCTTTCCCAGGCGATAGGCTTGCGGGCCGATGGCGGGGATGCGCGCGACGCTGCGCTCGATATCTTCGCGCAGGCGCGTGAGGGTCGGGTCGAG
>JAPLCM010000100.1 GCA_026392275.1 Actinomycetota bacterium | reverse complement strand
CCGAGCTGCCGCCACGGCGGCGCCTGAGCCGGCCAGCGCCGGGGAAGCGCTGCCGGGAACAGGGCGAGCGACCCGATCACGACCGGCAGCCACACGCCGGCGGCCAGGCCGAGCGCCAGCGGCGCCAGCCAGTACCAGGCGTGCACCACCGGCAGGCAGACGACGAGCAGCGTCATCGTCCAGGTGAACGCCGGCGCCGTGCGCGCCCGGCCCCGCAGGGACCGGGCGATCCACACGGCTCCGGCCAGGAAGACCGCCAGGCAAAGGAGTCTGGCGAGCCCCGGGTCGGCGGCTCTGGTGAGCAGGGCGAACAGCAGTGACCCGCCGGTCCAGCCGGTGCCGCTCTCGAGGAGCGAGCCGAGGGCGCCGCCGCTCAGCATGTACGGCATGTAGGGGATGACCAGCGCCGGGACGAAGCCGGCGAGAAGGCGGGCGGGCTTCGCCCGCCCGCCGAGCAGCGCCGGCACCAGCAGCGCCGCCGGCGTCAGCTTGAAGGCGGCGGCCAGCCCCAGCAGCAGGCCGGCCTGCCAGTCGCGGCCGCGCAGCAGCGCCGCTGCCGCAAGCACGACGAGGCTCACGGCCACGATCTCGAGATGCGCCGCGCCCCAGGTCTGCACGATGACCGCGGGGCAGAGCAGGTACAGCACCGTCGCCTGTCTCCTTCGCTTTGCGTCGGCCAGCCACCAGACGGCGGCCGCGGTGAGCAGGTCGAAGGCGCCGAAGAGCAGCTTGAACGCAAGGACGCCGCCGCCTGCCTCCGCGACGCCGTAGAAGGTCGCCTGGGCGAGCGGCGGGTAGATGGTCCTCAGCCGCGGATGGTTGATCAGTGACCGGTCTGCATAGCCGACCTGGTCGAGCCGGGGATCGTCGGGCGCGTAGCGGTACGGGTTGACGCGGGCTTGTTGAACGCGCCCGTCCCACTGGTAGCGGTAGAAGTCGTCGGTGAGGCTCGGCACTCCCGGCAGGAAGATGACGCGCAGAATGACGGCGGCGACGAGGGCGCCGCGTAGCGGCAGGGTCGCCGCCGCCGTCGCCAGCAAGGCGAATCCGGCCAGCGACAGGCCGTAGAATGCCACGAAGCGCTCGATGTGCAGGATCAGGTCGCCCGAGAGCGCCAGGCCGCAGAGGCCGGCCGCCAGCAGGCCGAGACCGAGGTAAGCGCGCAGACGTGGACGTTTCATCACAAGCCCCAGACTACTTCATCGTCGTGCCGGTGCTCGACGAGGCCGCGGCTCTGCCGGCGCTGCTCGCCGAGTTGCGCGACCTCGGCCTTCTGGGCCGCACGCTCTTCGTGGACAACCGCTCGACCGACGGCAGCCCCGAGCTGATCGCCGCGGCCGGCGCAGCGCTGCTGCGCGAGGCGCGGCGTGGCTACGGGTATCCTTGCCTCGCCGGCGCTCGCGCCGCCGCCGCCCGCGGCGCCCGCGCGGTCGTCTTCATGGAGGCGGACGGCACCGACGACCCGGCGCAGGCGCGCCACCTCGTCGGTCCCGTCCTCGCCGGCGAGGCCGACCTGGTCGTCGGCTCCCGCCGCCAGGCCGTGCACGGAGCCGCCGCCGGCCGGATGCCGCTGCACCAGCGTCTGGGCAACGACTGGCTGGCCTTAAGTCTCTTCGTCTTCTTCGGGCTGCGCTTGAGCGACGACGGCCCGTTTCGCGCCGTGCGCCTCGATCTGCTCGAACGCCTGCGCCTCGAGGAGCGCGCCTACGCCTTTCCCACCGAGATGCTGGTGAAGGCACGCCTTGTCGGCGCGCGCATCGCCGTCCGCGACACGCGGTATCGGCCGCGCGCGGGCCACTCCAAGATCGCGGGCACGTGGCGGGGAACGCTCGGTGCGGTGCGCGACATCTGCTGGTGCCTGCTGCGCCTGCGGCTGCTCGGCTTTCGGTCGCGTCAGTAGACGGGCAGCAGCGGATGCGGGTTGCGTCGTGCGAGCAGCGCATCGGCGCCCAGCGTGCGCCCCGACTGGGCCAGGGCGATGGCGACCAGCAAGACGAACATGATGATGTACGTGCCCGGCCATTCGTTGGTCCCCGAGGTGGCCACCAGAAGGTTGAGCTGGAAGCCGGCGGCGAGCAGGCCCGAGACCGGGGTGAACACGCCCAGCACGAGGAAGAGCCCGAAGACGACGAATTCGACCACGAGCTGCCCGTAGGCGAAGAGCCATGAGTTGGGGATCATCCACTCCCTGAGCATATCGGCGTACACGACGGACTTGGTGGTGTCGGCGTAGTTCTGCACGAAGTCGGCCCAGCCGTCCGGCGTGTAGAAGCCCTTGCGCAGGTTCTCCGCCCACACGGCCAGAAAGATCGCGCCCATCATGATGCGCAGGAAGGCCAGCAGCAGCTCGCTGCGGCTCTCGCGCGTCTTCCAGAAGCTCATGCCGTGCCTTTCGTCGCAGGTCTCTGGCGCCTAGCATACCCGCGCGGGCTCCACGTCACGCGGGTCGGCTTGGGCGGCCGGGCAGCGGGCGGCCGGGCGGCCGGGAAGCCGGAACTGCGGGTCCCGCCGCCTGCCGTCAGCCGCCGGCGACCGGCGGCGTGACCTCCACCCGGTCGCCCGCGACGAGCCTAGTCGTCAGCGCGGCTGCCGGCGCCACGTGCCGGCCGTTGACCACGACGCTCACCAGCAGCCGGTCGCCAAAGAAGATGCGCTGCGCGAAGCGTGGCGCCTGCGCCGCGGCTGCCCGCAGCGCCTCAGCCACCGTCCCGGCGTCGCAGTCGAGGACCGCAGGCGGCTCCGGGGATGTCAGGGCCGCGGGAAGGACCACCTGGACGCGGGGCACGCTGTCTCTCCGTTCGTGAAGGCCGCCGCGCGAGCCTACCCGATCATCCGCTGCACGGCTTGGAGCGCCTTGACGCGGATGTGTTCGGGCACCGTGACTTCGTGCTCGAGCACGTCGTCCCACTCGTCGCCGAGGGTCGCGACGCACTTCTCGAGCGTCGTCCGCTTCATGTTCGGGCAGACGGCGCGGCTCGACGCCGGGATGAACTTTCTCTCCGGGTACAGCTGTCCGAGTCGGTAGAGTAGGCCGGTCTCCGTGGCGACGACGAACGTCGTCGCATCGCTCCCGGCCGGGTAACGCAGCATGCCGGAGGTGCTCGTGACGACGTCGGCGATGTCGAGCACCTCGGCGCGGCTCTCCGGGTGCGCCATGAGGACTGAGCCCGGGTTGGCGGCGCGGATCTGCTCGATCTCCGTCGCGCGAAAGTCGTCGTGCACGTGGCACCAGCCCTGCCACATGATCATCGTCTCTTCGCGCCCCGTCTGGCGGGCGACGTAGTCCCCCAGGTTTCTGTCGGGGACGAAGATGATCGTCTGGTCCCTGGGGAAGCGCTCGACGATCTGCACGGCGTTGGCGCTGGTGCAGCACACGTCGGTCTCGGCCTTGATGTCGGCGGAGGTGTTGACGTAGGCGACCACCACCGCGTCCGGATGCTCGGCCTTGAGCCTGCGCAGGCCGGCCACGGTGACCATGTCGGCCATGGGGCAGCCGGCGCGCTTGTCGGGCATCAGTACGGTCTTCTGCGGCGAAAGGATGGAGGCCGTCTCGGCCATGAAGTGCACGCCGCAGAAGAGGATCACGCTGTGCGTGTCGTTCTGCGCGATGCGCGAGAGCTCGAGGGAGTCGCCGGTGTGGTCGGCGGCGTCCTGCACCTCGGGACGCT
>JAPLCM010000263.1 GCA_026392275.1 Actinomycetota bacterium | reverse complement strand
CACTGGCCTTTCGCTATTGCTGCCGCTCGTCCATCTGCGGCTCGTGCGCGATGTACATCAACGGCCGCTATCGCCTTGCCTGCCAGACCAACATCCGCCATCTGCACAGCGGCGGCAGGGTCTCGGTGGAGCCGTTGCCGCTCATGCCGCTGGTGCGCGACCTCGGGTGGGATATGGACGACTTCTTCGACAAGTACGAGTTCATCAAGCCTTGGCTGATCCGCAACTCGCACACGCCCGACACCGAGATCCTGCAGTCTCCTCACGACCGCAAGTACCTCGACGAGCCCATCAACTGCATCCTCTGCGCGAGCTGCTACAGCGCCTGTCCGTCGGTGTGGACTGAGGAGCACTACATCGGCCCCGCCGCGCTGCTCAAGGCTTACCGTTTCGAGGTCGACTCACGCGATGATGCCGGCAAGACCCGCATGCCCACCTGGGACAAC
The DNA here is from genome assembly GCA_026392275.1 of Actinomycetota bacterium. Taxonomy (GTDB): domain Bacteria; phylum Actinomycetota; class Thermoleophilia; order UBA2241; family UBA2241; genus CAIXSE01. The sequence goes on along the minus strand of JAPLCM010000263.1, from coordinate 12,735 downwards.
GAGCGCGGTGTGTACCGCTGCCACACGATCACCAACTGCGTGGAGGCCTGCCCCAAGGAGCTCAACCCCACCGAGGGCATCCAGTGGCTCAAGAGGGCGGCCGTCCGCCGCCGGCTGTTCGGCAGGACGAAGTAGGCGCGGCGGCCCCAGGCTGCGTGGCCTGCCGCAGCAGCGCCGCCACGCGCTCGCGACTGGAGGCGGTGCGGAGCAGGTGTGCGGTCATGGAAAGGACGTGACCGCCGGCGCGCGCGCCGGGTGAGGTGAGCCCTTCGGACTCCATTGCGCGCACGAAGCGCACGTACTGCGTGGCCGACAGCTCGACGAACGCCTCGACGGCGCGCAGCGGGCGCGCGGGGTGCAGGCGGGCGAGCAGGGCCGGCATGACGAAGATGGTCCGGTCGCGCGAGACGTAGGCGCTCAGCGCGGCGCGGCGGGCCGCCCACGTCGCGCCGCCCGGCACCAGGCGCGTCGCCCAGGCCGGATCGAGCGGCATCTCCACGGCTCCGCACAGCACGCGCGGCCCCGAGGCGTCCTTCCCGTTGCCGGCCGGCCCGAGCGCGAGCCACGTCTCGAGGGCGTCGGCGGCGGCCAGCGCCACCGCGACGTGATCGGCATGCCCGTCGCGGGGAAACGGTACGTACACGAAGCCCGGCCGGGTCTCGTCCAGCGTCGCCCTGATGCGCGCCGCCAGGGCAGGGCGCTCGGCGGCCACCGCGCGGTCGGCGAAGCCCCACACCGCGACGTCGTCCACGCCGAGCGCCGCGCAGGCGGAGCGCAGCTCGGCGACCCGGAGCGCGCCGATGCCGGTCGCTGCCGCCGCGTCCCTTGCGGCGCCCGCCGGCACGCCGATAGTGGTCGCGCCACCGGAAGTCACGCTCACGACGCGCACGTCGTCGCCGCGGCGGCGCAGGGCGGCCACGGTGGCGCCGCACATGATGGTCTCGTCGTCGGGGTGTGGGGCCAGCACCAGTGCCGTGCCACGGCCGGGGAGCTCGACAATGGGCGGCGCACCGCTGAAGCTGCGCGCGCCGCCGCGCCGCCACTCAGCCCGCAGCGCGGCTGCGTCAAGGACGACAGCGGGTGCGATCAGCCCCCTGCGCACGGCCGGCTTCGCTGCACGCAGCCGCCCGCCGAGCTGCTTCTTGCGCAGCAGTGCGCCGGCGCCGCCTCTGAGCAGGTGCAGGAACGGCGACGGATCATTGCGCGAGAAGAACGCCTCGGCTCGTACTCCCCGCCACTGATCAAGCTGGGGCGTCACGCCGTGACTCAGGTCGCGCAGCACGTAGCGGGCCTCCGGCACCAGCCACACCCAACGGCGTGGCCGGGCAGCCGCCCGCCGCCCTCGTGCGCCGTCGGCGGCGGCGTGCGCGGCGACCGCCGCCCAGGCCTCCTCGCCGAGCGCCCAGCGGTGCGCCGCCAGGGGCAGGTTGGTGCCGCAGGCCGTGGCGAGTCCGATCCATGTCCAGGGCCGGAAGTTCGCCTCCATGAGCCGGTAGCTGCCGTCCCGCTGGTCGCGCTTGTACTCCACCTGTGAGACGCCCTCGTAGCCGAGCTCGCGAAGCAGCGCCACGCTGCCGGGGACGAGGCCGGGCTCGTCCACAGTCTCGGCGAGCCGTGCGATCCCCAAACCGGGTGGATGCTGCTTCAGCTTGCGACCGGTGAACGCCAGGTGCCCGTTCTCGCAGACGAACACACCCGCCGTGTACAGCTCGTCGTCTCCGCCGGGCACGAATTCCTGGAGCAGCACCTCGAGGCCCTCGATGCGGCCGAGGGCGATGCGCAGCTCCCGCGCGTCGGCGCAGCGCAGCGCCTTGACGCCCAGCGCCTGCGCGCCGAGGTGGGAGAACGCCGGCTTGACGATCGCCGGATACGGGCAGTCGCCGGCGGCCGCCAGGAGTTCGGCGGCCGTGCCCCAGAGGGTCCAGGGCGTGGCGACGCCGGCAGCCTCTGCGGCCGCCATCTGCGTGCGCTTGTCGAGGAGGTCGTCCAGAGAGCGCCGTGCGGTGAAGGTCGGGCGCAGCCCTGCGGCGCGCAGCCGTTCGTCCGCCGCCCACACGGTGTGAAGGGCGGCGTCGTGACAGACGAAGAGCGAGGCGACCGGCCGCGGAGCCGCGGCGGCCGCACCCCCGGTCGCCGCGTCGTGACGGTCCAGGCGTTCCGCCAGCGCGATCAGAAACTCGACGAGGCCGTCCGGGTCGGCGCGCCAGTCCGGGCACACGTGCGGGCGCGCCAGTCTCGTGGCCATGGATGCCGTGGCGCCGTCGAAATGGACGGCGTGGCAGCTGACGCCGCAGGGCGCCAGCGCGCGGATCACGGCCAGCCCTGTGGCGCCCGAAAGGCCGACGACGACGGCTGTATCTGCAGGGATGTAGGCGAACTTGGAGAGTGCAGCCATCCTGTCGGCCTCCTTTCGGAATCTGCGATCGAGAGATGGAGAGGAGCGCGCGCTGCCTGCGCCCGTTACTGCTCCGCGTCGGCGGGCGGCGTGACAGTGCCGGTGGCCGCGGCGGACGCCGGCGCCGGCGCTGCTGGATCGGTAGCGGGCGCGGCTGCCGCCGCGACCGCATCGGTGGACGCCGGCGCGACCGCCCCGTTCACGAAATCGGCCAGACGGGCGAAGCGCCAGCTTGTGCCGCCGTCCTCGGAGATCAGCAGCATGCGGTGGTGGTAGCGGTTCGCCGCTCGCTTGTTGGCCGGCCAGTCGCACGGCCGGAAATAGCTGAGCGAGAGGTACAGCCGGCCGCGGCGGTCGATGGTGAGCTTGTGGTAGTACTGCGCGTAGCCCGCGTTGTTGCTGCAATAGACGACTCGCCGGGCGTCGCTCCAGGTGCCGCCGGGCTCGAGGCACTGGACGCTCAGGGCATCGTAGCTCCTGCCCCCGAATACTGCGTCGACGCCACGGCGCCGCTGGCGGAAGGCGATCACCAGGGCGTTGTCTGGTGTGCAGACCAGCGACAGGTAGGTCTGGCACCCTCGGCCTTCTTGGCTGAGCCCGGGCTTGACGTACCCGGACGAGAGCACCGGCACCGGGTCCGTCCAGAGCGTCGCGTCGGCCGGGTCGATCGTGTGCGTGTACATGAACCGCGTGTTGTGCGAGCCGGTGAGCACGTGCAGGATGCCCTGGCCGTCGGCGACGATGCCGGGGGTCGTGTGGTCGTCGTTGGGCGGGCGCGCCGTGGCCACCTGAAGTGGCGCGCTCAGTGTCCCCGTCGTCTGGTCGTAGGCGGCGACGAAGGTCGGCGCGCCCGGCGCGTCGGGCGGGGCGACCTCTGCCCAGACGATGTACGTGGTGGAGCCGACGGTCGCCGCGAAGGAGGCGTCGCCGGCGGCCTGGATCACGCCGAGGCTGCGGTCGCTGACGAGCACGGGGGCAGGCAGAACGAGCTGGTCGCCCTCGAAGCGTGGCTGGATCACGTAGAGCGCCATGCGGCAGGCGCGCTCGCCGGGCCAGTCGGAGACCGGACGCCAGAAAGCGAGCAGCGGCGGCTCGCTGCGCAGGTTCCACCCGACCAGGTGCTCGGACGCGCTGGTGCCGCTGATGAGGCCGTCCGGCGACGTGCGGGGCGGCTTGAACGGCAGGCTCACTAGCCGCCAGCTGCGGCCGGCGTCGGTCGAGTAGAGCAGGACGGTGCGCAGGCTCCCGTCGCCGACCCGGATCTCGAGGAGCGTATAGAGCCGGCCCAGGGCGTCGGCCTCGACGGCATCGCTGCCCCAGCCGCCGGCGTTGACGGTGGCGCGAAAGCCCGGGTAGGCACGGCGCACGGCGTCGAGGATCGAGGTGCTGTGGAAGGCGCCGCGGCGCAACGAGAACACGTCCTTTGTGACGTGCTGGCTCGCCGTGCGGCTGCGGATGCAGGCACGGTTGTGGGCGTCGAAGGAGGGCAGGTTGACCTCGTAGTCCGGCGCGTAGTCGAACTGCTGCCGGAGGCTCTGGCGGCTGTCGAGGCGCAGTGAGGTGTCGCTCGCCGTTGCGGCCGCCGGGGCGGCAAGCAGGGCCGCGCCGGCGAGCAGCAGTGACAAGCCGGCGAGGGGTCGCCGCCGGACGGTACGGCCGCGGCCGCCGCTCACGAGCCGTCGGGGGCGGGGGGGGCCGCGGCCGTGCCCGCCTCGGGTTCGTCCGGCTGGGCGATGCCGGCCACGAAGTCGGCGGTGGTGGCGAAACGCCAGGTGCCGCCGCCGTCCTCGGAGATGAGCACCATGCGGTGGTGATACCGGCGGTAGACGCGCGTCGACTCAGGGTCGTTCGACGTGTAGTAGCTGGCGGCCAGGAAGAGTCGCCCGAGGTGGTCGATGGTGAGCTTCTGGTAGTAGATCGAGTAGGAGGCCTGGGCTGGGATGACGACCGGCCTGGGCTTGCTCCAGACGCCGCCGCGCGGGAGTCGCTGGGCCGAAAGCGCCATGTAGCCGTGACCGCGATAGTACCCGTCGATGTCGCGCCGCGTCTGGCGCGTCACCAGGTGCAGCGCGTCGTCGGGCCCGCAGACCAGCGACACGTACGCCTGTATCCCGCGGCCGTCCTTGTCGGTGGTGCTCGTGCGGTAGCCGGAGGTGCACACGGCGCTCGCCGGCGTCCATAGGCTCGAGGAATGCGGCACGAGGGACCGCGCGTACTGGCACGGGCTGTTGTGCGCCCCGGTCACGACGTGAAGGTAGCCGGCGCTGTCGCTGCAGATACCGGGCGTGTTGTGAGCGTCGTTGCCCGGCGCCGAGCCGCCGACGTAGGTGCTCGGCCCTACCGTGCCCGTGGCGTGGTCGTAGGTGGCGACGTACGTGGGGGTCGTCTTTGCAGTCGTGGGGGCGACAGTGGAGTACACGAAATGAGTGCGCTCACCGTCGGTGACCGCGAACGACGAGCCGCCGGCGCACTGGATCATCCCCAGGAAGCGGTCGCTGACGAGCACCGGGGTGGGCACGACAAGCTGGTCGCCCTCAAAACGCGGCTGGACGACGTAGAGCTCGTTGCGCGACGACCAGGCGCCTTCCCAGGGCGCCACCTGGCGCCACAGGGCGAGAAACGGAGGGCCGTCCAGCCGGTTGTGGCCGACGAAGTGCTCCATGGCCATGTTGCCCCAGCTCCGCCAGTCGTACCGGGGCACGGAATCGCCGAAGGGCAGCTCGACCACGTTCCAGGTGTCGCAGCCGTCCAGCGAATACAGGATGACGTTCTTGAAGTCGCCTTCTTCCAGCCTGATGGTGAGCGTGGTGTACGCCCTGTCCTGGTCGTCGAAGACGATGCGGCTGCAGTCCCAGCCACCGCCGTTGACGGTGCCGGCGAAGTCGGGGTAGACGGCGCGCAGGGCGGCAAGGAAGTCGTGCTTCACCCAGCTGCCTCCCTCCAGGCGGTGGACGAACGCCGTATCGTCCTGGCTGGCCGCCCGGCTCCGAATGGCGGGAGCATTGCTTGAGTCGAAGGCTGGGACGCTGCGCGAGTAGTCGGGGGCGTAGCCGAACTGCTCCTCCAGCGAGAGCCCGGGCTTGAGCACGATGGCGGCGTCCGCGGTGCCCGCGCACGCGAGGAGCACGCTCGTCGCGAGCGCCAGGAAGAGCAGTGCACGACGGGATGACGAAAGCATGGCTGACACGACTACGCCCTCCGGTCGGCGGGGACCTGCGACTGGGCTCAGTCTACACCCGGCGATGCGGAGGCTTCGGTCCTCGGGCCGCGATGAGGCGGGGCGCGCGCGGTTCAGGCGCCGACAGCCTCGTCAGGCGCGCCGTGCCCTGTGAGGCGCTGGCGGGCGAAGGCCACGAAGACGCCGATCACGAGGCCGGCGAGGGCGCCGGCCGCGACGTTGAGCTTGATGTCCGGCCCGCTGGGCGAATCGGGGACCGCGGCTTCGTGCAGGATCCGGGGCTGCTCGACCTGCTTGGCGGTGAGCAGCACGAGCTCGGTCTTCTGAAGCGACGACTCGATGGCTTCCTGCTGGGTGGCGGCTGCCTGCACGATGGCCATGTAGGGCGCGGCCGCGGCGGCCTTCTCGCCGGCCGTACCGCCACCACGTGCGATCGCCGCCAGTGCCTGCTGGGCGGCGACGCTGCGGGCGACTGAGGAGGAGAGGGCCTTCTTGCCGACGATGAGCTGTGCCTCGAGCAGGGCGATCTTCTCGTCCACGCCGCCGCCGATCCGCTCCAGAAGCACCTCGGCCAGCGCGTTGGCCGCGGCCGTGGCCCGCACCTTCTTGGTGTCGGTGACGCTGATGACGACCAAGTTGACCGCGGAGGTCGTCGTCTTGATGGTCTGCGACGGCGTCTCGACGGTGATCTCGCGGCGCAGTCGGCTGGCGGTGATGCCCATGCCGGTGCGCCTGGCGGCCTCGCTGAGCACGGCCTGGCTGGAGATGAGCTGGGTCGATGCCTTCACGTTGGAGTTGAGGCCCGCCATGGGATTGCCATTGGCGTCGGTGGTCTGCCCGATGTAGACGGTGGCCGTGGCGGTGTATTCCTTGGGGGACGCAAGGGTGAGCAAGGCTCCGACGACGGCGCCCAGCAAGACGAGGCCGAGGATGACCCACCAATTGCGGGCGAGCACGGTCATCCAGGAGCCTACGTCGTCGGCGGTGCTGTCGTTGGCGCTCATGCGATCCTCCGGGTCATGGTCACGGCACATCCTACCCCAGCCGGCCGCGACCGGGCACCGGGGGCCGCACAGGCCCTCAAGGGCTCGTCGCGTGGTCGGCACGCACCCGCTCGAGGATGGCCAGGTAATCGCGTGCCAGTCTGCGGCGGTCGTAGTGCTCGAGCACGAAGCGGCGGCCGTTGCGGCCGAGCCGGCGGCCCTCCTCGGGGTCGTCGGCGAGGCGCTCTACGGCCGCCGCCAGCGCGGTGTCGTCGTCGGGAGCGAACACGATACCGCAGTCCGCGGCGGCGATGATGTCGCAGCCTTCTCCGCGCAGCCCGGCGATGACGGGTTTCTCCATGGCGGCGTCTTCGAAGATCTTGGACGGCAGCACCGAGGAGAACAGCGCCGTGTCGCGCATGTGCACGAGGCAGGCGTCGCTGCTCGCCAGGTATGCCGGCAGCTCGGCGCGCCCCACCATGCCGGTGAACACGACGTTGCGCAGGCCCTGCTCGCGGGCGGCCTGCGCGAGCTCGGGGCGCCGGGCGCCGTCGCCGACCACGAGGAGGACGATGTCGTCGCGCCCGTGCTCGCGAAGGCGGTGCCCGGCGCGCAGCACGACGTTGAGGCCGTGCGCCATCCCCACCGTGCCGGCGTAGGTCAGCACGTATTTTCCGCTCAGGCCAAGACGAGCGCGCAGGGCTTCGTCCGGCGGGCGCGGCACGAACAGGGCGGCGTCCACGCCGTTGGTGATCACGTCGAGCCTGGCGTCGGGTACCCCGCGTTCGAGAAGGTGCTGCCTGTAGCCGGAGCCCACCGTGACGATGTGGTCGGCTGCGGCGTAGAGCTCGCGCTCGAGCTTCTCGAGCGTGCGCACGATGCGCCCTTCCTGGAGCGCTCCGACGGCGACGATCGACGCCGGCCAGATGTCGCGTATCTCGAGGACGAAGGGCGCGTCGTGAGCCCGGCTCACGGGTACGCCGGCGCAGCCGGCAAAGAACTGCGGCGATGTGGCGATGACCACGTCGGCGCGGGGGCGCAGCAGCGCCCCGGCTGCCCCGGCGGTGACCAGGTAGGAGAGGAAGTTGGAGCCTCGGCGCAGGCGGCCGCGATTGGCCGCCAGGTACGTCCACACGCGCACTGTGCGGATGCCGTCGATCCACTCCTGCTGGTAGAGGCGGTTGCGGTACCCCTCGAAGACCACTCCGGTGGGTACGTTGGGCGCGCCGGTGATCACCGTCACGCGGTGCCCGAGGCGGGTCCACTCGCGGGCCAGGGAGTGCACGCGCGCCGCTGGGGCATTGTTCTCGGGCACGAAGTAGTGGCTCAGGAAGAGGATGTGCATGCGCTCAGGCGTCCCAGAACAGCTGGTCGTAGTAGCGCACCGTGCGGCGCGACGGGCGCACGGCAGCCTGGGCGAGCGCGAGCGCTTCGCGGTCGAGCTCGCCGAGGGCGTATTTGATGCCGAGGTACGGGAGGTTGAAGTCCTCCTGGTACACGAAGGTCGAGACGCGCGGGTTGACCTCCAGCAGTCTGTCGCCCTTGAACTGGATGTTGACGAACCAGTCGAGGCCCGCGGTGCGGCAGATCTCGCCGGAGACCCGCACGAGCTCGGGGCGGTCCACGGTCTTGAACGCCATCGCCAGGCCGGCGCTGATCTGTTCGCGCGTTTTGGTCTGGTGAAGGATGACCTCGCCGGCGCCGGCGAGCGCGTCCACCGTGTATTCGGGCCCTTCGACGAACTCCATGAGCAGCAGGCGCGGGAAGGGCCGCACGTCGCGGAAGGCGGCGACGAAGCCGTCCAGCGTGAGAGGGAGGTTGCCGCCACGCTCAGCGAGCAACTGGTGGGCCATATCGACGCGTGGCTGCAGAACGTGGAAGCCCCGCGAGCCCTTGGCCATGGGCGGCTTGAAGCATACCGGCGCGTGCGGGTAGCCGAGGTCGCGGGCGGCGGCCACGAACTCGTCCAGCGAGGCGGGCACGACGGACTTCGGCTGCGCCACCGTCGTACCCTGCAGCGCGGCGTAAAGGGCCGCCTTGTCGGTGCACAGGGCGACGGCCTCGGGGGCGGCGACCAGGACGTGGGCGCCGAGGTCGGTGAACGTGGCGCGCGAGCGCGCCACCGGGCCGACCTCGGCCGACGACTGCACCAGAAGCACGTCCGCGCGCTCGCGCGCGACCACGGTGGCCAGGGCCGGCACGTACTCGTCGTCGGCTCCCGGCGGGACGGTCGCGAAGTCGTCGCAGAGGAAGCGCCCCACGGCGTCGGCGCGCACGTCGACGCCGACGATGCGCAGCTCGCGCTCGCCGTTGGCCCTGAGCATGCGGATGAGAGTCGCTGCGCCCGGGCAGCCGGAGGCGGTGAGGACGACCTTCAGCGGGGGCAGGGTCATGCGTGCGGGGCGGGCGCGGGGCCGGGCGCTAGAGGATCCAGCGGTAGACCTCGAACACCTCGGCGAAGTCGAGGCCGACGTCGATGCCGCGGGTGAGCGCGAGGTTACGGATGTAGTCCTCGTTGGTGTAGTTGCGGTGCCCCTGGCTCTCGTAGCAGGCCAGCGCCCCGACCTTCTTGTCCACGTGATGCTTCTCGAGCCGCACGTAGGCCTGGTGGGAGAAGTTGAGGTTGTTCCAGGGGATCTCGTAAGCCAGCACCGTGGTGCGCTTGAAGGCGCGCAGGCCCTCCTCGGCGATCGTCTTGTGGTCCTGGTGGAGGTCGATGAGCGCCGGCATCATGACGCAGTCGGGCTTGAGGTCCTGCTGCAGGACGATCATCTCTTCGAGGATCTCCTGGCGCATCTGCGGAAAGGTGCGGACCTCGAAGTCGTAGACCTTCAGGTGGGCTTCGTCGATGCCCAGCAGCGACGTGGCAGCGCGGACTTCGTGCTTGAGCACGTCCTTGGGGAAGCCCTCGGGTACCGACTTCGCGGCCGTCGAGAAGGCGGCGTACGTCACCGTGACTCCGCTTTCGATGAGGCGCGCCATGGTGCCGCCACAGCCGAACTCGCCGTCGTCGGTGTGCGGGGCGAGCACGAGTACGTTCTGGAAGTGCCGGATGCTCACAGGACGTCCACTCTCCTTCAAAGTCCTTTGCAGAGCTCGGCGTAGAAGTCTACCAGATGCCCTTCGATGGCCTCCCACGAGTAGCGTTCGCGCACCGCCCTGCGGCCGCGCTCGCCCATGCGCGCACACTCGTGCGGGTCGGCGAGCAGGCGCCGCACGCCGTCGACGTGGCCCTCGACGGTGGGCGGCACCGCGAGGCCGCAGCGCTCGCGGCGGATCGGGTCGCCGTGATCGGAGAAGTCGCTGACCAGCGTGGCGCACCCGGCGGCCATGCCCTCGTAGATCTTGGTGAGGACGTTGGGCAGCTCGAACTGCGGGCCGCGCAGGATCGGCGACCAGGCCACATCGGCCGCGGAGAGGTAGCCGGGGACGTCTTTCGGCGGGAGCTCCCCGAGCAGCACGACGCGGCCCGGGAGCTCCGCCTCCACGCGCGCTCGCACGGCGGCCGCGTCGGCCGGGTCGGCGTGGCGGCCGGCGAGGTACAGCACCACGGGCAAGTCGGGGCCGAGCGCGGCCATGACGTCGAGCATCAGGAAGAGGCCGCGTCCCTCTGAGAGACCGCCGACGTGCACCAGCTTGAAGCGCGCGTCGGCAAGCAGCTCCGGCCGCGCCGCGAGCGTGGTGAAGCGGCTGAACCGCGGATAGTTGAGAAGCGCCGCGCGGAGCGCCGGCTTGGCGCCCAGGGCCCGGAGCTGGAGCGGGGCAGCCGAGATCACGCCGTCGCCGAAGCGCGCCAGGTCACGCTGCGCGACGGCCGTGAGGCGCGCGGCCGCAGGGCGCACGGACGACGGGATGTACGGCTTGATGGCCACCTGTTCCGGCAGGTACTCGTGCATGTCGTAGACGAGGCGGGGAGCTAGCGCGTGCGCGACCGGGAAAAGGGTGAGGAGCTCCGGGTCGTGCACGTGCAGGACGTGTGGCCGCAGGCGGCGCAGCTCGGCGACGATCTCGCGGACGCTCAGCCAGCGGCTGCTGCGGCCGCGTCGCGGCAGCGGCCGCCGCTGGATGCCGTGCTCGTCGCGGCCCGCCGGCGCCCCGGGGGCGATGTACGTGACGTCGTAGCCGGCGTCGGCCAGCGTGCGGCACTCGCGCCCGTAGATGCGCGGGTCGTCGGGCGTGTGGACCACCGAGAGGTGCACGACGCGGATCATGTGACACCCTCCCCCAGGTTCTGCTGCCAGCGTCGCACGATCTCTCCTGCCGAGGTCACCAGGCCGCCCTCAGCACGAGCCCAGTCCACGAGGCGCCAGTAGACGTCGTCGTAGCCTTGCGCCGAGCGGCGGTCGAAGCGGTTGTTGTGCCACAGGACGGCGACGCCGCCTCCGCCGGCGCGCACCCGCGACAGGAGGTCGCGGCAGGCGCGCTCGGCCCCAGCGGCGTCCAGCGCCCGGTACCGCCGGCCCATGAGGCTCGTGTCCATGATGGCCAGGGGGAGCTCGAGCAGGCGCAGCGGCCGCTCCGCCTCGAGGTCGTAGGGGTGAAACGGGAACGAGGCGCCGCAGCGGAAGCCCTCATGTTCGGCGAAAGCCAGGCTCGTGTCGTACGTGAAGCCGGCGTCCTCGACGAGGCGCAGCGTCTCGTGGTACAGGCAGCGCAGGTAGTGGTAGCGGACGCCGGCGATGTCGGCGGCGGCCCGGCGCGCCAGATCGCCGCGGTCTCGCCGCAGCGCGGCGGCGCTACGGCGGTCGGCGTCGTTGCCGTGCAGGCCGACCTCACGGCGCCCGCGGCGCAGCATGTCGAGCGCCGCCGGGATGCGCCGCCGGTAGGTCCCGGGCTGGTTGCCGTCCTGTCGGTGGGAATGGCTGGCGATGATGTAGAACGTGGACGTGACGCCGCGCTCGTCCTCACCTCCGAGCAGGCGAGGGAAGGTCCAGAAGGGGTCGCTGCGCCGCGGCAGGTGCACGGTGGCCCACTCGCGCAGATCGCCGAGCTCGCGGCGCAGGGCCCCGCGGTCACCGTGGTGCAGGGCGCGGGCGCCGCGCACGCCGCTGGCGGCGAAGCCGCGCGGCGTCCAGCGCCACAGGTTGTCCACGTCGTGCGTGAGGGCGACGGCGAAGGCGCCGGAGGCGGCCGGCCCGTCGCTCCACATCCAGCCGCTCGGCGGCAATCCCTCGAGCCCGAGCTCGTCCAGGCGCGGGGCGAGCAGAGCACGCAGCAGGGCGACGTAGCCGTCCACGGCGGGCTCCTCGATCCTGAGCGCCGGATTGGCGGCGAACACGCCGGCGGAGTACGGCAGACGGCCGAAGCGGTCGCGCAGCGTCGAGGTACGCTCGTCCCAGCAGGCCAGGAGCACGAAGGCGGAGGAGACGAGGTCGAACGGCAGGCAGAAGCCACCGCCGGCCGCGGCCGCAAAGGCCCCGACGGCGTCCCCGACGGGTGTCGTCAGCCGCGTGAACGCGCCTGTCTGCATTGGCTGTCGCTGTTCGAACAGGTCCATCGCGGGCGTAGCGCAGGCGATCGTCGGCACGCCGGCGAGAGGCGCCGGCGCGTAGGCGAGCGCGCAGCGGCCTGCGGCTTCGTGCTCGCCGACCAGCCGTACACGCCGGCCCAGCGGCGCCAGAAGCGTGCCGAGCACCCACTCCGCGCGCGGCTTGAATGCGGCCGGCGCGTCGACGTAGACGTCCAGAATCGCCGGCGCGGCCATTCAGATCTCCTCGCGCGTGCCGCGTCGGCCACGGGTGGCGCGCAGTGCGACCTTGCCGACGGCGGAGGAGCGAAGCACGCTCTTGAGCTCGCGCCCCAGGAGCAGCGCTCCCGGCAGCGGGTCCTTCAACGACAGTACGCCGTCCTGCTTGACGCCGCGGTAGCTCTTCAGCCAGGGCCCTACCCTGCGCTCGCCGCCGAGGATCTCGCCCACCGCGTCGCGGGTGTCGGTGATGGTGAGCACCCAGCGTGGCCCGTCGATCTGGCGGGGCGCGGAGAACGGGCGCCCGATCACGTCCGCGTACGCGGCGTACGAGAGGTCGACGCCACAGACTGTGGACAGTGAGTGCCACAGCCAGTGTCGCGCGTTGACCTCCATGAGGCAGTAGCGGCCGTCGCGGGGGTCGCGCTTGAACTCCACCTGGCTGACGCCCCAGAACCCGAGTTCGTGAAGGAGCCGCAGCCCGGCCTCGGCA
>JAPLCM010000309.1 GCA_026392275.1 Actinomycetota bacterium | reverse complement strand
GCGGGACGTGAGCCCCTGGAGCAGAGGCACGCTTCTCCTTGCGACGAAGCTCCCGGCCGACGATCACAGTCTGCTCGCCGCGGCGGCACGCGGTGCAGGTCCACCGGCGGCACCACGAGGCGGCCGCCGAGATCGGGGCGCTCACCTACGTGGTACGCCCCGACTACAGCGGCCGTGCCCTCCCCGGCGATCCGCGCGTCGTCGCTGCGCTGAAGCGCACCTTCGCCGAGCTCGAGGAGCTGCAGCGCGAGCACGGCCTCATCCTCGACACCCGCCACGCCGCCATCTGCGGCACCCTTCACGATTCCCTGAAGGAGCCGCATGACGAGCCGGCTCACGTCCACCTGCACGACGATCGCGGGCCTGACGACGCCGGCGATCCGCACCTGCCGCTGGGCCGGGGCATCATCGACGCAGGCGAGGTGGTGCGCAGGGCACGCCAGTCTGGGGCGCGCGTCATCCTTCTGCTGCTGGGCGAGACGGCCATCGCCGAGAGCGTCGCCTATCTCGAGCGGCGGGGGATCGTGTCGCCGGTCTGACGCGGCGGTCGCGCTCAGCGCCGGAAGGCGAAGCCGAACCCCGGCGCTTGCGCCAGCGGCTCGAGCGGGCTGCGCGGGACGCCGGCGTGGGCGTCGCCGTGATAATCACGCGGGGCGACGTCGTTGGGCCCCGTGGGGTACAGCAGGCTGGCCAGCGCCTGGATCTGATCGCGGCCCACACCGAGCTCGAACTGGCCGCCGCCGTAGAGCTCCGTGCCGGCGGCCTGCGCGCGCTCGACGCAGTCGAACAGCGCGCTGATGCTCCCGAACCGCGATGGCTTGATGTTGAGGTGACGCAGCGGCAGGGGCCGGCCCGCGAAGGCGCGCTCCGCAACCGCCTCCACGTCGGCCCACGAGTGGATCGGCGCGTCGAAGCTGAAGCGCCCTTCCTCGCCGTCCAGCGCAGCGCGCGCAGGCCCTCCCAGCGCCGGGTCCTCGAGGATCGCCTCGGGGAACGCCTCCGCCGCCGCGCGGTACTGCACCGGGTCAGGCGGATTGTCGACTGGCGAGCCTTCGTAGAACGCCTTGAAGTCGAGCACGCGCACGCGGCCGGTGGCGGCGATTCGCTTCATCGTCTGCGCGTCCCACTCGGGCGTCGGGTCCAGCTTGAATTCGAGCGCCGGGTCGACGACAAGCCATGGGGTGATATCGAGACGCGTGGACACCGCGAAGCGCAGCGGCCGGTAGTCGCGGCCCAGCGCCGCGCCCAGGCTCTGGCCCTGCTGTCTCAGGGCCAGGTCAAGCGCGGCGCTCTCGAAGGCCCAGCGCCGGTAGAAGCGGAAGAACTCGAGCCGCGGCGGCCTGTCGGGGAACAGGTCCAGACCGCCCAGACGCTGCGAGAAGCCGTCCAGCGTCCACGCTCCCGCCAGCGGCAGCGCCTGCGGGTAGGGCTCGTGATCCTCGGCCGCGTAGGTCACGTCTTCGCCGCGGCCCTCATGGCCGCCGCCGCGCAGCACCACAGTCGTCGTCACGCGCAGGAAGCCGCTGGAGACGTCCAGTTCGTGACGCTCGATGCCATAGCCTTCAACCACGACCCCGATCCCGGCCAGCCGTGTATACAGTCCAGGCAACACTGGCGATTGTTTGCGCGGTGAAGAATCCATGACCGGACCGTACCCGCCGCGGGCGGCCCTCAAGCCCTCCCGGGCCGCCCGCGGCGCGAGCCGCGCCCATCTGCCATACTTGAGCCCCGTGCACCCGCCCCATGACATCGGCATCTCCAGCAGCGCCTACGCGGAGGTCGTCCTTGCGCCGGCGCTCGAGCGCATCGCCGCCATCGCACCGTCCGCGGAGATCCGCTCGTTCGGTCTGCACACCCTCCTCAGCCCACGCAACCGGCGCGCCGCGCTCGCGGCCGGTCTGCCGTGCTCCGTTCACGGCCCCTTCGGCTACACGAGCCTCGGCGACGTGTCCGAGGCGGGGCGGCTCAAGGCGCTCGACGAACACCGCCGGCACCTCGACGCGGCCCTCGAGATCGGCGCCACCCTGTACCTCGTGCACCCGGACGAGCGGCCCGAGCCGACCTGGCCCGACGCGGCCGTGATCAGCGCCCTCGAGCGCTCCTTCGATGCCCTGCGCGAGCTGCAGAGCGAGAGCGGCATGCCGATCGTCGTCGAGAACATGCCGGGCGCCGGCTGTTCGCACTTCACGGCACCCGGCGACCTCGACCTGCGGGGGCTCGGCTTTGCCCTCGACGTCGGCCACGCCTCCATCAGCGGCACCCTCGACGCTTTCCTTGCCGTGCCGCCCCCCAAGTGGCGGCACGTCCACCTGCACAGCAACCTCGGCTTCGGTGACCTCGACGACCCGCACCTGCCGGTGGGCGCCGGCGTGGTCGACGCTGCGGCGGTGCTGGCCGCGGCGCGCGCCGTCGGCGCCTCGATCGTCCTCGAGATGGACAGCGCCGACGATGTCGCCGCCAGTCTGGCCTATCTGCGAGGTCAAGGGCTCATCGCCTGACGCGTCTCCTCACGCCCCGACTGTGCAATACTCGGACTGTGGTGGCTGACCATGACATCGGCATCTCTACGGGCGCCTACCACGGGTTGTCGCTCGGCGCCGCCTTGCTGCGCATCGCGGAGCTTGCGCCGTCGGCCGAGATCCTCTCCCTTGGGCGCCACTCCCTGCTCGATCCCATCAACGTGCGCGTCATCGCGGTCGCGGGCCTGCCGTTCACGGTCCACGGCCCGTTCGCGCACTTCGAGTTCGGCAGCCGCTCGGCGACGAAGCATCGCGGGGCGATCGACGTGCACCGGCGCCACATGTGGGTGGCCGCGGAGCTCGGTGCCCAGTTGTACGTCGTCCACCCGGACCTGCAGCGTCGCGCGCGGGGGTGGAAACCCAAGGTCGCGGCGTCGCTGGAGCGCGCCTTCGAGGAGCTGGCCGCGCTCCAGGATGAAATCGGGCTGCCGATCGCGGTGGAGAACATGCCGTTCCGCAAGCACTCGCACTTCATCGCCCCGGGCGATCTCGACCTCAAGGGGCTCGGACTGGCGCTCGATACCGGTCACGCGGCCATGACCGGCACGCTCGGTGACTGGCTCAGCGACCCCCTGGCGGACCTCAGGCACGTGCACCTGCACGACAACCTGGGCCACCACGGCGGCGACCACCATCATCCTCTGGGCACGGGCGTCATCGACATCGAGCCCATCCTCGCGGTGGCTCGGGCCGCCGGCGCGAGCATCGTCCTCGAACACAAGGATGAGGCCTCGGTGCTCGCCAGTCTCGACCACCTGCGGAGCCGCGGCCTCCTCGTCCCGAATGCGCGATAGGCGCCGGTCGTGAGCGAGCGCCTCTTCGATATGGAACCCCCCGACGAGCGCGTCCGTTTTCTCGCGCGCCTGGCGCCGTTTGCCAGCCTCGATCCCGCGGAGCTGGAACGCGTCGCCGAGTCCGTAGAGGAACGGCTCGTGCCGGCCGGCGGCTTCGTGCTCATCGAGAACGGGCTGCCGGGCACCCAACTGTATTTGGTCCACGATGGCGCGCTGGAATTGCTCCACAAACAAGCCATGGTCGCCGTGCTCACGAGCGGCGAGATATTCGGGCACCCGTCGCTGCTCACGGGCCTCGCCCCCGAGTTCACGGTGCGAGCTCGCAGCGACACGATCATCTATGCCATCCCCAGGAACGTCGCCGTCGAACTGCTGAGCCGGCCCGAAGGGGTGAAGTGGCTGGCAGGTAACCAGCGCGAGCGGCTGCTCCAGGCGGCACGCTCGATGAGCGCCCTTCCCGACGTGCGCACGCGGCCCGTCATGGAGGTGGTGCGCAGCGCGCCCGTGTTCTGCGATCCCGCTACCACCATCCGCGAGGCCGGCAAGCTGATGATCGACGAGAAGCGCTCAGCGATCCTCGTGCGAACCCCCGGCGGGCTCGGCATCGTCACCGATGTCGACCTGCGCAACAAGGTCGTCGTCGGCGGCGTCTCGCGCGATGCCCCGGTGAGCGCGATCATGACGACACCGGTCCACACCATCGGCGCCGAAGTCCTGGCGCCGGAGGCCAGCATCGCCATGATGGTCGCCGGCGTGAACCATCTTCCCGTGCTCGACGAGCGCGGTGCGGTGGTGGGCATCCTTTCGGCGAGCAACCTGATGACGCTCGAGGCGCGAAGCCCCTTCGCGCTACGGCGCTCGATCCAGTCCGCCGGCACCGAGAAAGACCTGTACCACGCCGCCGCCGACATGCCCAAGCTCTTCCTCGACCTGTTCGACGCCCACCTCGACGCGCCATCGCTGACGCGCGTGCTCACGGTGCTCTGCGACACGATGACGGCGCGCCTGCTCGAACTCGCCTTGGCGCGACACGGCGAGCCACCGGTACCCTACGCCTGGCTGGTGTTCGGCAGCGGCGCGCGCAGCGAGCTCACCCTGGCCTCCGACCAAGACAACGGGCTCGCCTACGCTGATACCGACGACCCGGCGGTCGACGAGTTCTACCGGCTCGTCGCTGAAGAAGTCAACGCCGGCCTCGTGCGCTGCGGCTTTGCCGTCGACCCGCACGGGGTCCTGGCCCGTACCGCCCAGTGGCGCATGTCACTGTCGCGGTGGCAGGCGGTCTTCACGGATTGCCTCCAGGGGCGCGACCTCGAGCGCATGGCGCGCGCGAGCGTGGCCTTCGACTACCGCCAGGTCGCCGGCGAGCTCCAGGTAGACCTGGCGCTCACCGACATCATGCGCGAGGCCCCCCGCCATCCGCGCTTTCTCAAGGGCCTCGAGCTACTGGGCGCGAAGGTCCGCCCGCCGCTGGGGTTCTGGCAGCGCATCGAAGGCAGCCTCGACATCAAGAAGGATGGGCTCATCCCCATCCAGAACCTGGCCCGCTACCACGCCTTCTCAAGGGGGATCACGGCACCGACGACCCTCGAGCGCCTGGAAGCCGTGCGCGAGGCGTGCGGCGGCGACACCACGTGCGAACGATCACTGCGCGAGGCGTTCATCAGCATGACGCAGCTGCAGCTCCGGCATCACGCACGGCTCCTGCAGGCCGGCCTCGCCCCACACAACGTAATCGACGTAGCGAACCTGCGGCCACTGACCCGCGTGACCCTCCAGGAGGCCCTGAGGGAAGTCGCCGCGGCGCAGAAGCGGTCGCCGTGGTCGTCGGGCCTGCGGATCTGAGGCCGCACGGCCGTCGGCGACGGCCGTGCCGGCCGCTCAGTCGCCGAGCTGCTCGATCAGCTGTTCCCTGAGGTCACGCAGACGCACCGCGAGGACGCCCGCGACCTTCTTCATGACCGCGTAGCCGCCAGCCGGCTCACGAAGGAGGACCTCTTCGACGTCGTCCGCCTGCAGCACGACGACGGTGGTGGCCTCGAGCGCGTCCGCCTCGGCAAGGTACACATGCGGCGCCACGAGAGCCGACCAGCCGGTCAGGCTGTAGCGCCCGGCATCGTACACCTCGATCACCTGCCCGGCCGGCGTGGCCAGACGAACCGTGATACGGCCGCTCGCCACCACGAAGAGCTCCCGCGCCTCGGAGCTCTTCTCGAACAGCGCCTGACCCTCGGCGATGGAGCGCATCTCGGCGCCTGCCGCGAGCTCGGCGATGCGCTCGTCGCTCAGGGGTTCGAACGTGTTGCAGCGCTGCAAGACGCCCTCTATCGTATCCGGGCTCGCCGATTGTGAGAAGGTCGGCATGGGTGCCATCGCGTGGTCTCCCTCCTGTCGATGCGGCCTCTTCCACACCTAGTATAGACCGAACGCCAGTCGACTCACAGGTACGGGATGACCAATCGTGAGCCTCCCGGCAGGCTTTCCGGGACCGCCTGGCGCGACTCCGTCAGCATGGCTCAGACAGGCCCGGTCTGCGCCGACCGTCCAGAGCCTCTGACGGCTGCCGCCGGCCTCTGCTAAGCTTCTGCAGGCGGCCTCCGGCCGCCCCCCGCTCGCGCCCACGATCGAAAGCGCAGGCCATGAGCCAGCCCCTCACCTACTCGGGGACCAGCGACTACATCGCCGCCCCCGACCTCATGCAGACGGTCAACGTCGCCGTCCAGCTCAGCCGCCCGCTGCTGATCAAGGGCGAGCCGGGCACCGGCAAGACCATGCTCGCCCAGAGCATCGCCCGCGGCCTCGACATGCCGCTGATCGTCTGGAACGTGAAGTCGACGACCAAGGCCCAGGACGGACTCTACCTCTACGACACCGTGCAGCGCCTCTACGACGGCCAGTTCGGCGACCGCGACGTCAGCGACATCTCCCAGTACATCAAGCCCGGCAAGCTGGGGGAGGCCTTCAAGAGCGAGCAGCGCGTCGTGCTGCTCATCGACGAGATCGACAAGGCCGACCTCGAGTTCCCCAACGACCTGCTGTGGGAGCTCGACCAGATGGAATTCAGCATCCCCGAGACCCATGAGACCGTCGCGGCCGTACACCGGCCGATCGTGCTCATCACGTCAAACGCCGAGAAGGAGCTGCCCGACGCGTTCCTGCGCCGCTGCGTCTTCCACTACATCGAGTTCCCCGACGACGAGATGATGCGGCGCATCGTGCACGTGCACGTCCCCCGGCTCGACAAGCGGCTTCTCGACCTCGCCATCCAGGCCTTCTACTGGTTGCGCGACGTGCCGGGTCTACAGAAGAAGCCCAGCACCAGCGAGCTCATCGACTGGGTGCAGGCGCTGGCCCGCGGCGGGGTCGACCCGCAGGAGATCGCCACACGCCTGCCGTTCATGGGCGTGCTGCTCAAGAAGGATCACGACGTCGACGTCGCGCAGCGGGCACTCGCGGGCGGCCGGCGGAGGTAGCGAGCCCGGCCGCCCGTGTTCACCGACTTCTTCTTCCTGCTGCGCCTCTACGGCGTGCCCGTCACCGTCACGGAGTGGCTGGCGCTCATGCGTGCTCTGGCCCTCGGGCTCGCCCCCGCCGGCCTCGACCAGTTCTACGCCGTGGCGCGCAGCATCCTCGTCAAGTCGGAGGCCTACTTCGACCAGTACGACCAGGCGTTCGAGGCGCTGTTCAAGGGCATCGACACACCGCCGCAGATCGAAGACGAAGTCTGGGACTGGCTCGCGGACCCGCTCCAGATGCCCGGCCTCAGCGACGAGGAACGGCGCCTGCTGGCCGCCGCGCTCGAGGATCTCGACCTCGAGGCGCTCGAACGGATGTTCCGCGAGCGCCTCGCCGAACAGGACGAGGCCCATCACGGTGGCAGCCGCTGGGTGGGCACCGGCGGCACCAGCCCGTTCGGTCATTCCGGCCACCACCCCGGCGGCATTCGCGTCGGCGGCGAGAGTCTCCACCGGTCGGCGGTGAAAGTCGCCGGCGAGCGCCGCTACCGCGGCTACCGCACCGACCAGGAGGTCGGCGTGCGGCAGTTCGAGCTCGCCCTCCGGCGCCTTCGTCGGCTCTCATCGCGCAACGAGGGCGTCGCCGACGAGCTCGACCTCGACGAGACCATCGAGGAGACGGCCGGCAACGCCGGCCGCCTCAGCCTCGTCTGGCGCAAAAGCCGCAAGAACGCCGTCAAGGTGCTGCTGCTGATGGACGTCGGCGGATCGATGCATCCGTACATCGGCCTCTGCAGCCAGCTCTTCAGCGCCGTCGACCGCAGCACGCACTTCAAGGCCCTGCGCACCTACTACTTCCACAACTGCGTCTACGACTGGCTCTACCTCGACACCAGTTGCAGCTTGAGCACTGCGATCTCGACGCGCCGAGTTCTCCAGGAGCTGCCCGGCGACTACAAGCTCATCATCGTCGGTGACGCGGCCATGGCGCCCAGCGAGCTGCTGAGCCGCGACGGCATCATCTGGTGGGGCTTCGGTAACGACGAGCCCGGCATCGAGTGGCTGCGGCGCCTGCGGTCGCACTTCGGACACTCGGTGTGGCTCAACACCATCCCCCAGCCGGACTGGCGCCACACGTATGGCAGCGTCACGATCGGCAAGGTGCGCGAGGTCTTCCC
>JAPLCM010000235.1 GCA_026392275.1 Actinomycetota bacterium | reverse complement strand
ACGTAGGTCGCCCCCGCGGCGTGAGCCAGCTCGGAGAGGTCGAAGGCGGCCTCCACGTTGCCACGCGTGCTCGTCGTGGACTTGTCGCCGGTATGCGTGGTGGGGCTCATCTGCCCGCCGGTCATGCCGTAGATCGAGTTGTTGAAGATCAGCGCGGTGAGGTCGATGTTGCGCCGCGCCGCGTGGATGAAGTGGTTGCCGCCGATCGCCGAGCAGTCGCCGTCGCCCATGGCGACGATGACGTGAAGCGACGGGTCGGCGACCTTGACTCCCGTGGCCACGGCCAGAGCGCGGCCGTGGGCGCTGTGGACGGTGGAGTACTCGAGGTACGAGGCGATGCGGCCGCTGCAGCCGATGCCGGCCACGACCACGACCTTCTCCGGATCGAGCTCGAGACCGAGGATCGCATCGATGAGGGCGCGCGTGATGGTCCCGTTGGAGCAGCCCGGGCACCAGATCGTCTTCGGAGTGCGCAGCCACGGGACGATCTCGCTGGTCTTGTGCGGCGTGATCCGCGGCAGCTTGTCGTCGCCCTCGGGCGGTCTCTCAAGCAGCTGTTCGTCGACAAGGGCGCTCATGACTTCTCCCAATCGTGGTAGTAGAACTCAGCCTTGACCAGCTCCTCGATCTGCGCCGGAGTGATGAGCTTGCCGTCCACGCGACCGAAGTCGACGACCTTGGCGCGCCCGGCCACCGCGGCCTGCACCTCCCAGCTCATCTGCTTGATGTTCATCTCGGGCACGATGACGGTGCGCACCTGCTCGGCCATGCGGTCGACGGCCAGCGTCGGGAAGGGCCACAAGGTGATCGGTCTCACGAGGCCCACCGGGGCGCCCTGGGCACGCGCCCACTTGACCACGGCCTTGGCCGAGCGCGCCACCGAGCCATAGGCGAAGATGGCTACCTCGGCATCTTCCATCTCGTACTCTTCGACACGCGCGATGGCGTCGCGATGGTGGTAGATCTTCTCGCGCAGGTAGCGCCCCAGATCGCTGGCGACCTCGGGGTCGCCGGTCTCGGGAGCCCCGCTCCTGCGGTTGTACACAAGGCCCGTGACGTGCACGCGGAAAGGCGAGCCCAGCGGCGGCCTGGGGAGGATATTGTCGAGGTCGCTCATCACCGTGTCGTACTCTTCGGGGGCGCAATCCGGAGTGCCGCGCTCGGCGATGCGTAGACTGCCCGGCTCGGGCAGCGTGACAGCCTCGCGCATGTGACCGATTAGCGCGTCGCTGAGCAAGATGACCGGGGTGCGGTACTGCTCGGCGAGGTTGAAGGCTTCAACTGTGAGCGTGTAGCACTCCTCCACGCTGCTGGGCACGAGGGCGATCACCGAGTGCTCGCCGTGCGTGCCCCACCTGGCCTGCATCACGTCGCCCTGGCTGGGCTCGGTCGGCAGGCCTGTGGAGGGCCCGCCGCGCATCACGTCGACGATGACGCAGGGGATCTGCGCCATCTCGGCGAAGCCGATCATCTCCTGCATGAGGCTGAAGCCGGGGCCGGAGGTCGCGGTGAGCGCCTTCAGCCCCGCCAGCGAGGCGCCGCAGACCGCGGCGATGCTGGCGATCTCGTCCTCCATCTGGAGGAACGAGCCGCCGACCTCGGGCATGCGGCGGGAGAGCGTCTCGGCGATCTCTGTGGAAGGCGTGATGGGGTAGCCGGCAAAGAAGCGCGCGCCGGCGGCGATAGCGCCTTCGGCGACGGCTTCATTGCCCTGCATGAGGATCGGTGAGGTGGGCATGTCAGTCGTCCCCCCCGCCGTGGACGCCGCATTCGCTGCCGGTCACGGAACGTTCGTCGTTGTCTGGACGAGCGGCGAGCGCCGCCTTCACACGTCCGCTCGCGGCCTCGGCGATCGCCTCCGGCGTCGCCGTCGCACCCGCTGCCGGCGTCTTGCGGGCGCGGCGCTGCACTTCGATGGCGAAGTCCGGGCAGTGGATCTCACAGAGCAGGCACGACGTGCAGTCTTCGCTGCGCGCAGCCACCGGATAGCCCAGCTTGTCGCGGTCGAACACGCCCTCAGGGCACAGTTCGATGCAGATGCCGCCGCCTTGATTCTACGCTCCCTACCGCTCCGTTCCTGCTGCCCACCCGCGGGCGCGGACCGCCCTACCCTGCTCGGTGACCGGCAACCCCAGCTCGACGGCCGCGACGCGCGCCTTGGCCGGCGTCATGGCCACGCGCGAGAGCAGCACGCGCAGGCCGGCGCCGGCGAACAGGCCCTTGCCTTCGTGCTCGAGCAGGTCCACCGGCCTACGCCTCGGCGGCGAGGCGGCGGCCCAGCCGGAAGGCCTCGACGTTGAGCTCGCGGAAGCGCTCGCATGAGTAGCCTGGAAGATGGACTACCGGCGATACAGTCAGCTCCTTCATAATGGCCTTCGTATAGGTCCTATTAGTAAGCCTTTCACAGAGTCCTGTAGAGGTCAAGCAGTTGATGAGAGGCACACCCCTCACGACGACGAAGCGAAATGGCCTGCACAGGCGCCCAAGTGGATCGGTGGTGGCCGTTCCTGTGCCATCCCTGCGTTCGCGATCATAGGCGTGTCCGTAGCGGCGCGCGACCACTGGGCGAGCGCCGCTACGGACCTTGGCGCCGCAACGATGCTACGCGGGCAGATTGGGCGTGCGCCTGCTCTTGGGACATCACGAAGTCGAGACCTGGGAGCGCATCGACAAGCCGAACGACGTCCCGTACGTTGCCGAGCAGCGGTGCGCTAAGGGCGCTATCGCGATGGCCGAGGATGCTCACACAGTCGGGGCCGGGACCGTAGTAGGTGCGCGTGCGGTCGAGCACCAGGGCCGGCTGACCGCGACGATCGCAGGTTGTCACGGCGCGCGGCGCGCGTCCGTGACGCGAGCGTCGATGGTGCCCCCGGAGATCGGCTCTTCGTGGATCTGGTCCTCATGGTCTCCTTGAGAAATGACGCCGGGAGCATGTCGCCAAACGGTGGCCTGACTCCCCTGGGCATGCGATGCTCGATGAGCGCTCCTGAGACATGACCTCGAGGGCCGTGAGGACTACAGGCGGCGCTGCCCGAGGCCAGGGCCAGCTGAGAGTCTCCCCGAAGCGAGCGCTTGCAGCTGGCAACGCATCACTGCCCGCGCCCGACGATCTGAATGCGCACAGGATCCCGGAACCGCGACTCGGCTGTCAACGCCGAGCCGCGGCACCCCCCGGCACCGTTACGGGAAGCAGACCAGACGCGACCGACGACGCGCGGCTCGCGCGTGTGCGCGACCATCGTCTTCACGCGCTGCCATCCCTCGGTGGCAACGTGACATCGATGGCGAAAGCGACGTACCACGCTCTCGGACCCTGCGAGGAGGACCGCTGGCGATGCGCCCCTCGGCTCTGACCTGACACTGACGCTCACGACACGACACGTCGTCGAGAGTGACTGTCAGGATTCTCGCACCGATGCGCTCGAGGAGCGACCAGCGGACGTCGAGAGGTCCGTCGTTCCCGCTTGGGCAAGCTTCTCCGACACAGTCCATACGTATCATAATAGGACCTGCTTTCAGGCCATTACAACCCCCGGCGCCCTCATCACCTGCCGGTTCTCCGGGTGAGCAGGTCACGCTCAGCATGGGCGCCCGAGATCTCCCGATCATACGGCCTACTGCGCAACGGCCACACCAGATCGAGTCTGCGACCCGGTGTGAGCAGCCTTCTTCTCCCAGACACGCGGCTTCGCCCTTGACGATACGCGCGTCACGTGGTACTTATAAAAGGCCTTCTCGTGAGGGTAACGATGAACACCGAGCGCCAGGTCGCCATTCGCAACGCGAACAGAAGTGACCGTCAATCCGGCTGCTCGTCACTGATCTTGCAGCAAGGGAGGTACCCGATGACCGATGCCCTGGCCCTCGCCGAACCGCTGTGTGCGCTTCTCGACAAACCCCGCTGCGACTTCACGCGGGAGGACCTCCTGCGCGTGATCAAGGAACGGAAGCTCGAATGGTTCACCTTCCACTACCCCAGCGGCGATGGCCAGCTGAAGGAGCTGCGTCTGCCGTTCGGTGATCGTGGTGAGGCAGAGCGCATCCTGGCGACGGGCGAACGCGTCGACGGCTCTTCCCTCTTTCGCGGAGCGATCGATGTCAGCGCTTCCGACCTCTACGTAGTGCCGGTCTACAGCACGGCGTTCCTGAGTCCCTTCGACCCTTCCAGCCTCGATTTGCTCTGCCGCTTCCTCGACCGCGACGGGCAGCTCGCCGAGATCACCCCTGACAACGTGCTGAGGGCCGCACACCAACGCCTCCAGGATGCCACCGGGCTGGAACTACACGCACTCGGCGAACTCGAGTTCTTCCTGCTGCGTGAGAGGGACAACGGGTTCTACGCTCCCCAGAAGCAGGGCGGCTACCATTCCTCAGCCCCCTTCTTCAAGACATCGCACGTGGTCAACGAGATGGCTGGGCACATTGCTCGGATCACGGGAGCCGTCAAGTACGCGCATGCCGAGGTCGGCTACATCGAAGCCGTGCACTCCGACGACCCCAGACTCGCCGGGCGCACTGCCGAGCAGCATGAGATAGAACTCCTCAGCCGCCCCGTGGAAGAGATGGGTGACGTGCTAGCCGTTGCCAAGTGGGTGATTCGCAACGTCGCCTACCGGCACGGGATGCTTGCCACCTTCGCACCCAAGCTCGACGAGGGAGTCGCCGGGAACGGCATGCACGTCCACTTGGAACTGCGGGACCGAGGCAGGAACGTGATGGTTGACCGACAGGGGGCGCTCTCCGAGAAGGCGCTTCGCCTGATCGGCGGCCTCGTGCATCACGCATCCTCGCTGTCAGCCTTCGGCAACACCGTCCCGCCCTCCTACCTCCGCCTGGTGGCAAACCACGAGGCGCCGACACGCATCGTGTGGAGCGACGTCGATCGCTCTGCCCTCATACGCGTGCCCCTTGGATGGCAGCAGGGCCGGGACCTTTCTGCGGTCGTGAACCCCATGCAACCCAAGCGCTACCACGCGGCAGAGCCGCGTCAGACCGTTGAGCTACGCTCGCCTGATGGCTCGGCTCAGTGCCATCTCCTTCTTGCGGGGATAGCCTGCTCTGCCCACTGGGGCCTCACGAGCCCTGACTCTCTGGAAATGGCCGCGGCGACGCGGTGCGGTGGGGACGCGTTCCGTGATCCCAGCCTCCTTGAGCGCGTGGAGCCCTTGCCGAGAAGCTGCGTGGCGGCCGCACGAGTGTTGGCAGAGCGCCGCCACCTCTACGAGGACGATGGCGTGTTCCCACCCGCCCTCGTAACTCACACGGTGGAACGCCTTCTTCGTGAAGACGACGAGCACCTCGACCATGACTTGGCTGCGATGACCGACGACGCGCGCGTACGCGCGTCGCGGCGCATCATGCATCGAGGCGTCGACCAGTACTGATGGCGAGGCTGACGCGGCGCCCTGAGGAGCGCCGCGTCAGCCCATCGTCTCTCAGTCTCACAAACTCAACGAGTGGTGCGAGTATCGCGAGCACGTCACCGAGTTCGAGATCTCCGACGATGCGTTCAGGAGCGACTGCGATGTCGCAGCCAGGCGCTGAGCCAGAAGGCGGTGTGCATCAATGGCCGTTTCGCGTGTCCATATTTGCGCCACCACGCGACCTGTGCGAAGCTCATCTCATGCCTTCGCGATGAGAGCCGATCGGTGGGCGGCACATGTACCCACACCGGCACCGCTGCTGAGGTCGACTGCCTTGGAGCCGCGCTGTCCAGGACGCGCAGACGAGGCTGCGCAGCGGGCCCGCCGGCCGACTCGGGAGGAGGGGCAGTGACCCAGGATGAAGACGAGTCCCGCTCGAGACCAGACATCGAGCTCGGACCATTGCTGGCACCCTCCTCGTCGACACTTGTCGCCGACTCATTGCGACGACTCATCACCCTTGGGGGCCTTTCACCCGCTGAACGGCTCCCGTCGGAACGCAAGCTCGCAGAGACACTTCACGTCGGTCGCGACTCCATCCGCACAGCGATACGGACTTTGAGTGAGGAGGGTTTGGTCGAGACTCGGCTCGGCCGGCGCGGGGGCACGTTCGTCACCGATCACCCCGTCCAGCAGCAGCGGCTCTCCGCCGAGATTCTCGCGAGCCACCGTGAGATCACGGAGAGCTACGAGTTTCGCCGCACCGTTGAGCCTGCCGCAGCACGTCTCGCGGCACAGCGTGCCGATGCCAAGGCGATCCGGGACATCACTGCCATCGCTGACGAGACCGCCTGGAGCGTCCGCTCTTGGCGAGCCATCGACTCACGATTCCATATGGCTGTCGCGGAGGCCTCCGGCAACCCGTTCTTCGCTGATGCTATCTACCGCACGCGCACAGCGTTCTTCGGCTGGTACGACGCGATCTACTCGCGCGTGCCATGGGACACGCTGCCTATCCAGGATCGCGACATCGGCCACTTCCACCGCCCCATCGCGGAAGCAATCGCGCAGCGCGACCCGGTGCTCGCGGGAAACCTGATGAACGCCGCCCTTGAATGGTCGGAACGGGATCTCATCGAGCTGCTGGATGGGTTTGTGGCCGAGTCTACAGCGAGCCGCGAACATCCCGCCAAGTCGATCAGAGATCAGACGCGGGCCCGGCGCGGCAACGCCGCCGAGAGCGACAATCCGGACGCAGTTCGCTGAGGCCACATCTCCAGCAACCCCCTCGATGCTGTCGACCCGCCACACAGGTAAGGCGACGTCTCGAATGAGGTGTGGACCTTGACCTGGGAGCAGATCAAGGCGTGCCTTTGATCAGGCGCCGACGAGCGTCTTTCCGCTCGCTGGTACACCTTCGCTGCGCGCAGCCACCGGATAGCCCAGCTTGTCGCGGTCGAACACGCCCTCAGGGCACAGTTCGATGCAGATGCCGCAGACCTTGCAGAGCTCGAGGTCCAGCGCGACGTGGGCGGTCAGAGCTGTCTCGGGCGCTCTGTCCTCTGTGGCGTTCATCATCATCCTCCGTGTCGTTCGTCGCCCGGCTGATGTCCGTGGCGGCGACGCCTTGATTCTACGCTCCCTACCGCTCCGTTCCTGCTGCCCACCCGCGGGCGCGGACCGCCCTACCCTGCTCGCTGGTCAGGGCGGACGCTGGCTCCTCGCGGCGCAAGCGCCTTGGCGTCATGCTGCGGCGGCGGCGGCATGGCGGAGACGTCGAAGCCGTCCTTCTGACTCCAGACCGCCGGCATCTCCTGGATGAGCGCCAGCGACTTCCCGTTGATCGGGGTCAGGAGCAGCGGATTGCGGGTCCCTCTGGGCAGAGCCACGACGTGAGCCAGTTGGCCGACTTCCGGCGGCACGTCCTCGGGCCAGCCCCTGGTCATGGTGACGTCCATGTTGGGCAGGCGCTCGCAGAGCGCGGCCTCAGGGAAGGGGAGGTGCAAGCCCGCCGGCGGGATGTCGCCGCCCGTGAAAGCGCGCTCCCCTTCCCCGTGACGGCGTTTCAGACTCCAGCGCCCTATCCGGTCAGCATCGGCAGATCGATGCCGCTCTCGCGAGCCTTCTCGATGGCCTCCGGGTACCCTGCGTCGGCGTGACGCATCACCCCGGTGCCCGGATCACTGGTCAGTACACGTTGCAGGCGTGCAGCCATCATCTCGCTGCCATCGGCCACCACGACCATGCCGGCGTGCAGGCTCTTGCCGATGCCCACGCCGCCGCCGTGGTGGAAGCTCACCCACGAGGCGCCCGCGGCGGTGTTCACGAGCGCGTTGAGGATGGGCCAGTCGGCGATCGCGTCGCTGCCGTCGCGCATGCTCTCGGTCTCGCGGTAGGGGCTGGCGACTGAGCCTGAGTCCAGATGGTCGCGGCCGATGACGAGCGGCGCCTTGACCTTGCCGCTGCGCACCAGTTCGTTGAAGATCTGCCCGGCCTTGGCGCGCTCGCCGTACTCGAGCCAGCAGATGCGGCAGGGCAGGCCCTGAAAGTGGACCTTCTCGGCGGCCATCTTGAGCCAGCGCGTGACCATCTCGTTGTCGGGGAAGACCTCGAGCAGGGCGGCGTCGGTGGCGGCTATGTCGGCAGGGTCGCCGCTGAGCGCCGCCCAGCGGAAGGGGCCGTTGCCGCGGCAGAACAGCGGCCGCAGGTAGAGCGGCACGAAGCCTTCGAAGGCGAAGGCCTCGGCGTAGCCGGCCTCCTTCGCCACCCCGCGGATGTTGTTGCCGTAGTCGAACACGTGCGCGCCGGCCTTCTGCAGGGCGACCATCGCCTGAACGTGGACGACGATGCTGGCCACGGCGCGCCGTACGTACTCGGCGGGGTCGGCGCGCCGCAGCGCCACGGCTTCGTCGAGGCTCATGCGGTTGGGCACGTAGCCGCTCAGCGTGTCGTGCGCCGAGGTCTGGTCGGTGACCAGGTCGGGGGTGACGCCGCGGCGTACGAGCTCGGGGTACACGTCGGCGGCATTACCGAGCAGGGCGATGGACAGCGGCTTCTTCGCCTTTACGGCCTCGTCGGCGAGATGCAGAGCCTCGTCGAGCGACTGCGCCGCGACGTCGACGTAGGCCGTCTCGAGGCGGCGCGCGATGCGGTGGGGGTCGATCTCGACGCACAGCGCGACGCCGCCGGCCATGGTGACGGCCAGCGGCTGGGCGCCGCCCATACCGCCGAGGCCCGCCGTAAGGACGAGGCGGCCGGCCAGGTCGGCGCCGTAGTGCGTCTGGCCGGCGGCGGCGAACGTCTGGTAGGTGCCCTGCAGGATGCCCTGCGTGCCGATGTAGATCCAGCTCCCTGCGGTCATCTGCCCGTACATCGTCAGGCCCAGGGCGTCCAGACGCCGGAACTCGTCCCAGTTGGCCCAGTCGGGCACCAGGTTGGCGTTGGCGATCAGCACTCGCGGCGCCATCTCGTGGGTCTCGAAGACGCCCACGGGCTTGCCGCTCTGGACGAGCAGGGTCTCGTCGTCCTTGAGGCGGCGCAGGGTGGCGACGATGGCGTCGAAGCTCGCCCAGTCGCGCGCCGCCTTGCCGGCGCCGCCGTACACCACGAGCTCGTCCGGCGCCTCGGCGACCTCGGGATCGAGGTTGTTCATGAGCATGCGCAGGGCGGCTTCCTGCTGCCAGCCGTTGCAGCTGATCTCGGTGCCGCGAGGCGCACGTACCAGTCGCGGTCCCGCCGTGGTCTGTGTGTTCACGATGCCGCCTCGCTTCGCGGTGGGTTTGTCAGGGCACGGGGTCGCCCGCGCTTTCTGAATCCAATCTGCGCTCGAGGCCACCCAGCTTCAAGCGAAGCCGCCGTCTGTCCAGAAAGCTGGACGCGATTTCGTTCCCGAATACGGGAATGGGCCGCGATGCTGGAATTGAACGGTGAGTGCCACGGTCATGCGGACCGCCGGCCGGACTCACGGCCTGAAGACGGCGAACCACGGGGTCTCTTTTAGGTGCCTCCCCCGCCTGCTGGCGCCGCGGCACCCTGCGCGATGGCGGTGCCGTTCGCGTGTCACCCGTCGGGCTGGCCAGCCGGCGCTCCAGGTCGGTGAGCGCGCGGATCATCTCCGGCGCTTCAAAGGCGCGGTTGCGCCTGCCGACGGACGAGGCTGCCCCCGCTCAGCTGTAGCGGATCCGGGGGTTGAGAACCGCGTAGAGGATGTCGGCGATCAGGTTCGCGACAACGTAGATGAGCACGATGAGGAGAGCGGTGGCCTGGATGAGCACGAGATCGCGTCGCTGGATGGCGAAGAGCAGGAGACGGCCGATACCGGGGTACCCGTACACCGACTCGGTGACGATCAGGCCGCCGATCAGCCAGCCGATGCCGATCGCCACCACCGTCACCGTCGGCAGGAGCGAGTTGCGCAGCACGTGGGTGAACAGGACCCTGCGCGGCGACAGACCCTTGAGGTTGGCGGTGCGCACGTAGTCCATCTGCAACACGTCGACCGTGCTCGATCGTGTCATGCGCACGACGTAGGCGAGGCTCGTCAGCGCGACCGTGATCGCCGGCAGTATGAGGTACGGCAGGGCCTCGATGAATGTCGTGCCCGGCCGGATGGCCGACTGCGCGGGGAGCCAATCGAGCTGGATGGCGAAGATCGCGATGAGGATGAGGCCGCTCACGAACTCGGGCAGGCCGATGAACGCCAGCGAGCCGACGGAGATCGTTTGATCCACCCAGGTGTTCTTGCGCAGGGCCGCGATCAAACCCAGAAGGATCCCCAGCGGCACGTACAAGACGAACGCGACGACGGCGAGCATGAGCGAGTTGCCCAGGCGCTCGAAGACGATGGGCCGCACGAGGGTGTTCATGCTCGGCGAGTCGCCCCAGTCGCCCTGCACGTAGTTGCCCAGCCATGAGACGTATTGGACGACGACGGGCCTGTCGAGCCCAAGTTCCGTACGCAGTTGGCTCTTGGCCTCCTCGGTGGCGAAGCGCCCGAGGATCTGGCTGGCCACGTCACCCGGCAGGACCGTCGTCGCCCAGAAGATGATGATCGAGGCGAGCACGACGGTCATGACCATGAACCCGAGGCGCCTGAGGATGAATCTGGCCATCAGGCGCTCTCCTCGGCGTTGAGGACGAGGGTCTCGGCCTGGAGCCGCGCCAGCTCATCCAGCGGGACATGGCAGTAGATGCGGTGGTCGCCCTCACCCTCGCGCCACGGCGGCTCCTGCTCGCGGCAGATATCGCCGAGAACGCGCGGGCAGCGCGGGTGGAAGCGGCAGCCGGGCGGGACGTTCATCGCGCTCGGCACGGAGCCGGCCAGGCGGATCGGCTTCTGCTTGACGTCCGGGTCGGCGAGCGGCACCGCCGAGAGCAGCGCCTCCGTGTACGGGTGGAACGGCGGCGTGAGGACGGTGGTGGCGTCGCCGACCTCCATCACGTGCCCGAGGTAGACGACGGCGATCACGTCGGAGAGGTGCTGTACGGCCGAGAGGTCGTGCGAGATGAACAGGTATGAGGTCTGCTTCTCGACCTGCAGCTTCATGAGCAGGTTCATCAGCGAGCCCTGCACCGAGACGTCCAACGACGAGATGGGCTCGTCGCAGAGGATGATGCTGGGTTCGGCGGCGAAGGCGCGAGCGATCGCCACACGCTGCTTCTCGCCCCCGGAGAGCTCGTGAGGCAGGCGGTCGAAGTAGCTGGCGGGCAGGCTCACCGACTCGAGCAGTCCCAGCGCCCTCACCCTGGCCTGCTGACGATTCAGGCCGCCGAGCAGCACCAGCGGCCGCATGATGGCGTCGCCGACACTGCGCGTGGGGTTCAGCGAGGCATCCGGATTCTGGAACACCATCTGGATCTCTTTGAGCGTCGAGCGCGGCCGCTTGGCCGTCGTCGCCGGAAGGGACGCGCCTCGCAGCGTGATCGAGCCGCCGGTGCGCGGCGTGAGGCCGATGATGGCGCGCGCGACCGTCGTCTTGCCGCTGCCACTCTCACCGACGACGCCCAGCGTCTGGCCGACGCACACCTCGAGGTCGACGCCGTCGACGGCGCGGACCACGCCCTTGGGGGCCTTGAAGTAGACCTCGGCGTCGTCTGCGTGGACGAGGACCTGCAGCGTGAGGCACTCCGCCTGGGTCGCGCGCACGGCCTCCGTCTGCTCGCGCAGGTAGTCGGCGGGGGGCGGCACCACCGCCCACCGCCGACAGGCGGACGAGTGCCCGTCCGCGACTGCCGCCAGGGGCGGTCGCGCCGCGGTGCAGACCTCCTCGGCGAAACCGCATCGCGGCGCGAAGATGCAGCCCGGCGGCAGCCGGTCGACGCGCGGGATCGAGCCCGGGATGGTCACCAGGGAGCGCTTCTGCGGCGTGGGGTCGAAGTGCGGCACGCACCCGAGAAGGTCCAGCGTGTAGGGATGCAGCGGGCGCTTAAAGAGCTCGTTCAGCTCCGCCTGCTCCATGAACTCGCCCGCGTACATCACGCCCACGCAGTCGCAGATCTTGGTGATCACCCCGAGGTCGTGGGTGATGTAGAGGATCGCCGAGTCGAACTCGCGTTTGAGCTCTGCGACGAGGTCGAGGACGACGGCCTGGGTGGTCACATCGAGGGCCGTCGTCGGCTCGTCCATGATCAGCAACGACGGGTTGGTCATGAGCGCCATGGCGATGACGCACCGCTGCAGCATCCCGCCGGAGAGCTGGTGCGGGTAGCGTTTCACGACCGCCTCGGGATCGGGCATGGCCACCTTGGTGAGCATCTCGCGGACGCGGTCGCGAGCTGCGGCGGCATCCATGCCGAGGTGTTGGCGCGCGACCTCGGCGAGCTGCTTGCCGATGACGATCGATGGGTTGAGCGCGCTCAGCGGGCTCTGATAGACGACGCCGATCTTCGCGCCCCACAGCGCCCTGAGCTCCCGGTCGGGCAGGTCGAGCAACTCGACGCCGTTGAGACGCACGCTGCCGTCGGTGACGCGGCCGTTCTGGGCGAGGTAACGGATGGCGCCCATGGCGAGCGTGGACTTGCCGGAGCCGGACTCGCCCACGAGCCCGAAGCTCTGGTGCTCGTGGACGGCGAGCGAGACGTCGCGCACCGCGTGCAGGACGCCGAGCTCAGTCGTGTAATCGACGCAAAGACCCTCGACCTCGAAGACGGGGCGGGGAGCGGACGCAGCCATCAGTTTCTCCCGCCGCCGGGGAGCATGACCTGCCGCAGCCCGTCCGACATGAGGTTGGTCGAGATCACGAGGGCGGCGATAGTGCAGGCCGGGAAGAGCAGGACCCACGGGGCGATGGCGAAGAAGGCGCGCGCCTGGTTGATCTGCAGCCCCCAGTCGGGCGATGGAGGCTGGACGCCGAGCCCGAGGAACCCCAGCGAGGCGACCAGGAAGATCGAGTAGCTGAAGCGCATCGACGTCTCCACGAGCAGCGGCGGCAGCGAGTTGGGGAGGATCTCGCGGAACACCACGTAGGACCGCGTCTCCCCCCGTACGCGGGCCGCCTCCACGAACTCCTTGTTCTTGAGGTCGAGCACCATGCTGCGCACAACGCGCGCGACCATCGGGATGTAGAGGATCGCGACGACGAACACGATGTTGAGGTTGGAGGGCCCGACGGTGCTCAGCAGGACGAGGGCGAGGAGCAGCGAGGGGAACGACAACAGCACGTCGAGTAAGCGCATCACCACCTCGTCGGTGGTCCCGCCGATGTAGCCGGAGAACAGGC
Organism: Actinomycetota bacterium; assembly: GCA_026392275.1. GTDB lineage: Bacteria > Actinomycetota > Thermoleophilia > UBA2241 > UBA2241 > CAIXSE01. The sequence continues at coordinate 4,490 of JAPLCM010000235.1, read as the reverse complement.
CGATGGCGGTGCCGATGACCACGGCGACCGCGGTACCGAACCCGCCGAGCAGGAAGATGTTGCGTGTGCCGACGATGATGCGGCTGAGGATGTCGCGGCCGAACTGGTCGGCGCCGAAGGGATGACTCAGCGTCGGCGTGGCCAACCGTAGGTCGGCGCTCTGCTTCTCGTAGTCATAGGGAGCGATCCATGGGCCGAAGACGGCCAGGAAGAGGAAGAAGCAGAAGACGATGGTGCCGACGAGCGCCGCCGGCCGCTTCAGCAGGCGGCGCCAGTAGAGCCTCCACGTCTTGGGCCGCTGCTGCTGATCCGGGTCGGAGAAACCCTTGACGGCCTCCTCGTCCATGATCGTCGTGTCGAAGAGCTCATCCGTGACGTTCGGTTCGACCACTGACCTGTCCTCACTCGCTCGCCATCAGCGTGACAGTAGCGGCCTGCGACAGGATGTCAACGAACTGGTGCAGGTCGTGCGGTCGTCGGGCCGGGAATGCCAAAGCTGTCCGCACGCTCGTCACGCGGCGCCGCCGGTGCCCTCGACGCGCGCCTCGACCGACTTCATCAGCGGGAAGCCGCTGATCCGGTCGAAGCGGTCGTCGTGAGTGAGGGCGTTGGCGTTCACGTTCGCCCAGCCGTGCGTCAGCTGCAGGCAGCGCCGGGGCAGCTCGTTGGCGGCGACCACGCGCACCGGCGCTTCGACCGACCCGATGCGCGTCGTCACACGCGCCGTGTCCCCGTCGGAGAGGCCGAGAGCGGCGGCGTCCTGAGGGTGCATCTCGAGACCGGGCGCCGGCGCCTCGTCGGCGAATCTCCGGATGTTGTGGGAGCGACTGTGCCCGAACAGCAGGGACCGGGCTCCCGTCATCAGCGCGAAGGGATAGGCGGGGTCCGGCGCCTCGAGATACGCGGGCCTCCGGTACTTCGGCAGTGCGTCGTAGCCGAGTTCGGCGAGGTGCGCCGACGACAGCTCGACCTTGCCGGAGCGCGTCGGGAAGCGCTCGACCACGGTGTCGACGGGCGGTACGCCGTACGCCACCCCTTCAGGACGCGCCTCGAGCTCCTCCAGCGTGATGCCGGTGGGCTCGAGCAACCAGCGGTTCAGCTCGCGATCGTCCTCCCAGGGGAAGTACTCCGCCGCGCCGAGGCGGCGCGCCACGTCGCGCCAGAACCCGTACTCGGTCTGCACCTCCGGGAGCTGGCCGACACTGGTCGTCAGCGTGACCACCCCGATCTCATGATGCGTGTGGACCTCGCTGCGCTCCAAGAACGAGGCGGCCGGGAGAACGTAGTCCGCGAGGGCGGCCGTCTCGGTCATGAACAAGTCGCGCACCACCAGCAACTCGAGCGCTGAGAGCGCCTCCACGACCTTCCTGGAGTTGGGGTTCGTGAGCGCGGGGTTACCGCCGGCGAGCAGCATCGCGCGCAGCTGATACGGCTCGCCGGTGAGGATAGCGTTCAGCGCCGTCATCGTGTGGCATTCGCGGCGCACCTCGTACAGCACCGGGAAGCGGTCGGCGCCGAGCGGCGCCAAATCCGTGAGCGGGCGCTGGTCGTACAGCGTCAGGTCGCGGAGCGGCAACGGCGGGGCGAAGACGGAGCCGCCGACCTTGCCCAAGGTCCCCAGCAACGCGTTCAAGGAGAGGATGGCGCGGATGTTGTCGACGCCGTTCTCGTGGTGCTCGAGCCCGTTGCCGGGATAGAGCGCCACGCGCCCGCCGGCGGCGCGCAGCAGCCGAGCCATCTCGGCCTGCACGGCCGCTGGTACCCCCGTCTCGCGCTCCACGACGTCGGCGGTGAAGTCGCTGGCGTAGGCGGCGAGGTCCTCGAAGCCGAGGGTCGCACGCTCGATGAAGGTACGATCGTACGACCCGGTCTCGACGAGCTCACGGATGAGCCCGAGAGCCAGGGCGCCGTCCGTGCCCGGCAGCGGCGCCACGTGCAGGTCGGCGCGCCGCGCCACGGCGGACAGCCGAGGGTCGACGGCGACGAGCGTCGCCCCGCGGCGCCGGGCCGCGGTGATGCGCTGCGTGAGGTTGGGGCGGGAGTGCGGCGGGTTCGCACCCCACATGACCACGCAGCGAGCGTTCTCGATGTCGACGTTGGGCCATGCGCCGAGGACCAGTTTGTAGCCGGCGAACCGGCCGACCCAGCACATCGAGTCGTTCGAGAGGTAGTTCGGACTGCCGATCGCGTGGATGAAGCGCCGCGCCAGGTCCTCCTGCTGGGCAAACCCGATGGCCTCGCCCTTCCAGACGCTCACGCTGCGCGCGCCTGCGCGCGCGATGATGGCCTGCAGTCGCTCCGCGATCTCGTCCAGCGCCTGCTCGAGGGGGAGCTCCTCCCAGTCCTCGCCGCGGCGCTTCAGCGGCCGCAGGAGCCGGTCTGGGTGGTTCACGGTGTCGACGGCCGCCCTCGCCTTCACGCACAGGCGCCCGTGGTTCCACGGATGAGCGGCGTTCCCGCTGACGTCCAGGACGCATCCGTCCTCCACGCGCACGTCGATGCCACATCGGTCGTCGCACATGCGACAGAGCGTCTGGACGATCTGCGGCGGCGGCTCCATCACGACCCGCCTTCATCCCTGCGATACACCGCGCGGAGCCTGCCCTCGAGCGACTCCCTCCGAGCGTCCGCGATCTCTCCGGGTTCACAGTACTGGAGGACGTCCACCGTGCAACTGCGCACGCAGGCGGGATCGCCGCCGCACAGGTCGCACTTGCGTGCGACTCCGGCGGCGGCATCGAAGCGCACCGCGCCGAGCGGACACGCGAGCAGGCACATCTTGCAGCCGGCGCAGCGCTCCTCGTCAATCACGACCGCCCCCGTGCCCAGGTCGCGCGAGATCGCGCCGGCGGGACACACCTCCAGGCACCAGGCCTCCGCGCACTGCATGCACGTGAGTGGCAGGCAGACACGGTCCTCGGGTGAGAAGCTCACGGTGATGCGCGACGACTCGCGGTCGAACCCGCCGCCGTGAGCGAACGCGCACGAGTACACGCAGTCCCCACAGGCCACGCAGTACTCCGGGTCGCCGACTACGATGCGCATGCGATGCTCCCGTTCGCCGTGTCAAGGTCCGCGGCCGGGGCGAGCCATGGAGTCACGCTCGCCATCCCCGCGAGGCGCCGTTCCTCAAAGAAGGCGCGCGGGTCGTCGAGCGGCCGGCAGTAGCGGATGTACGGAACCAGCCGGCCGAGCAACCGGACCGCCTGCTGGCCGCCCAGGTAGACGGCACCTTTGGGGACGCCCTCAGCGACGACGAGCTTGAGGTAGTCGACCCCGGGCAGATCATACAGGATGACCGCGTCCTCACCCGGTGCCTGTTCGAAGCGACCCACGGATGCCACCGTCACGCCGAACATCTCTGTGACGTTCGCGCTCAGGCCGCCCTCATAGTCGAGTCCGGCTCCGGCAAGGTTGGCGCCGGCCACGCGGCCTTGGGCCACGGCCACCGGCCAGAGAGCGAGCACGCCCGCCGCCCCACCCCACATCGGTGCGCGGGCGACGTCGCCGGCCGCGAAGACGTCCGCGACCGCCGTCTCCATCGTCGCCGCCACTTCGAGGCCGGGTCCTCGGGTAGAGACGGCTTCCGCCAGGAGGCCGTCATTGGGGAGGACGCCGGTGGCCACGATCACGATGTCGGCCTCATAGGTGTCGGCGCCGGCGGCGGTGCAGCAGAGCTCGCCGCACGCGCGCTCGACGCCGGCGATGCACACGCTGGTCGCGATCTGCACGCCCACCGCTTCGATGCGCCTGCGGAGCAGACGGGCCGCCTCCTCGTCAAGCACTCGCGGCAGGATGCGGCCCTCGAGTTCGACGACGGTGACGGCGGCGCCTCGCCGGTGCGCCGCCCACGCGGCCTGCAGCGCGACGAACCCGGCGCCGAGGACCATGAGCCGGACGCCGGGGCGCAGGTCGCGGTCCAGCCGTGCCGCATCGTCCAAGGTCCAGAACCCCTGCACGCCAGGTCCCTCCAATCCCTCGATGGGTGGAGCAGAGGGGCGGGACCCGGCAGCCACGAGAAGGCGGTCGTAGGCGATCGCGCGGCCGTCGCGGAGGATGACCTCACGCTCCTCGGCGTCCACCCGCTCGACGAACTCGCCGAACACTGTCCGGGCGTCCAGCCGTTCGTAGCAGTCCTCAGGCCGGATGAACAGGCCCTCGTGTAGGATACGGCCGCGAAGGTAGTACGGCAGGAGCACGCGGGAGTACGGGCGGCCGGCCTCCGCCGAGACCACCGTCACCGGGGACGAGTTGTCGCGCCGCCGGAAGGCCTCAAGTGCGCTCAGGCCGGCGGCGCTGCTCCCGATGATGACGACGTGCATTCTCCGCTCTCCTCGCCTCAGCCGTCCCAGCGGATGCGGGCCGCATATTCTTCAGCCACGCGCCGCATCGCCCCGCCGAACGCGGCGATCTCATCGTCGCTCACGGAGCCGTCGGACGCCACCTGGCAGTACGGGATCGCAACGACGTCAGGGGCCAGCACCTCGGCC
>JAPLCM010000161.1 GCA_026392275.1 Actinomycetota bacterium | reverse complement strand
GTCTGCCACCTCCTCGGTGGTGACGTTGCGGCGCAAGGGCGTGTGGCTTTCAAGCAGGTCGAGCATGCCGCTGAAATCCTTGATGGTGCGTGCCGCGACGGTGGCGATGGGCCCGGCAGACACCGCGTTCACGCGGATGCCGTCAGGCCCCAGGTCCGCGGCGAGGTAGCGCACGGCGCTCTCAAGTGAGGCCTTCGCTGGGCCCATGACGTTGTAGTTGGGCACCACGCGCCAGGAGCCGGCATAGGTCATGGTGACGATGCCGCCGCCGCGCGTCATGAGGCGCCGAACTTCGCGGGCGGTAGCGATCAGCGAATACGAGCTGATGTCGTTGGCCTGCGCGAAGCCGACGCGGCTCGTCTGCACAAAACTGCCCTGGAGGTCTTCGGCCGGGGCCCACGCGATGCTGTGCACCATGCCGTCGAGGACGGGCATGGACTCGGCGAGCTCGTCGATGGCGCGCCGTACGGCCTCGTCGCTGCTCACGTCGCACTCGATCAGCGGGGCGCCGAGCTCATTGGCGAGCGACTGGACGCGGCGCCTGAGGCGCTCGGCCTGGTAGGTGAGCGCCACGGTCCCGCCGTGCTTCCTGATGGCCAGTGCCACCGACCAGGCGATAGATCGCGAGTTGGCGGCGCCCGTTACGAGGAAGTTCTTGCCTTCGAGCAGACCCGTCACCGTGCCCCCTAAGGCCGACGGGGCAAGTGTACCCGAGTCAGCGCGGCTTTTCGGCCAGCAGCAGGTACTGCCGCGCCCAGTACTCGCGGAAGACGTAGAGCGAGAACACGAAGCAGGCCGCACGGATCGCGGCATAACGCGTGTAGTACGGCTGGACGCGGAGGACTCGCAGCCCGGCACCCTCGAGGAGCTGCACCATGTCGCGCTTGGCGAAGAAGCGCAGGTGCGTGCGGTCGAAGATCCCGGAGCTCCTGCGCGGCCAGCGCTTCATGAGCAGGTTGGCGAAGACCACCACGTGGGCGACGTTGGGCAGGGAAACCACGACGGCGCCGCCCGGCCGCAGGCGCGTGAGGGCGCGGGCGAGCACTGCCTCGGGCTCAGCGAGATGCTCGAGCACGTCGCTCGCGAGGATGACGTCGAAGGGCTCGTCGCCCAGTCGTGCGAAGTCGAGGTGGGCGAGGTCGCCCTGCACCACGGCGTGGAGGCGTTTGCGGGCCTGCGCAGCGGCGCCTGCGTCAAGCTCGACGCCGATGACTTCGCGGGCGCCGGCGCGCTTGAGCAGGGCGCCGTTGTGCCCGCCGCCGCAGCCCAGGTCGAGGACGCGGAGCCCGCGAGGGTCGATGAGCTCGAGTAACGCGGGCTTGGCGTCGCTGAAGTAGCCCGGCTTCGGCAGGCGGGGGAGGCTCACGGCAGAGTCACCGTGGCGGGATCGGTGCCCGCCGGCAGTTCTCGAGCCATCGCGGCCTCGCCTTGGTATGAATACATGATCGGCACGCCGACGGTCAGCGTCGCGAGCGTGCTCGTTGTCTCGGCGGCGCTGGGGACCGGCGCCGGCGTCGGCTTGGGGCTGATCTTCGCGCTCCCTCCCAGCATGGGCCGCAGGAACAGCACCTGAAGCCGGCCCTCGTCGGCCGGCGGATCGACGACACGCAGGCGGACTACTTCCGGGCCGTCGCCCTTGAGGAACTTGACGACCACGAAGCGTTGGAAGGCGCCGCTGGCGGCCTTCGCCTCGGCAAGCACCACGACGGCATACCGATCGAGCTGCTCGCTCAGAGCCTGCGCGTAGTCGCCGGCGCGGTCGGTGGCGGTCTCGCCAGCGGTGGTCAGCGGACCGGCGGCCTCGCTCGTGGCCTTGGCGGCGGCGGGCAGCGAGCCGTTGAGGGCGACATCGCCTCCCTTTCGATCGTTGATGACGGCGAGGCCGACGGCGACCGCGATGAGGGCGACGGCGGCCGGCGCCAGTACGCGCAGCCAGCGCGACGCGCGGCCGCGCGCACGCACCGGCCGAGGCGGCGGCGCGAAGAATTCTTGCATGCCTGCCCAGCGCGGGTCGCTCAGGTCGGTGTAGTCGTCGTCGGGGGTGGGCACGGCGGCGCGCACCTGGGCGCCCACCTGCTCGACCTCGACGCGCACGGCGTCGAGGCGGCGGCGCAGGCCTTCGTCGGCCGCCGCCGCGGCGACCAACTGCGGGTCGTCGTCGAGCCCCAGGGCGAACGCCAGAAGGCGGTCGTCGCCGAAAACGGGAACGCCCGTCATCTCATCTGTGCTCTCGTCAGCCATCGTGCTCGAACCCGCTCTCGGTGAGCGTACGGCGCAGGTGCTTCATGGCGCCGTGCAGCCGCGACTTGACCGTCCCCACGGGGATCTCCTGGGCGGCGGCGATCTCGTCCAGGGGGAGATCGGCGAAGAAGCGCAGCGCCACGCACTCGCGCAGCTCCGGCGACAGGTCGGCCAGCGCCAGGCGCAGGGCGGGGTCGGCCGGTGCGGACGGCGCGTCCGCGGACACCTCCGGGGCGATCTGGTACAGCTTGTCCATGAGTCCGTGCCGCGTCTTGCGCCGGCGGCCCTGGTCGCGGCCGGTGTTGAGGATCACGCGGTAGAACCAGGCCAGGAAGGTCTCCTCGGGCGGGATCTTGGCGCGATACACTTTGATGAACACCTCTTGCACGGCGTCGTCGACCTCCTCGCAGAACCCTTGGAGGAAGAGGATGCGGCGCACCTGCGGCGCATAACGGCGAAAGAGCTCGGCGCGCGCCTCCGGCTGTTCCCTGCGCAGGCGGTCCAGTAGGCCTTGCGGCAGTTCTTCTATGGTCTTCCTCCGCAGTGAGAGACGCCGGCTCCGGCGGCTGGGTTCGCGCCGCCGGACGCGGCAAGTATAGCGCCGGGGACGTCGCGCGGCCCGGCAGCGGTGCGGGCGTCGCCGCTAAAAGCCGAGGCGGCGCACCTCTTCGACCAGGTCGTGACCGCTCTGTTCGCGGACGCGGCGCCTGACCTCCTCGGCGAGCGCGACGACGTCAGCGGCCGAGGCGCCCGGCAGCGCCACGAGGAAGTTGGCGTGCTTTTCGCTGACGCGCGCTCTGCCCTTGGTGAATCCCTTGAGGCCGGCGTCCTCGATGAGGCGGGCCGCCGGCAGTTCGCGGCTGGGGTTCTTGAAGTAGCTGCCGCAGCTGGAGTACTCGAGCGGATGCTTGCTGCGGCGCAGCTCGGCGTCGCGGGCGATCTCGCCGAGAAGAGCGCCGCGCTCGCCGCGCTGCAGCTGGAACGTCGCCGAGAGGACGGTCAGCTGGGGCAGCTGCTTGAACAGGCTCGTCCGGTAGCCGAACTCGAGGTCGCGCGGCTCGTTGACGTGCTCCGTCATGCCATCGAGCAGGTGCACGCCGACGAGCACATCGCTCATCGCGTGCCCGTAGGCGCCGGCGTTGCCCACCACGGCCCCTCCGACCGACCCGGGGATGTTGCCGGCGAACGCGAGGCCGGCGAGGCCTTGCCCGGCCAGCTCCGCGACCAGGCCGGGCAACTCGGCGCCGGCTTCGACCATCAGGAGCTCGCCGTCGAGCGTGTGGGCCTCGTTGCGTGCGAGGACGGTGAGGCCGGGAAGGCCATCGTCGCCGACCAGCACGTTGGTGGCTCGGCCGAGGACGGTGACGGGTGCGCCGGCGTGGCGCGCCGTCGTGACGGCGTACGCCAGGGCGCCGGTTGTCGCTGCCCGGTAGAGGAGCTCCGCCGGGCCGCCGACGCCGTAGGCGCAGAGAGGCGCGAGAGGGACGGCCTCTTCGAGGCCGGGCAGCTCGCGCCGCAGTGTGTCTCGTGCCTCGCGTCGCAGGATTTCGTCGATCTTTCTCACGGCGCCATGGTAGCAGCTTCGAGGCGGGCGGGAGGGGGCGCCGGAAGCGCCGACGCCCGCCCGCCTGCCCCGCTCGCAGGCGGCAGGCCACGACGCTCGCCATCGGCTGGGACGGTTGACATCCGGCGGGTCGTCTCATAAAGTTGCTGAACCCTAGTGAGAAGTAGGAATTAGAACGTGATCCGTCTCTCCACCAAGAGCGAGTACGCGATCAAGGCGCTGGTGCGGCTGGCGCTCGCCGTCGGAGACGCCCCGGTACAGGCCCGCGAGATAAGCGCGTACACGGCCATCCCCGGCAAGTTCCTCGAGCAGGTCATGCACGATCTGCGCCAAGGCGGATTGGTGCGCAGCCAGCGCGGCAAGGGCGGTGGGTACGTGCTGGCCGTCGACCCGGCCGCGGTCAGTTTCGCCGACGTGATCGACCTCATCGACGGCTCGCACGGAGGCAAGGGGCGAATGCCGCGCGGCGACCAGGCGGAGCTCCTGGTCGCGCCCGTCTGGCGCGAGGTGCGCGCCTGCACTCGCGCCATCCTCTGCTCGGCCTCCATCGCCGACGCGGCGGCAAGGGCCAGCGAGACTCCGATGTATTACATCTGACAGGAGACACGACGACATGAGCGACAGCGAGACGACGCAGAGCCCACAGGGCTTCGAGACCCTTGCCCTGCACGGCGGCCAGGAGCCCGACCCGACCACCAACGCGCGCGCCGTGCCCATCTACCAGACCACGGCCTATACCTTCGACAGCGCCGACCACGCCGCCGACCTCTTCGGGCTGCGGGAGTTCGGCAATATCTACACGCGCATCATGAACCCGACGAACGACGTCTTCGAGAAGCGCGTCGCGGCGCTAGAAGGCGGAGTCGGCGCGCTGGCCTTAAGCTCGGGCTCGTCGGCCGTCACCTTCAGCATCCTCAACATCGCCAGGGGCGGCGACCACATCGTCAGCGCCAACAGCCTGTACGGCGGCACGCACAACCTGTTCGTGCACACTCTGCCGCGCTTCGGCATCGAGATCGACCTCGTCGATCCGCTCGACCCCGAGAGCTTTCGCCGCGCCATCAAGCCCAACACCAAGCTGCTCTACGCCGAGACCGTCGGCAACCCCAAGCTCGACACTCTGGACATCGACGCGGTCGCGACGATCGCCCACGAGGCGGGCATCCCCCTGATCGTCGACAACACGATGGCCACTCCGTATCTCATCAAGCCGATCGACCACGGCGCCGACATCGTCGTGCACTCCGCGACCAAGTTCATCGGCGGGCACGGCACGTCCATCGGCGGCGTGGTCGTCGACGCGGGCCGCTTCGACTGGTCGCAGAACGACCGGTTCCCCGGCCTCGTCGAGCCCGACGCCAGTTACCACGGGCTTAAGTTCCACGAAGCGCTGGGGCCTATCACCTACATCGTGAAACTGCGCGTCAGCCTCCTGCGCGACATCGGCGCTGCTCTGTCGCCGTTCAACGCCTTCCTCTTTCTGCAGGGGCTCGAGACGCTGCCGCTCCGCATGGAGCGGCACAGCACGAACGCCCACGGCGTGGCCAGGTTCCTCGAGGACCATCCCAAGGTCGCCTGGGTCAGCTACCCGGGCCTGCCATCGCACCACACGCACGCCCTGGCGCGGAAGTACCACTACCGCGGCCTGTACGGCGCGATGATCGGTTTCGGCATCGAGGGCGGCCGCGCCGCCGGTCGTCGCTTCGTGGAGAGCACGCGGCTGCTCTCGCACGTGGCCAATATCGGCGACGCCAAGTCGCTGGTCATCCATCCGGCCACCACGACGCACTCGCAGCTCACCGCGGAGGAGCAACTCGAGACAGGCGTGAGCGACGATTTCGTGCGTCTCTCGATCGGCATCGAATCGGCTGAAGACATTGTCGCCGACATCGAGCAGGCGCTGGCCAGGGCCTGAGCGGTGTGGGGCGGCCGCCGCCGCCGCCGCCGCGCTCTCGACCGGCACGGTCGAACACGTAGAATGGGCGGCGGGCGGCCGCAGAGCTGCCCGCCACTCACGCACCGGGGTCGTGATGACAGGAGCAAAGCACACAGAGCGCAAGGAGATCGGCGACGTCGCCATGGGCCTCGGCGCCGACGCCGGCTCGGCCGGCATCGTCCGCACGAAGTACGTCAACTTCGTTGAGCCGGGCCAGGAGCTCGCCCTCGAGGGCGGCGGTACCCTGGCGCCGTTCACCCTCGCCTACGAGACGTACGGCAGGCTCAGCGAACGCAAGGACAACGCCATCCTCGTCACCCACGCCCTCTCCGGCGACGCGCACGTGGCGGGGCTTCACAGCGCCGACGACCGGCGTCCCGGCTGGTGGGACATGATGATCGGGCCCGGCAAGGGGATGGACACCGAGAAATATTTCGTCATCAGCTCCAACGTGATCGGCGGCTGCAGCGGCTCCACCGGGCCGGCCTCCGACAATCCCGCCACGGGCCGGCCTTACGGCACCGACTTTCCCATCATCACGATCGCTGACATGGTCAACGCTCAAGTGATGCTTCTCGACCACCTCGGCATCGACAAGCTGCTCGCCGCCGTCGGGGGCTCGATGGGCGGCATGCAGGTGCTCGAGTGGGCGGTCTCGCACCCCGAGCGCGTGCACCTCTGCGTGCCGCTCGCCACCGCTGCCCGCCAGCCCACGCAGGCGATTGCCTTCAACGAGGTCGGCCGTCAGGCCATCATGGCCGACCCAGACTGGGACGGCGGCCACTACTACGGCGGCGAGCCGCCGTCCCGGGGCCTCAGTGTGGCGCGCATGGTCGGCCATATCACGTATCTGAGCGACGAAGCCATGCAGGAGAAGTTCGGGCGCCGCCTGCGCGATATCCACGAGTACTCGTTCACCTTCTCCGCCGATTTCGAGGTGGAGAGCTACCTGCGGCACCAGGGGCTCTCGTTCACCAGCCGCTTCGACGCCAACTCGTATCTCTACATCACGCGCGCCCTCGACTACTTCGATCTCACGCGCCGACACGGGAGCCTCGTGCAGGCTTTTCGCGACGTGACGTCGCGCTTCCTCGTGCTCGGGTTCAGCAGCGACTGGCTGCACCCGCCGTACCAGCTCAAGGAGATCGTGAGCGCGCTTCGCGCCAGCCACAAGCACGTGAGCTACTACGAGGTCGAGAGCCACTACGGCCACGACGCGTTTCTCCTGGAGCGAGAGAAGATGGAGGGCATCATCGGCGCCTTCCTGGCGAGCGGTGCGCGCACCTTCAAACCTGCGAACTGAGGCCTGCTCATGCGCCGTATCGACTACAAGCTCATCAAAGACCTCGTTCCTCACGGCTCCACGGTCCTCGACCTTGCCTGCGGCGACGGGGAGCTGCTCAGCGAGCTCATCCGCGACAAGGGCGTGCGCGGCAGCGGCGTCGACGTCTCGCAGGAGGCCGTGGAGGCCTGCGTGACGAAGGGCCTCTCGGTGTTCCACGGCGACCTCGACGCCGGCCTCGCCGATTTCGCCGACGGCTCACATGACGTCGTCATTCTCAGCATGAGCCTGCAGCAGCTGCGCCGCCCGCGGATGATCGTCCGCGAGATGGTGCGCGTCGGCCGGCAGGCCATCGTCAGCTTCCCCAATTTCGCGCACTGGACGCCTCGCCTTCAGCTCTTCCTCGGCGGCCGTATGCCCCTGTCGCGCGACCTGCCGTACCAGTGGTGGGACACGCCCAACATCCACCTCTGCACCATCAGGGACTTTCGCGCGCTCTGCCTGGAAGAAGGCCTGTGCATCGAGCACGAGCTGTATCTCGGCGGTGTGGACAAGCCGCCGCCGCAGCGCTCCGTGCTCCCCAACCTGATGGCGCGCCTGGCGATCTTCGCCGTGACGCGCTGCTAGACGGCATCTTGCTTTCCGCTCCCGCGCGAAGCGGGTACACTAGCGGTACGCTCTGCGCCTCAGAGACCGGCGTGAGCGGCACAAGGAGCGCACCCCGCCACCACCGAGCGCCGGCGGGGCGCACTTCAAGACATAAAGGAGAAACAAGTGCCTCAGGGTAAAGTGAAGTGGTTCTCATCGGAGAAGGCCTTCGGCTTCATCGAGCAAGACAACGACAACGACATCTTCGTGCACGTCACTGGCCTCGCCGACGGCGTCACCGCGATCGACAAGGACATGCTCGTCGAGTATGAGGTCGAGCAGGGCCGCAAGGGCCCGCAGGCCGTCAACGTGAAGCCCGTTTCCGCCGCCGCGCCGGTCGTCGTGGTCGAGGAAGAGGTCATCGTCGACGACGAGGGCGACGTCGAAGTGATCGAGACCGCCACCGACGACGAGGGCAACGTCGTGATCGTCGATGCCTTCCAGGACGCCGAGGGCAACGTCGAGATCACCGAGATCGTCGAAGATGCCGAGGGCAACGTCGAGATCACCGAGATCGACGAAGCGGCCGACGCCGACTGACCAACGTGTTTCCGACAGAGCCGGCCATCGGGGCAGTGCTCGGAGCCCGATGGCCGGCCCTTCGTTCAACCGGCATCGGGTACCATCCTGATGGCAGATCACGCGGGAGGCGACGATGCTCGAGAACATCCACTGGCTGGGCCACGACTCGTTTCGCCTCGACGGGACCAGCACCGTATACATCGATCCCTGGAAGTTGCCCGCCGAGGCTGCGCCGGCAGGCTTGATCCTGATCACGCACGACCACTTCGACCACTTCAGCCCCCCCGACATCGCCCGCGTGGCCACGCCGCAGACGACGCTCATCGGGCCGGCATCGGTGACCGCCCAGGTCGAGGGGGTCGCGGCGCTCACGCTCAGCGCCGGTGAGACGGCAAGCGTGGGCGGCGTCACCGTGACCGCTGTGCCCGCCTACAATCTCGACAAGTTTCGCCGTCCCGGCGAAGTGTTTCACCCGCCTGCCGCGGGCGGCCTGGGCTACATCGTCGAGCTCGACGGCCGCCGTATCTACCACGCCGGCGACAGCGACGCGATCCCCGAGATGGGCGACGTGCGTTGCGACGTGGCGCTGCTCCCGGTGAGCGGCACCTACGTCATGACCGCCGAAGAGGCCGCGGAAGCCTGCCGGATGATCTCCGCGGCAGTCGTAGTGCCCATGCACTTCGGCGACATCGTCGGCACGGCCGCCGATGCGGCCCGCTTCGAGGGCCTCTGCGAGATCCCCGTCACGGTGCTGCCGCTCGAGCAGGGCTGAATGACGCCGGCGCGCGCCTGGCACCGGGTGGCCAACATGGGGTACGGGCCGCTGAACTTCTTCGTGGCGGCCGCGCCGGCGGCGGACGCCGCCGCCGAGATCGCCGGCTGAGACGCTAGGCGCTCACCCACACGAGCACCACGGCCTGGTCGGGGCACGCTTCCTCGGCGCGCTCCACGGCCGCCCACAGCGTCTCGTGCGGCTCGGGCTCGAGGACCTCCGGCCGTCCGTCGTCGCGCATGAAGAAGACCTCCGGGCACACCTGTTCGCAGGCGCCCACACCGGTGCAGCGCTCGTAGTCCACGCTCACTTTCAGCTTGCGGGTCATGGGCTCAGTCTACACCGGCCGTCGTTTGACCCCACGCCGTCGCGGCAATGAGAGGGAGGAAGAAGGCACGGCGGCGGCGCTTCACCGGCCGCCGCCCCACGAGAGGAGGAGGGACTCGTGCTCAAGGAAGGCGACATATCGCCGAAGGTCAAAGGCACGTCTTACGACGGCGCGATCATCGATCTCGGGGCGCCCGGCAGGCGCACGGTGTTGTGGTTCTATCCCAAGGCCAACACCGGTGGTTGAACGACTGAAGCCGTTGAGTTCAACGGCCTGCTCGACGAGTTCGCCATGCTGGACGTCCAGGTGCTCGGCGCCAGCATCGACTCGGCCACTGCCAACCAGAAGTGGGCCGAGAAGTACGATCTGAAGATGCCGCTGATCGGCGACGTTGGCGAGCACGAGGTGGCCGTTGCGTTCGGCGTGGCGCGCCCCATGGTCGGGGTGGCCAAACGCACGACCTGGCTCATCGACCCCGACGGGACGATCCGCAGGATCTATCCCAAGGTGACGCCGAAGGGCCACGCCGCCGAGGTCCTGGCCGCGGCGAAGAAGATCTGGGGCTGAGGCAGGGGGGCGGGCGGCGCGAGACGCCGCCCGCCCCATTCGTTCGCCTAAGCTTCGCCGCCGCCGCTGTCGCGGGGGCCGAAGTACGCCGGCGCGTCGATCATGAAGATGCGGCTCGACCAGCTCTCACCGGCGGCCGTGGCTTTCTCGGCGTCGTCGACGGCCCCTATGCGCGCCGTCATGTCGTCGCAGTAGTGCACGATGATGGCCTCGCGCGTCTGCGGCACGACGGGGCTGCCCTTCTCGCGCATGCCGTGGTGCGACACGATGATGTGCAGCAGGCGCTTGGCCGCCTC
>JAPLCM010000088.1 GCA_026392275.1 Actinomycetota bacterium | reverse complement strand
AGAGGTCCATACCCGGCGTGGGGTGCGCCCGAACGGCGGCGATGCCTCGCGAGTTGCGCGCACGGGCGCGGCGGCCGTAGCGGGCGCGGTGGCCGGAAGAGCCGCCGCGCTGATACACGCCCATGGGTCGGTCGCTGAGATCGATGTTGATCTGCTTGACCTCGGTGTACTCGTCGAGAGCCGGGCCCACCTTGATCGCCATGGCCCGGCTGACGAGCTCGCCGACGAAGCGGTCGTAGATGGCACGCTCCACGATCAGGCGCGAGCCGGCGGAGCAGACCTCGCCGGCGCCGGCGAAGATGCCCACGAGAACGCCGTCGATGGCGGCCTCGAAGTCGGCGTCGGCGAAGAGCTTGCCCATCTGCCGGCTCTCGAGGAGGGCCAGTTCGTCGGCGCGCTCCCGAATGCGCGTGGCCGCCCTGCGCAGGATCTCGCCGCGCTCGACCACCTTCATCCGCGGCCAGGGACCGTTGTCGAAGGCATCGCGGGCCGCCTTGACGGCCGTCTCCGCGTCGGCGACCGTGGCCTTTGGCACGCGCGCGAACACTTCTTCGGTGGAGGGGTCGAGGATCTCCGCGGTCGCGCCGTTCGACGCGTCCACCCTACGACCGCCGATGTACATCTGGTACATGGTCACGTCCGACTGCCGGACTGCTGCCATCGTGCTCACCTCTCGCGGGGCCCGGCGGTTCGCGCCGGAAAGGGGAACACGCGACGAAACACGGGCCTTGTTCCGCCACGCGCCCGTGATCGTTCATACCCGGCTCAATCCCGCCGGGTGAGGCGGCATAACACTGCTTCCACAGGGATTACCGGCGAAGGTGCGGCCGCGCGCGAGTCGCAGGCGAAGAACGCGGGCGAGATCAGCGGCAGCCGGGCGGCCGCCCCCTTACGACCTCTCGCCTAGAAGCAGCCGAGCTGGCACTGCATCATCTTGATGCCCAGCTCGTCGCAGGTGCGGCCGACGTCGGCCAGAGGCACGTCGAGGTCGCGAGCGATCTTGAACGCCTCGCCACAGGCAAGGCGCTTCTCGTCGCCGGCCTGCGCCTTGAGGGTCTCGATGAGACGGGGGATGTTGCCTGCGGTCATGCCGGCGAGTGTACCACCGTGAAGGCCGCGGGCAACCCCGGCCCGAGCCGGTCTTCAGCGGCCGGGGAGGAGGCTCACCGGTCGCCGGCCTGTGCGCTCGGCTTGGCAAGCTTTGCGAAGATGTACACCGCCACGTAGATGAACAGGAACAGCAGTGCGAATAGCAGCGTGAAGCCGAGGAGCCGGGGCTGCGAGGCCCGGTCCGTGACCTTGCCGTAGAGCTCGCCGGCCAGCGGCATCGGCCGGCGCAGCAGGTCCCAGCTGTTCCAGCGCAAGAAGCGGCCCAGGTAGATGCCGAAGCTGCCGATGAAGGCGGCGGCGATCACGAATGCCCAGCCGGCCGCGCCGCCGAAGACGCGCGCGAAGATGTCCTGCATCAGATAGAGCGATACGACGCCCAGCAGGAGGCCCGTCCAGGCGAACCAGAACAGCATCAGGACGTCGTACCAGCCGGGGACGACGTCGCCCATGCTGCCGAGGTGCAGGAAGTCCGTGAGGATGTACGGGGCATTGGGGAAGAAGACGAGCCAGACCAGCGCCGCGACGACGATGAGGGCATATGACACAGCGCGGCGCCCCAAGGCCAGGGTGTAGGCCACGCCGGCGAACACGAACGGCACCCAGGCGAGCGCCAGGTTCCACATGAGGAACCAGTAGTTCACGGTATGCGAGTAGGCCATGCGCGCCGCCACAAGACCGATGCAGACGACGGACGCGCCCAGGAGCAGACCGACGATGGCTGCGGCGAAGCGGTGTCGCCGCGGCCGCGTCACGCCGTCGAGGACCGCCGGGGGGGACTCGGGCGCAGCCGAAACGTCATCCTCCCCCGAGCGGCGGGAACAGCGAGACCTCGTCGCCGGGCGCGAGCGCCCGCGCGTCAACGGCATGCACGCCGTTGACGAGGACGATCCCCGTGGCGCCGGGCTGAAGACCGAGACGCTCGACGACGGCGCCCACCGTGGGGGTCTCGCTCACCGGGAAGGAGAGCTGCGTGCGACCTTCTGCGGTCTGCATCTCGAGGCCGGCGAACAGCCGCGCAGTGATCGTGTCGGTCGAGATCGTCATGCTCGGACTGTACCACCCAAAGCGCCTCGCGAAGCCACCGGCGGCGGGCGACTCGACTCCGCCGGCCTATCTGCCGATAGAGTAGCCGACCACGCCGCACGCGACGAGGAGAGAAGCGGGATGCTGACGGACGACGACATCGAGGCGGCTTCAGCCTCTCCCCCGAGCGAGGGCGCGGACGGCGCGCCGCAGGGCGTCGCGGCAGTCGGCCGCGACGCCGCCCTGCGCGCCGTGCAGGTCGCCCTCATCAAGGAGATCGACGAGGCCATCAGCAAGCTCGAGCGCGCCCACATCGGCGAGGCGACGCGTGAGCACCTGGAGATCCTGCGCAGCCTGCTCAAGGCGCAGGTGAGCGCCTACCTCGAGCACTTCGTCGCGCGGCGCGCCACGCTCTTCTCTCACACCTCGGTGATGTACGCCGGCGAGGTCGGCGCGCCCGGTGATGGCGGCGCGCCCGGTGATGGCGGCGCGCCCGGCGTCCTCTCCACGACGTTTCGCGGTCTCCTGGAGGGCGGCACCTTCACCGGCGGCCAGGGTGCCAAACTGGCCCAGCTCATCGGCGACCGCCGCACGCTGGTCATCTTCGGCGCGCGCGCGAGCGGCAAATCCACGCTGCTCAACTCCCTTTTCGAGCTCGTCTCCGTGGACGACCGTTTTGTGGCCATCGAGCGCGGCCCAGCCCTGCCTGCCCTGAAGGAGCGCTCGTTCTGCGTGCGGCTCGGCGTGGACGCCGATGCCGACATCCCTTCCCTGTTCGCCAAGGCCCGCCGCATGGATCCCGGGCGGCTTGTCGTCGGCGAGATCCATCGCGCGGAGGTCCGCGAGTTCTTCACGCTGCTCGAGGGAGACCCCCGCATCGGCGGCATGGCTACTCTTCGCTCCGCCAGCGTGAACCAGGCCGTTGCCGCACTCGTCGCCGCGTTCGGTGGTGACGACGCCTACGCGCGCGCAGTCATCGCCAACGTGAAGCCGGTCCTCGTGCACATGCGCGCCGACGGGACCGGCCGCCGGCGCCTGGCCGCCATCTGGAGCATCGCCGATCTCGTCGATGGCGAGCTGGCGGTACAAGAAGTGGACACCGGCGCATCCGCCGCCAGCCGGCTCGTCGCCGAGGAATGAAGGCAGCCCGCCGGGCGGCCCGGGGCGCCCTGCTATCTCCGCACAACGTCACCTCGCGACGGCCGGTAACGTCACCCCGTACCGCCACCGTCACCCTTCACGCCGTCCGCACCACGCGGTAGGGTTTGCCTGCACCCGCCGAGGGCTGGTAGAGTGCCCGTTCACGTCGCCGCAAGGTGGCTTGTCACCCCTGCTCCAGCATCCGAGGCTGGGGCCGCGAAGACCACAGGAGGTGATCGCGATCAACAAGTATGAGCTCATGCTCATCGTGAACCCGAACGCGGACGAGGAGCGCCAGACGGAGATCCTGGAGCGGCTTCGCGCCACCGTCGAAAAAGGCACAGGCAACGTCGCCGGCGTCGACGAGTGGGGCAAGAAGAAGCTCGCCTACGAGATCAAGAAAGAACCCGAAGGCATCTACTCCGTCATCACGTTCACGGCTGCGCCCGCCACCCTCGCCGAGATCGAACGCGTCTTGGGCATCACCGACGAGGTCTTGCGCTTCATGACCACGCGGCAGAAGTCCTGACGACCTTTTCGAGCGAAGGGAACACACCGTGCCCAGTTCAGTCAACGTCGTCGTCCTCATCGGCAATCTCACGCGCGACCCCGAACTCCGCGCCACGGCCGGCGGCACAAGCGTGTGCAAGCTCGGCTTGGCCGTGAACGAACGGGCCAAAGATCCCACCACCGGCGAGTGGGGCGAGCGCCCGAACTACTTCGATATCGACGTGTTCGGCGCGCAAGGCGAAAGCTGCGCCCAGTACCTCACCAAGGGTCGTCAGGTCGCCGTTGAAGGCCGCCTGCGCTGGCGGTCATGGGAGACGCAGGAAGGCCAGAAGCGGTCGGCCGTCAGCATCGTCGCCAACAGCGTCCAGTTCATCGGCCCCCGCGAGAGCGGCGGCCAGGGCGGCGGCTGGAGCGGCGGCGGCCAGTCCGCCGGCGGCCAGAGCAGCGGGCCCGCCTTCAACAAGGGCGGCCTCGACCCCGCCAAGGACGACTTCGCCGAGTCGGGCGACGACGACATCCCGTTCTAAGCTGTAGGTTACGGCGCTCCGCGGAGCGCCACGAGGAGAGCACCCGCATGCCCAGTCCCAGACCAACGCCGCGGCGCGAGAAGCAGAGCGAGGCCGGCACCGCCGACTCGTCTCGTCGTCGCTCCTGTCCCTTCTGCACGGAGAAGACCGACGAGGTCGACTTCCGCGACTTCTCGGCGCTTCGCCGCCTGATGTCCGACAAGGGCAGAATCCGCTCACGCCGTACCACCGGCGCCTGCCGGCGCCACCAGAGTCAGGTCGCTGTGGCGGTCGAACGCGCCCGTCAGATGGCGCTCCTGCCTAACGCAAGCCGCTGAGGAGGGCTGCATGGAGGTCATTCTGCTCCAGAACGTCGAGAACCTCGGCGAAAAAGGTTCACTTGCCAACGTGGCTCGGGGCTACGCGCGCAATTTCCTGATCCCGCGCAAGCTGGCCGAGCCGGCCACCCCCGGCAAGATCGCTGAGTTCCGGCGTCGCGAAGAAGAACGCAAATCGCGCGATGCCCGCATGGCCGTGCAGGCCGAGGAGTACACGGCCACGCTCAACAAGACCGTGCTCACGCTGACCGCCAAGGCCGGCGAGGCCGATCGCCTCTTCGGTTCCATCACCGGGGCCGACATCGCCGACGCCATCAAAGACGCGCGCGGTTTCACCATCGACAAGCGCAAGGTGCTGCTCGAGGAGCCCATCAAGGAGCTCGGCACCTTCATGGTCGACGTCGAAGTCGCGGAGGGTTTCGTCGCCTCCGTCAAGACCATCATCACGCCCGAATAGCGGCCTGACAGCCACACGTTCTTCCGCGACAGGCGGGGGCGGCTCTGCCGCCCCCGCCTGTCGCTCTTGCGCCGCCGCTTGCCGTCATCGGCGGGCGCTATCATGACGGTGCCACGTCGCGTACACTGCGGGTTCCAGACCACCCGCACGCCCCGGAGGCCACATGGCAGCCACGCGCCTCGAGACCGTCACCAGCCATCTCCCGCCTCACGACCTCGAGGCCGAGCAGTCGGTCCTCGGCGCCATGCTCGTCAATCCGAACGCCATCACCGCCGTCGCCGAGTCGCTGTCGCCCGACGATTTCTACCGGGACTCGCACCGCCTCATCTACCGCGCCGTGCTCGCACTCTTCGACAAAGGCGAGGAGGTCGACGTGGTCACCCTAAGCGCCCAGCTCGAGCGCGACGGCGTCCTCGAGCGCGCCGGGGGGCGCGAGCTCGTGCACACCCTGGCCGAGTTCGTGCCGGCGGCGGCCAATGCCGCCCACTACGCAGGCATCGTGCGCGAGCAGAGCGTGCTGCGCGCCCTCATCCGCGTGGGCAACGAGATCGCCGAGCTCGGGTATCAGCACCCCGGCGACACTCACGAGCTTCTCGACCGCTGCGAGCAGAAGGTCTTCGCCATCCAGCAACAGAGGCGCGTGGCCGAGTTTCTGCACATCAAGGAGGTCCTGGTCACCAACTTCGAACGCCTCGACAAGATGCAACAGGGTCACGGCGTGAGCGGCGTCGCCAGCGGGTTCGAGGGCATCGACAGGTTCACCGGTGGCTTCCAGAAGGCCAACCTCATCGTTCTGGCGGCGCGCCCCGGCATGGGCAAGACCTCTCTGGCCCTCAACATCGCGCAGTCCGTGGCCGTTGAGGGCAAGGCGTCGGTCGCCGTCTTCAGCCTCGAGATGAGTGCCCAGGAGCTGGGCGAGCGCATGATGTGCTCCTCGGCCCGCGTGAGCTCGCACAAGGTGCGCACCGGCAGTCTGTCCGGCGACGACTACGCCAAGCTCGTGCAAGCAGCCGGCGAACTCGAGAAGGCAGACATCTTCATCGACGACACCGCCGGCCTCAACATGTTCGAGCTGCGCGCCAAGGCGCGCCGACTGCAAGCCAAGCACGCGCTGTCGCTGGTCATCGTCGACTATCTGCAGCTCATGTCCGGCGACAGCCGCGCCGAGAATCGCCAGCAGGAGGTCTCCAACATCTCCCGCTCCATGAAGCAACTGGCCCGCGAGCTCGACGTACCGGTGATCGCCGTCTCGCAGCTCAACCGCTCCCCCGAGGCGCGCGCCGATCGCGAGCCGCAGCTCGCCGACCTGCGCGAGTCGGGCGCCATCGAGCAGGACGCCGACATGGTCATGTTCCTCTATGAGGACCCCAGCGACCCGGCTTCCAAGGGCATCATCAAGCTCAAGATCGCGAAGCACCGCAACGGCCCTACCGGCCTGGTGCGCCTGGGCTTCGTGAAGGACTACACCAAGTTCCGCACGCTCAGCCAGGCCGAGGACTTCGAGTACGACGGGGAGTAGTGCGCCGCTTCCGGCGGCGCTCGCCACGAGCATGAGCCCTCACCTCACCACCTTCCTGGCCCCGTCCCTCGACCCGGTCGCGCTGCTGCGTGGGCTGGGCCTCGAGGGGCGTTCGCCGGTGGTACTGCTCGATTCGGCCGGAGGGTCGCCGCAGCTGGCCCACAGGCACTACCTTGCCTGGGACCCCATCTTTCGCCTGCGCGTGCGCGGCGGCGCCGTGAGCATCACCGCGGATCCCGGCGCCGAGTGGGCCGGTGAGGCTCGCCGTCTGGCGCAGCAGGCGCACGCCCTCGAGGAGCTCGAGCCCTTCGAGGCGGTCCGCGCCGCCACCCGGCTGGCCGAGCTGCACGAGGCGTGGCGGCAAGCCGAGCGCCCGGACGCTGCGGCAATCGACCCACGACCCGCACCCGTACCCGCCCCCGGTTCTGCTGCAGATACCAACGCCAGCGACGGACCCTTCCCCGAGGCGGAGGCCCTGTTCGGCCTGCTCGCCTACGACGCCGTGCGGTACCTCGAGCGCCTGCCCGATACCACGCGCGACGATCTGGGCCTGCCGGACATCGACCTCTTCCTGCCCGGCAGGTTGCTCCGCTACGACCTGGCCAGCTGCGAGGCGCTGCTGCTCGACCGGCTCTCGGCCGAAGAGGCCCGGGCCCACGAGGCCGGCGCGCGCGTGGGCGCAGCCCTCGCAGGCGCGCGCCGGCCTTCCCCCGCCGCCTTGCACGGCAACGACCTGTCGGTCTTCCGCTCCAACTTCAGGCGTCCCGACTACGAGGCCGTGGTCGCCCGCACGCGCGAGTACGTCTACGCCGGCGATATCTTCCAGGCCAACCTGTCGCAACGCCTGGACGGCATGTACGCGCTGCCCAGCCTGCACCTCTACCAGACGCTGCGCACCGTCAACCCCTCACCGTTCGCCGGGTATCTGCACTTCGGCGACTACGAGCTCATCTCGTCGTCGCCCGAACGCCTCGTCTCGCTGGACCAGCACGGCTGGGCCGAGACGCGGCCGATCGCCGGCACGCGCCCGCGCGGTGACCGACGCCCCGAGGACGACGCGCTCGCCGAGGAGCTCAACCTCGACCCCAAAGACCGCGCCGAGCACATCATGCTCGTCGATCTCGAGCGCAACGACCTCGGCAAGGTCTGCGAGTACGGCTCGGTCCGGGTCTCCGAGCTCATGGTCAACGAATACTACTCGCACGTCATCCACATCGTGAGCAACGTGCGCGGCCACCTGCACCCGAGCCGCGACGCCGTCGACCTCGCCAAGGCGATGTTCCCCGGCGGCACCATCACCGGCTGCCCCAAGGTGCGCTGCATGGAGATCGTCGACGAGCTCGAGACTGTGCGTCGCGGGCCGTACACGGGCTCGTTCGGCTGGATCGCCGGGCAGACCCTCGACCTCAACATCGTGATCCGCACCCTGGTGCGCGTCGGCGACCGCCTGTTTCTGCAGGTCGGCGGAGGTATCGTCGCCGACTCGGTGCCGGAGCGCGAGTACCGCGAGACGCTGCACAAGGCCGCGGGCATGCTGCGCGCCGTCAGCGCCGGCATCGCCGAGCGCGCCGGCTGAGCAGCAGCCGGGGCCTGGGCGCGGCGGCTGAGCGCCACTCAGGGTCTGGCCCCGCCCGCCGAGCGCCGCTGCGCCCGGCGCGATAGACTTCGGCCATGACCGTCCTCATGCTCAACGGCGAGCTCATCGCGCCCGAGAAAGCCACGCTGCCGGCCACCGATCGCGCGCTTACCCACGGGCTCGGCCTGTACGAGACCCTCAAGCTGGTCGGCGGTGTGCCCGTGTTCTTCGAGGAGCACGTCGCGCGCCTCGACCTCGGCCTCGACGAGCTCGGTCTCGAGCGCCCGTGCTCCAGCGCCCAGATGGGCGCTCAGATCTGTCGGCTATCCGCGGCCAGCGATGTGCCCGACGGCGCCTGCCGCGTTCTGGTGACGGCCGGGCCGCCGCACGGCAGGCCCGGCCTGCTCATCCAGACCGACCGGCGGACGTTTCCGGCGCGGCCCCTTCGCGTGATCAGCTACCTGGGGGTGCGCGTGCGTGCGCAGCTCAAGGCGATGACCGTGATGCAGTCGTACCTCGCCCAGCGCGCGGCGACGGCCGCGAGCGCCGACGACGCCATCCTTGTCGACGACGAGGGCCGCATGTTCGAGGGCGCCACCTCCAACATGTTCCTTGTCCGCGGCGGCGGCCTCGTGACGCCGCCGGCCGAGGGCGCGATCCTGCCGGGCGTGCTGCGCGCCAAGGTCGAAGAGCTGGCGAGCGCGCACGGCATCCCGGTGGTCGAGGCGTTTGCGCGGGTCGCCGACTTGCGCCCCGACGACGGCATGCTGCTCACCAGCAGCGTGCGCGGCATCGTCCCCGTGGGCAGCGTCGACGGTCGCGAGCTGCGCGTCGACGAGACCCTCCTCGGGCGTCTGCGCACGCTCGTCGGCGCCGCCGAAGAGGCGAGCACGGCCGCCTTTCTCGACGCGTACCGCTAGCCTTCCAGCCTGCGACACCCCCGGCCGCTCTGACCCAGGCGAAGCCTTCGTGTGACTCGACCACTGGACCCGTGCTACACTGGTCCTGTGGAACGGAATGGAGGTAGTACAGTGGCCAACCTCACCATCGCCATCGAGGACGACGTGCTGAAGAAGGCGCGCCTGCGCGCCGTCGATCACGGCACATCGGTGAACGCCGTCGTGCGTGAGTTCCTGCGCGAGTACACGGGCAGTACGTCGCGGCAGACGGAGGCCAGCCGGCGGCTCATCGCACTCGCCCACGAGAGCGGAGCGGAAGTCGGGCATATCACCTGGACACGCGACGAGATCCATGACCGCCAGGCCTCGCGCCAATGACCGCGCCGGTGTTCCTGGACACCAATGTGCTCGTCTACCTCTTCGCCAACGAAGACCCGCAGCGGCAGCAGGTGGCCGAGCAGCTCTACATGCAGACGGCTGCAGACGGCTCGACGGTGATCAGCACTCAGGTGCTTCAGGAGCTCTTCAGCGTGACGACACGGACGATGCGCTCTGCGATCAGCCCGATCACCGCACGACTCGCCCTGCAAGAGCTCGCAGAGCATCAGGTGGTGCAGGTGACGCCACGCATGATCCTGCAGGCGGCGAGCCGCAGCGTCTCCGACCAGTTGTCGATGTGGGACGCGGTGATCGTCGAGGCAGCGCTCGCGGGGGGCTGCCGCACTCTGTACAGTGAGGACTTCCAGAACGGGCGCGCCTTCGGGCCGTTGCGCGTCGTCGATCCTTTTCGCGCCAGCTGACGAAGAGCGCAACGGGCCGCGCCCGGCGACAGCGTGGGGACAGCCCGCAGGGCGCCGGGCGGCGGCCCGCAGGGCACAGCGCCGCAGCTGCCTCAGCGCCTCCTGCCCTCCAGAAACCAGCTCGCGTGGCGATGCGTGACGCCGCTCGCGTTGTGCTCCTCGTACGACCGTTCCTCGAGATCGAGCACCGCGAAGGCCTGGAAGGCGGCCGACAGTTCGTCGGCGGTGCAGAAATGCAGGTAGACGTGGTCGACCCAGCTGCGCTGCTCGCCGAGCACGGGCTCGCCGACCGCATAGTGCTGAGGATCGCGCGGTGACAGCGTGCTCAAAAAGAGAAGGCCACCGGGGCGCACGAGGGCGGCCAGAGCCGCCGCGAAGTCGCGGCGGCCACCGGGGCTGAGCAGGTGATAGACGTTGCCCGCGAAGGCGACGTCGAAGCGGCCGGCGTGGGCGGCGTCGCCGGCGAACGACGCCGCATCGTCGACCAGGTATTCGACGTCCAGGCCGGGCCGGCGCGCCTGGCGCGCCGCGGCCACCGCCGCCGGCGATGGGTCGAGGCCGAGCACGCGGCAGCCCAGCTCGGCCGCCAGGTAGCGGCAGTCGCGGCCGTAGCCGCAGCCAACGTCGATCAGCGTGAACGGCGGTGCGTCCGCGTCGCGGACCGCCGCACCGGCCGGACGCAGGCGGGCGACCGCCAGCCGAGCAAGCTCGCTCGGGCCGTCGCCCCACAGGCGTCCGTGCGTCGAGTAGCGCTTCTCCCAGTACCGGGCGGCGGCGTAGATCGGCGCGGAGCTCACCCTTGCGTCAGGCGGCGCCACGCCTCGAGGTACTTCTCCGCGGTCTGCGCCGCCACCTCCGGCGGCAGCGCGGGCCCCGGCGCCGTCTTGTCCCAGTCCAGGGTCTCGAGGTAATCCCGCACGAACTGCTTGTCGTAGCTCGGCTGACTCCTGCCCACCATGTAGCCGTCGGCCGGCCAGAAACGCGACGAATCGGGCGTCATCACCTCGTCGATGAGGATGAGCTCTCCGTCGAGAATGCCGAACTCGAACTTGGTGTCGGCGATGATGATGCCGCGTTCCACTGCGTAGGCGGCGCCGAAGGCGTAAAGCTCCAGAGAAACGTCGCGGACCTTCTCGGCCAGTTCCTTGCCGACGAGGTCGGCGGTGCGCTCGAAGGAGATGTTCTGGTCGTGGTCGCCGATCGCCGCCTTGGTCGACGGCGTGTACAGCGGCTCGGGGAGACGGCTCGCCTCGACCAGGCCGGCCGGCAACTCAATGCCGCAGACCGTCCCGGTCTTCTCGTAGTCCTTGCGCCCCGAGCCCGTGAGATACCCGCGTACGATGGCCTCCACCGGCAGCGCCTCGGCTCTGTGGACGACGATGGACCGACCCGCAAGATGCCTGCGTTCCGGGTCGGTGCTGAACGGCTCGGGGTCGACGATGTGGTTGGGGACGATGGCGTTCGTCTTGTCGAACCAGAAGTTGGCGATCTGGGTGAGCACCACGCCCTTGTCGGGGATCGGCGTGGGCAGGATCACGTCGAAGGCCGACAACCTGTCTGTGGTGACGATGAGCATCTCGTTGGGGGCGAACTCGTACACGTCGCGCACCTTGCCGCGGCTGATGAGATTCCAGGCGGTCTCGTGGGATTCATACAGGGTCGCCACGGGCGTCACGCTCCTTTCGGTTCGGGTGGCGGGCATGGTGGGCCGGTGGAGGCCGCCGGCGCTGAGCCCGGGGGCGGGCTCGGAGGTCGAAGACCAGCGCCGCCGGCGATGATCTCAAGCAAGGCTTCGGCCGCCGCGCGAGGGCCGGCGCTCTCGGCGCCGGGCCGCCCCAGCTGCGTGCGCAGCTGCCCGACGTAGACGCCGGCTGCGTAGGCGGCGGCGAACGTCTTGCGCGCCAGCGCATCGTGCTGCTCCGGGCGCTGGGCCGGCCCGAACGGGTTGGCGAAGTACGTACTCGTGAGCCCGGTCGACGTGGTGGTGCCCTTGGACATGGCGGCGCCGCGCGCGAAGACGGCCAGCGCCGCCTCCTGCTCGGGCAGCCGCTCGAGCACCGGGTGCCCATCGTCGACGGCCTCGTAGTTGTTGGCGTACAGCAGGTAGTCCACAGGGTACCCGCGCAGTACGTCGTCGAGCGACGTCACCGGCAACACCACCCGCGCGTTCACGCGGTTGGGGCTCATGATGATGGCGCGGTCCATCTGCCCGAAGGCGTACCCCTGCTGCAGGTCGTCGAGGCGCACGAACGCGCCGATCTCGGTGCCGTATCCCAGGACGCGGCCGTCGGCGGCGACCTCGAGTGAACCCATGTCATCGGCGATCACCCGCACCTCACGGATGCGCTGGTCGCCCAGGATGCGCAGCGCCTCCAGCGTCTCCGACTTGCCGGTCGCCGTGTCGCCGATGATGAGCACGCCCGCGGCGCGGCCGTCGGCCAGCACCAGCCTCGTGTAGGCGCCATGGAACGGCATGACGCCACGGTCCATGGCGGCCACATTGTGGAGCGTGAGCACCATCTTCTTGAGATAGCCGAAATAGCCGAAGCGATCCTCCAGCGGCACGGCCGCGACGAGCAGCCGGCTCGCCTGATCGTCGTGGAAGACGGTGGGCAGCTTGCCGAATCTGGCGAGCGCAGCCGGTGGGACGCCGTAGAGATACACGGCGTCGGGGCCCGCGGCGATCTCTTCGTCCGACGCCACCTCAAAGAGATTGGCGAGGCTCAGGCCCAGGCCGGCAAACCGCTGCTGAAAGTAGACGAAGACGACGAGCCGCCCGACCAGCGCCGGGTAGCAGAGCCACTGCTCGCGCTCGAGCGTGAGGCCGTCAAGCGGGTTGTCGGCGACCTCCGCGAACTGACCGCTGCGCGTATTGGTCGGCGGGTCGAGGAGCAGCGGCGGGTACATGAGCAGATTGCGCACAAATGGGATGCCGGCCAGCAGCTCGCGGTAGCGAGCCGGGGCCGGCCATTTCTGGTGTACCGCGTAGACGCCCACTTCGGCGCCGGCCGCGACCTGGCGGTAGACGCGCGGCCGCCCGCCGGTGACGTTCTCGGCGACATCGCGGTAGAGATCGCGGACCAGCCGCGCCAGTGTCTCGACGGTGTGGCTGAAGTCGCGCAGCGGACGCTTGTCGCCGGGCGGCGCGGCCGCGTCGGCGCGCACCACCAGAAACCGGTCCCAACGGCGCCAGAAGTCGTAGAGGCCCTCCACGAACTCGTGCAGGCGCTCACGCCCGGCGAGCAGGTCACCGGGCCCCGCCCACGTGCGCGAGACGCGCTCGAGAGGGTTGTTGGCCAGCAGGCGGAGGAGGTCGAGCGTCTCGTTCCGCCCCGAAAGCCCCAGCTCGGCGAGCGCGACCGGATTGTGGCTCTCGAGATGGTCGACGTAGAGATGGAGGATGCGCGCGAAGCTGTCGCTCTCCACGAGCTCCTGCGTGCTCGCGCACACGGCGCCCTCGGTGTGCATCACGACCTGACGGTCGTCGATGTCGAGTCGCAGCAGAGACATGAGGAACGGCCCTCCGGCCTTCAGTGCTTCGTGGAGACGAGAACATACCAGAAGCCGGACGCGCGACAACGCCGGCGGCGCCCTCGCTGCCCCGAGGGCGCCGCCGCTCTCTTACAGCGACTTCTTGAGCAGACCGAAGAAGCCGCGCACGACGTCACGCTGCACGGCCTTACCCTGCCGCGAGTTCAGAAACTGCCCGAGGATCGCGGCGCCGCCGGCAACGGCCTTGCCCGCCTGTCTGTTGGCGGCCGTTGGCTTGGGAGCCGGCGCCGCAGGCGCCGGCATGGCTGCCGCGGGCGCCGCCGCCGGCTGGAGCCGCGCGGCGAGCATCTCACGAGCGCTCTGCGCGTCTACCCTGGTGCCGTACCTGGCCCACAGAGGCGAAGCCTTCGCCGCCGCGTCGACGTCGCCGGCCGGCGCCATGCGCGAACGGGGCGGAAGCATCCTCGTATGCACCACAGGGGTCGGCACCCCTCGCGACGAGAGGATCGTCACGGCAGCTTCACCGATGCCCATCTGCGTCAGCAGGGCGCCGATGTCGTAGAACTCCGACGTGGGGTAGGTGGACACCGCGGCCTTGAGCGCCTTGGCGTCGTCGGGGGTGAAGGCGCGCAGCGCGTGCTGCACGCGGTTGCCGAGCTGGCCGAGTACATCGGCGGGCACGTCTTTGGGCACCTGCGTGACGAAGAACACGCCGACGCCCTTGGAACGGATCAGGCGCACCGTCTGCGTGACCGAGTCCAGGAAGGCGTCGGTGGCGTCGTCGAAGAGCAGGTGCGCCTCGTCGAAGAAGAACACGAGCTTGGGCTTCTCCAGGTCGCCGACTTCAGGCAATTCCTCGAAGAGCTCGGCGAGCATCCACATGAGCGCCGTGGAGAACAGCACGGGCTTGTCCTGCACGGCCGGCAACTCCAGGCACGAGATGACGCCGCGTCCGTCGGGCGCGACCCGGAGGAGGTCGGCGATCTGAAACTGGGGCTCGCCGAAGAACTCCGTGCCGCCGCCGTCCTCCAGGCCGACAAGGGTACGCAAGAGCACCCCCACCGTCGCCGACGCGAGGCCGCCGATGCCGGTCAGCTCGGCCTTGCCGGCCTCGGAGTCGAGGAAGGTGAGCAGGGCGCGCAGATCGCTGAGGTCGAGCAGAGGGAGGCCCTTCTGATCGGCGTAGCGGAAGATCAGGCCGAGGCTCTGCTCCTGCGTCTCGTTGGCCTTAAGGATCTTCGCCAGGAGCTGGGGACCGAAGTCCGAGACCGTGGCGCGCACGGGCACGCCGGGCCCGATACCTCCGAGGGAGAGGAACTCCACGGGAAACGCCGCCGGCGTGAAGGGGATGCCCAGCTCGGCGGCGCGCTTGACCGCCGGGCCGTCGGTGGCGCCCGGAGCCGCGAGACCCGAGAGGTCGCCCTTGACGTCGGCCACGAACACCGGCACACCGGCGCTCGAGAGCTGCTCCGCCAGGCCCTGCAGCGTCTTGGTCTTGCCGGTGCCGGTGGCGCCGGCCACCAGGCCGTGGCGGGTCATCATGCCCAGCGGCACGGTGACCACGGCCTGCGGCGACACGGCGCCTTCGTGCACCCCGCGGCCGAGGTCGAGGGCCGGCCCCTCAGTAGAATAGGCCGCCGCGATCGTCTGTGTGAAGTCGGCCATCAGGCCGCCGCCACATCGTGCTGCTCCGAGGCGCAGAAGGCGCATTTGCGCGCCGCGTGCGGGATCTCACTGAGGCACTCCGGGCACCGCTTGGTCTCGGGGTCGGCGCCCCGCGCCCGGCGCTCGGCCAGCTTGTTCATCGGTGCGACCACGACGAAGTACACCGCTGCCGCGACGAGCAGGAAGGTGACGAGCGCGTTGATGAACAGTCCGTACTTGAAGATGCTGCCGTTGATCGAGAATGCCAGACCCGAGAAGTCGGGCTTGCCGACGAGCGCGGCGATCAGCGGCGTGATCAGGTTGTCGACGAAGGCCTTGACCACGGCCCCGAACGCGGCGCCGATGACCACGGCCACGGCCAGGTCGATGACATTGCCCCTCAGAATGAACTCTCTGAACCCCTTGAGCATGGCGCTCCTTCCCGGCGACTCTCGGCTGGCGGCCCCTCGCCGTTCCGCGACGACTGGCCCTTCTCTCGGGTGCCATGCTACCCCGGCCGACGGGCAACGGAAACGATGTGCCCTCGTTGGGGCGGCGCGCTCGTCCCTTGCGCGCGTCGGTCTCCGTCGCTAGACTCGCCGAGCTGCGCGACCCTCGACCTGCAGAGACGGAGACGTCATGGCTGCGAACGCCGTCAACGGCACCATCGCGTCGCCTCTCATGGGGGCCGCGTCGTAGTCTCCCACTGGTCCTGCGCGTGACCCTCCGCCGTCGCTCTCACTGCGTCTTTGCCGACTCTCCCTCCGAGCGGATCACGCCCCGGCGAGGCAGTCCGCCACGCCCGCCGCGTGACGGGACCTGACGGAAGGGCATACCCCACCATGGACAAGCGACAGCGCAGAAGGCTGCGAGACCTGCTCGCCAAGCTCGACGCCGGGGAACGCGACAGGCTCACCAAACGCGCCACCAAACTGCGGCAGGCGACGCTGCGCGCGATGAGCGGCGACGCGCGCCGCCCGGAGCAGGAGGACTTCCTCCTGCGGCTGCTGGACGAGCAGGAGGAAGCGGCGGCCGGATTCGCGGCGGCCGGGGCCGCCGCCGGCTCGCCGGCCGAGGGCGACGGCAGCCGGCGGGGCACCGTGATCGCGGTGATCGCCGGCGCCTGCGTCGTGCAGGCCGGCAGCGACCTGCTGGACGCCGCCCTGCCCGCCGACCTCACGCGCCGGCAGCAGAGCGGCCTCGCGGTCGGCGACGAGGTGCTGCTCGAACCGCGCGGCGAGGGTCACCGCGTAAGCGTGGTGTTGCCGCGCCGCAGCCTTCTCACGCGCGCCGACCCCCACGATCCGCGCCGCGCGCGGGCGATCGCCGCCAACATCGACGTCGTCGTGGTGATGGTCGCCGCCAAAACGCCGCCGCTGCACCCGCGGCTCATCGACCGCTACCTCGTGGCCATCGAGCGCTCGGGAGCCCGCGCGGCGCTGGCCGTCAACAAGGTCGACCTGCTGACGGACGCCGAGCGCGACGACATCCTCGATCTCCTGGAGCCCTATCTGGGGCTGCATATCCCGGTGGTGCTGTGCAGCGTCACGACCGGCGAGGGCATCGAGAGCCTTCGCGGCGTGCTCGCCGGCGCCACCTGCGTGTTCGTCGGGCAGAGCGGCGTGGGCAAGTCGTCGTTGCTGAACGCCCTGCACGAGGAGGCCGCGGCAAGGACCGGCGCGGTGCGCGCCGGCGACGGCCGCGGCCGCCACACCACCTCCTCGTCCAGCCTGTACGAGTTGCCCGGCGGCGTGCGCGTGATCGACACGCCGGGCATCCGCCGCTTCAGCGTGGACGACGTGGACGCGGCGAGCATCGCCGAAGGCTTCACGGAATTCGCGCCGTTCGCGGTACGGTGCCGCTACCGCGA
>JAPLCM010000257.1 GCA_026392275.1 Actinomycetota bacterium | reverse complement strand
CACGTACTCGCTGGGCCTCGAGCTGGTCAGCCTGGCCTCGCGCGTCGGCTGGGTCGACCGCCTCCGCATCGCCGCGCGCATCCACCTGGTGCGGCTGCGCGACGCGACCGCCGAGACGGCCAACCTCATCGTGCTCGACGGCGATCACGCCATCTACGTCGACCAGGTGGAGAGTTCGTATGCGCTGCGGCATAGCGGGTGGGTGGGGCGCCGCGTACCGCTCGCCGGCACGGCGACCGGCGCCGCCTTCGAGGACCGCGCCAGCTCGCACGTCGCCAAGGACGCCGTCGAGACCGGCGTGACCTCCATCGTCTGTGCGATCGGCCTGAGCGACAACGACGCCGCCGTCGGCATCACCGCGCCGAGCTGGCGCGTCGAGGAGTTCGGCATCGCGCGCGCGCAGCAGATGGTCGAGGCGGTCTCGCGCGAGATCGCCCAGCGCCTGCGGGGCTGACGGCCGGCACACACGACGGGAGGGGCCGGCGGACGCAGGTCCACCGGCACCTCCCGTTCGTCGACCCGTCGGGCTAGAGCAAGTCACGCACCAGCCGGACCGCACCGCCGGCGTCGGGTGCGTACCCGGCGGCCCCGATCTCGTCGGCGAACGCCTTCGTGATCGGCGCTCCGCCGACGATCGGCTTGGCCTCGATGCCGGCCTCGCGCAGGGCGTCGATGACGACCTTCATCTTCGGCATCGTTGTCACCATCAGCGAGGACATCGCCACGACGTCCGCATCGTGTTCCTTCGCGGCCGCGACGAAGGCCGGAGTGGCCACGTCCACGCCGAGGTCGTGGACGGTGAAGCCGGCGCCGTCGAGCATGAGCGCCACAAGGCTCTTGCCGATGTCGTGGACGTCGCCCTCGACGGCGCCGATGACGACCGTCCCGCGGCCGCCGGTGGCCTCGAGCTCGAGGTGCGGCGTGATGACGTCCATCGCCGCCCTCATCGCCTCGGACGCGACGAGCACCTCGGGGATGAAGAGCTCGCCGGTGGCCATCCTGGCGCCGGCCTCGTCCATCGCGCTGATCAGCGCGTCGTTCATGATCACGGCCGGCGCGGTGCCCGCCTCGAGCTCGGCGCGCGCGAGATCCGCGGCGCCTTCGGCGTCGCCGGTGAGCACGGCCTGCCTGATGTCGGTGATCGACATGGTTCCTCCTCGCGTCTCAGAGACGCTGATTGTCGCGGTGTGTCGTGACCAGAACGGCCGTCACGGGCAGAGCGCCTTGTCGGCGCGGGCCACGACAGCGTCCATCTCGCGGCGCACGTCGTCGGGTAGGTCGACGGGCTTGATCACGGACTTGAGACGGCGATACTCGTCCACAGCGCGCTCGTAGAGGTCCTTCTCGCCCTCTGCCTCCCACTGCTGCTGCAGCTGGAAGCGGAAGAGGCTCGGCTCCACGTAGTCGCGGCAGTGCTTGAGCGTGTGCTTGCTCTGCACGAGACTGCCTCCGATCCCCGACGCCAGGATCTCGTCGATGGCGAGGAACTCGTCGTTCACCTGGATGCCGCGCACGTACTCCTTCACGACCGCGACGACCTGGTCGTCGATGATGAGCTGGACGGGGCTGGCGAGGCTGGCGCCGCCCAGCCGGCCCACTCCGTACGCGATGTCGATGCCCGCGAGGGCGCAGAGAAGCGCGCCGAGCGCCTTCTCGGCCACGGCGCGGCCATCGCTGACGTAAGTGTCGGTCATGATCGGGCAGCCGGACACGCGGATTCCGAAGCCCTCGCTCGTGAGCTGCTGCCCCACAGCCCGCTGCACGTTGGCGATCGGCGTCGCGAGCGTGGAGAAGCCGGTGGCCATGTCGCCGGGGCAGTTGAACTGCGTCATCATGATCGGATGCCCGGGCTTGACGAACTGGCACAGGACCACGTGCGCGAGCGTCTCCGCGCAGTTCTGCACGGCGCTGCCCGCAACGGTCATGGGGCTGGTGAACCCGGTCATCACGTGACCGTCGGACGAGATCGGCACACCATGGTGGCACGCCTGGATGATCTCCTCGGCGTCCATGGCCTTCATGATGAACGGAGACACGGTGCCCGGGTTGATGATCGCGACGCTCTGCTCGCGCAAGCCCTCGACGCTGCCCATGCGCGCGACCATGAGCTCGAACATGAACGGCACGGCCTCCCGACTGAAGGCGTGCATCCAGAGGGGCTTCGTCGTGTTCTGCATCTGGATGTTGAGCGCGTGGACCTCGGCGCTCTCCGCCGGCACGTCCATGGGCGTCTGGATGGCGCAGATGTCGGTGTGCTCGAGGACCTCGATCATCTGGCACCACTCCGCGTATCGGGCCACCGAGTTGTCCTCGAACCGCTTGGACTCGACGTCGTGGTGCAGCATGCTCTGGACGTTGGTGCTCGTGTAGAACAGGCCGTCGGGGTGCGGGATCGGCAGGTCGTGCCGCGGGTCGGCGCCCTTGACCACCAA
>JAPLCM010000174.1 GCA_026392275.1 Actinomycetota bacterium | reverse complement strand
AGAGAACATCCGGCAGGCCATGCGCAGCCGCTCCTCCGGCGAGCGCCGCAGGAGCATGCGCCGGTGTAGCTCGTCGACGTCGGGCGGCGAGTCGTTCACGACCCCCCGATTCGCTCCAGAGCGTCTCGCACACCGAGCTCGTCGGCCCACGCTCGCAGGTTGCCCCACTCGAGGTCTTCCACCGCTGCGACGAGCTGCCGCACGTCGTTCCTGTCGTGGCTGCCGCGGCTGCGGCGGCCTGCCAAGCCAGCCGGCGCCGCCGCCGCCGGATACGCCAGCCGGCGCTCCCTATGGCGCGATCGGTGTCGGTACCACCAGTGGTGCCGCCCGTGGTGCCGCCAGTGGTGCCGCCAGTGGTGCCGCCGGTGGTGCCGCGGCGCTCCTCGCCCTGTCACTCACAAAAAGGCCCGCGGCCGCGGGCCTCCGGGTGCTACTTGCTCTTGCCGATCTTGAACATCTTGGTGCCGCAATCCGGGCAGATGCCCTGAGTGGCGGGCTTGCCGTTCTTCATCGTCACGGCCTGCTCGTCCTTCATGGTCTTCTTGGCACGACACTTCACGCAGTAAGCCTCAGTCGCCATGCGATCTCCTTTCGGCCGCTTGTGCGGGTCACTCGCCCGCCCCCCGTATATCGCGGGCAGCATACTCTCTCTCCACCCTCCGCGCAATGAGCCTGTGTCGAGCCTGACTCCGCCGTTCACGCCGTGCGTGTCGCCCAAGCTGTCCACGCGTGCCGGACTGCAGCCCGGCACGCCCTGCGGTACACTTGCCGTTCACGAGGAGGACGCACGTGCCCGAGCTCGCCGAGCACCTCACAGAATGGATCCGCGCCGAGGTCGCCGCAGGCGACGGCCGCGGCGCGGTCTTCGGCCTCTCCGGCGGCATCGACTCGGCTGTCGTCGCCGCCCTCGCGAAGCTGGCCTTCCCGCATCACACACTGGGCGTCGTCATGCCGTGCCACAGCGATCCGCGCGACGCCGCGGACGGCGCGCTCGTCGCGCACCATTTCGGCGTGCCCTCGGCGACCGTCGACCTGGGTCCGGTCTACGACCTCCTCCTCGCGCAGCTGGCCGGCTCCAGCAGCGACCTGCCGGAAAGCCGGCTGGCCACCGCCAACCTCAAGCCGCGCCTGCGCATGACCACCCTCTACGCGTTCGCCAATCAGCTGGGCTACCGCGTGCTCGGCACCGGCAACCGCAGCGAGATCGCCGTCGGCTACTACACCAAGTACGGAGACGGCGGCGTCGACCTCCTGCCCCTCGGCAGCCTGGTCAAGAGCGAGGTCCGCGACCTCGCGCGCAGCCTCGGCGTGCCCGAGCCCATCGTCACCAAGCCGCCGTCGGCCGGCCTCTGGGCCGAGCAGACCGACGAGGCCGAGATGGGCCTCACCTACCAGGAGCTCGACGCCTACCTGCTCATGGGCGTGGCGTCGCCGGCCGTCAAGGCCCAGGTCGACGCCATGAACGCCGCCAGCGAGCACAAGCGCGCGCTCCCCCGTATCGCTCCCAAGCCCGGCGCCTGAGAAAGGCAACAGTCTCTTCGGAGGGAGAACCTTGTCTGTCGTCGTCCAGAAATACGGTGGCACGTCGGTCGCCGACGCCACCCGCATCGGCAACGTGGCGCGCCGTATCGTCGCCACCTTCGAGCAGGGCCACAGCGTCAGCGCCGTCGTCAGCGCGCGCGGCGACACCACCGACGAGCTCGTCGCGCTGGCCAGGGAGGTCACGCCCGATCCACCGAAGCGCGAGATGGACATGCTCCTGTCGGCGGGTGAGCGCATCAGTTGTGCCCTGCTGGCCATGGCCATCCACCGCCTCGGCTACGAGGCCGTCAGCCTCACCGGCTCGCAAGCCGGCATCCTCACCGACACCGTGCACACCAAGGCGCGCATCCTCGACATCCATCCGGCGCGCGTGCAAGAGGCCATGGACGCCGGCAAGATCGTGCTCGTCGCCGGCTTCCAGGGCGTGTCCACCGAGAAAGACGTCACCACGCTCGGCCGCGGCGGGTCCGACACCACCGCCGTCGCCCTGGCCCACGCTTTGGGCGCCGACGTCTGCGAGATCTACACGGACGTCGACGGCGTCTACACCGCCAACCCCAGTTTGGTGGCCAGGGCCCGCAAGATCGACCACATCTCGTACGACGAGATGCTCGAGATGGCCGCCGCCGGCGCGCAGGTGCTCGCCATGCGCGCCGTCGAGTACGCGCGCAAGTATGACATCCCCATCCATGTACGCTCGAGTTTCACCGACTACGAGGGCACCTGGGTGAGAGAGGAAGACGACACCATGGAAAGCCCGATCATCAGAGCCGTCACCTACACCACCGACGAAGCCCGAGTGACCGTGCGCGGCGTGCCCGACCGCCCCGGGGTCGCCGCCGAGGTCTTCACGGCCCTCGCCGACGCCCACGTCAACGTCGACATGATCATCCAGAACTCCAGCGAAGAGGGCCACACCGACATCTCGTGCACCATCCCCGCCGAGGACAGCGCCGCCGCCGACCGCGCCCTGCAGCAGGTCGTCGCGAAGCTGGGGGCCAAGGGCTTCAGCAGCAACGAGGGCATCGCCAAGGTCAGCGTCATCGGCGCCGGCATGCGCACCAATCCCGGCGTGGCCGCGCTGATGTTCAAGACGCTCGCCGATCTGGGCATCAACCTCGACATGATCAGCACCTCGCCCATCAAGATCTCAGCGGTGATCGCGAAGGAGCGCGCCGACGAAGCGGTGCGCGCCCTGCACGACGTGTTCGATCTCGGCGACGCCGCGATCCACCACGACAAGGCCGATCGGAGCTCGTTCTGATGGCCGCCGCGAGCTACACCGTCGCCATCGCCGGGGCCACCGGCGTCGTCGGCGGCACCGTGCGGCGCATCCTCGAGGAGCGCAGCTTCCCCGTCGGCGAGCTGCGCCTGCTGGCCAGCGCGCGCTCGGCCGGCCGTACGCTGCCGTTCAGGGGGGCCGAGCTGGAAGTGCAGGAGCTCGGCCTCCGCTCGTTCGTCGGCGTCGACCTCGCATTCTTCGCCGCCGGCGGCGCGGTGAGCACGGAGTACGTGCCGCAGGCCGGCGCCGCCGGCGCCACGGCCATCGACAAATCGAGCGTCTTCCGCATGCACCCGGGTGTGCCGCTCGTCGTGCCCGAGGTCAACGCCGACCACCTGGCGTCGCACACGGGCATCATCGCCACGCCCAACTGCTCCACCATCCAGATGGTCGTGGCGCTCAAGCCCATCCACGACGCAGTCGGCATCAAGCGCGTTGTCGTGAGCACCTACCAGTCTGTGTCGGGTAGCGGTCAGGGCGGGATCGCGGCGCTCGACGCGCAAGCGCGCCAGTGGGCCGCCGGCGAGCCCGTCACGCAGCAGTTCTACCCCCACCAGATCGCCTTCAACGTGCTCCCGCACATCGACAGCTTCCTGCCGTCTGGCTCCACCAAAGAAGAGCAGAAGATGGTCGACGAGACCACCAAGATCTTCGCCGACCCCGACCTCAAGGTCACCGCCACCTGCGTGCGCGTGCCGGTATTCGGGGCGCACAGCGAGGCCGTCAACGTGCAGACCTGGAAGAAGCTCACGGCCGGCGAGGCTCGCGAGCTGCTCGCCGGCTCCCCCGGCATCGTCGTCGTCGACGACCCGGCCGCGCTGCAATACCCGCTGCCGCTCGACGCCGAGGGCAAGGATGCGGTGTTCGTGGGCCGCATCCGCGAGGACGTCACCGTGGAGAACGGCCTCGATCTGTGGGTCGTCGCCGACAACCTGCGCAAGGGTGCGGCGCTCAACGCGGTGCAGATCGCCGAGGAGCTCGTGCGCCGCGCGATGCTCTGACCGGCCGCGGGTATACTCACGCCGTCATGACCCCCCGACAAGGATCGTCCCGTGCCTGAACCAGACACCACCGTCCACGACGTCGTCATCGTCGGCGCGGGCCCCGCGGGCCTCACGGCCGGCCTCTACGCGAGTCGTGGGCGCCTCGACACCGTGATCCTCGAGCGCAACATGGCCGGCGGCCAGATCGCGCTCACCGAGCTCGTCGAAAACTACCCCGGTTTCCCCGAAGGCATCTCCGGCTTCGACCTCTCCGAGAAGATGAAGGAGCAAGCCAAGGAATTCGGCGCCGACCTGCGCGAGATCCAGGCCGTCACAGGCCTTGAGCGCGACCCGGAGGCCGGCTGCTGGACGGTGATCACCGACCAGGGCCCCGTACGTGCGCGGAGCGTGATCCTGGCGCCCGGCAGGGAGCCGCGCCGCTCGGGCATCCCCGGCGAGGCCGAGTTCATCGGCCGCGGCGTGAGCTGGTGCGCCACCTGCGACGGCGCCCTGTACAGGGGCCGCACCGTCGCGGTAGTGGGCGGCGGCGACGCGGCCGTGGAGGAGGGCATGTTCCTCACCAAGTTCGCCGACAAGGTGTACCTCGTGCACCGCCGCGACGAGCTGCGCGCCCAGCCCATCGCCCAAGAGCGCTGCTTCGCCAACGACAAGTTCGAGCTCGTGTGGGACTCGGTGCCGCGCAGGATCGACGGCGACCAGATGGTCGAAGCGCTGGAGGTGGAGAACGTCAAGACCGGCGAGATGCGCTCACTCCCCGTCAACGGCGTCTTCATGTACATCGGGCAGATCCCCAACACCGACTGGCTCAAGGGCGTCGTGGAGCTGGATGAGTCCGGCTACATCGTCACCGACCAGCTGCTGCGCACGAGCCAGGCAGGCGTGTACGCCTGCGGCGACGCCCACCTCAACCAGCTCAAGCAGATCGTCATCGCCACCGGCGAGGGCGCGCTGGCGGCCGTCCAGACGGAGAAGTACCTGGACGAGCTGGCGTGCGCGCTGCCGGGCGCTGAGAACGCGGCCGGCGGCAGCGCCGCCGCGTCGGCCTGATAACCGCTTCCCGAGGAGGGCACACGTGGACGCAGTCTCACAGGACGACTTCGAAGCCGAGGTCATCAAGACGCCCGGCAAGGTCCTTGTGGACTTCTGGGCCGAGTGGTGCGGCCCCTGCCGCATGATCGGCCCGGTGCTCGACGAGATGGCCGGCGACTACCCCGAGGTCAAGTTCGTCAAGCTCAACGTCGACGAGGCTCCCGCGGTCGCGCAGCAGTTCGCGGTGATGAACATCCCCACGAT
>JAPLCM010000094.1 GCA_026392275.1 Actinomycetota bacterium | reverse complement strand
CGTCATACAGACGGTGACGGAGGGGCGATGCCTCGAGAGAACAAGACGAAGTACGCGGTGCTCGGCCTGCTCGCCTACGCACCGCTGTCCGGCTACGACATCCGGCGCATCTATGCTCAGAGCCTCGGCAACTTCTGGAGCGAGAGCTACGGGCACATCTACCCCATCCTCAAGCGACTGGAGGCGGAAGGTCTCGCTACTCGGGAGGTGGAGCGCCAGACCGGAAGGCCCGACCGCAACGTCTACAGCATCACCGACCTCGGTCGCGACGAGTTGCACCGCTGGCTGGCGCAGCCGCTGGACCCGATCCGTGAGCGCGTCGAGATGCTTCTCAAGCTCTTCCACGGTTGGGAGGTCGGTCCCGCAGTGATGATCGAGCACGTCAAGCAGACTCGCGCCGAACACGAGGCCCTGCTGCAGCGATACGCGCACTACGACGAGGCGATGTCAGGCGAGGACGATCCGCCGACGCCGTACTGGCTGATGACCGTGAGCTGCGGGCAGCACGTGAGCAGGGCGTACATCGAGTGGTGCGACGAGACCATCGCCAAGCTCGAGCAGCTGCCGGCGGAGCCGCGCGCCGGCGCGAAGGGCTGGACCCATGTCTACCACAAGCACCAGGAGGCGAACGCATGAACGCGAACCTGCCCGGCGCCGCCCTGCTCCTGGACGGGCGCCACGACGACGATCCGACCCTGGCCCAGGCTCACGAGGCGCTGGTCGACGGCCTGGCCGCAGGCGGCTGGGCCGTCGCCGACTGGCGCTTGCGCGACGACAAGATCGCCTGGTGCTCCGGCTGCTTCAAGTGCTGGACGACGACGCCCGGCGTGTGCGCGCATCACGACGACGGGCGCAAGGTTGCCGAGCGCTGGGCGCGCAGCAGTCTGGTCGTCTTTCTCACGCCGGTGACCTTCGGCGGCTACTCGTCGCAGCTCAAGAAGGCGCTTGACCACGTGCTCCCCACCCTCCTGCCCTTCCTGCGCACAAGGGGTGGGGAGACGCGCCATCCGCAGCGCTACGAGCGCAGTCATTCCCTGCTCGTCGTCGGCACCGTGCCCCGCGGCCAGGCCGATGGCGCGGAGGCGCGGACTTTCCGGCGGCTGGTGGAGCGCAACACTCTCAACATGCAGCCGCCGCGTTGGGCGGCCGGCGTGCTCGAAAGCGGCGCGCACGAGTGGGAGGTTCGCGTGGCCGTCAACGCGCTGCTTGCCGATGTGGGCGTGAAAGCGGCGCGAGATGCAGTCGGCGTCGGCCGGATCGAGGTGGTCGCATGAGGACTCCGCGAACGGCCCTGCTGCTGATCGGCAGTCCCAAGCCCGGCGCCAGCTCATCCGAATCGCTCGGCGCCTACCTCCTCGAGGAACTCGAGAAGCGCGGCGTGACGACGCAGACGCTCAAAGTGGCCAATGCCGTGCGCACGGAGGAGGCGACGGAGGGGCTGCACGCCGCCGTTGCCGCAGCCGACCTCCTCGTCCTCTCGTTCCCGCTGTACATCGACAGCCTGCCGGCGCCGGCGATCCGTGCCCTGGAGCTGATCGCTGCACGGCGGGCCGGCCGGCAGGCCGAGGCCGGAGACGGGCCGGCGGCAGGTGAGGGGTCGGCCTTCGTGGCCATCTGCCAGTCCGGGTTCCCGGAGGTCGACCACAGCGAGGTTGCGCTCAAGATTTGCCGCCACTTCTCGGAGTCCGCCGGGTTCGAGTGGGTCGGCGGGCTCATCCTCGCCGGCGGCGGCATGGTCGACGGCCGGCCGCTGCGCGACCTCCGAGGGATGATGCGCTCGGCGGTGCGCGCCCTCGACCTCACGGCTGAGGAGCTCGCAGCCGGTCGGCCCGTGCCCGACGAGGCCGTCAAGCTCATGGCCAAGCCGGCGCTCCCTGCCTTCGGCTACCGATTCATGGCCAACTGGGGCTGGCGCTCTCAGATCAAGAAGCACGGCGAAGGGGCGGCGCTGGAAGCGCAGCCGTACGCCTGAGCTGCGCCTCATCGCGCATTGACAGCCGGGGAGTCGGAGGCTATCTTGGAGGTCAAGGTCGGGAGCTGCGTAGCGGACCCCGGCCTGTTTCTTTGGGCAATACCACGAGGCCAGCGCCCTCCCACCTGCCGTCCGGACCCCTCCGCAGCTTGGACTGAACGACGCGCGTGTCCTCGCCTGATCGCTTGCCGAGGATCCATCGTGCGAGTGGGCTCAGCACAAGGTCGGCAAGCTGCAACCCAGCATCGTTTGCCGACTTGGGTTTGAGTTCGAACGAGCCGACCCTGCGGACGATCGTTCCAGGGCGTACGTATCTCGTGCCGCCGACCAGCAGCGCTTGCCACGCCACCAGTAGCTCGCGGTCGAGTTGGCCCCCGCGCCTCTCCACGACGATCGAGCCTCCGCCCTTTGATGCCCCGAGCTCGAAGCAGAAGCGCTCGACAACGATGCCAAGGCTCAGCAGATACGGGTCGACGGCGAGAGGGCCGTAGGCTTCAATGTGGCGGTCCTTGCGAATCGCGCAGGCCACGACCTTGAAGTCGAGAGCCGCCATGATCGCCGTCAGGTCGTCCAGGAACCACTTGCGAGACGAGGGGTTCGCCAAACAC
The DNA here is from genome assembly GCA_026392275.1 of Actinomycetota bacterium. GTDB lineage: Bacteria > Actinomycetota > Thermoleophilia > UBA2241 > UBA2241 > CAIXSE01. Next base: position 23,517 of record JAPLCM010000094.1, on the reverse strand, counting down.
GCGAACGGCCCACGATTCCGAACGATGTCGGCGGTATGAAGAATGACGCCTGGATCAGCAAGATGGGTGGCCTTGAGCTCGGCCATGGCCGTCTCTGCGGCAGCCAGCGCGGGTTCGCCCTCGATGATGACGCCACCGAGCACGAAGACCGGGTACTCGGGGTCGATGCGCTTAAGGTCGTGGCTTCCGGACTCATCGAGGAAGAGGTACTTCACCGGCCAAGGCTAGCGATGCAGCCGTAGCCGCGGGAGAGTGACGATGCAGTGGTCGGGTGGACATTGCGCATCGCTCGGGGCTGGTCGAACGGATAGCAGGCGAAACGGCCGCCGAGGCCGGCCGCCGCAGGCGGGCCGGCATCGCTCCACCGCCGCTGCCGAAGCGGTCGAGGATCGTCTCGAGGAGCGGCACGAACGCGTGCACCTTGCCGCTGCGGATCGCGAGGTCCCACATCGGCTCGAGTTTCTTCCAGCCGCCGGTGTAGGCGAGGTGCCGCACGTGTTCCCGCGCGTCGCCGTGCACGAACGCAGCCCTGCAGATGCTGCTCCAGCGATAGAACTCGCGATAGGCGCCCCAGTAGCCGCTCTCGAGCTGCTCCGCCGTCATATGGGTCGGGCGAAACACGGCGTGGCGGGTGTCATAGCGATCCCAGTCGTGGGTCGTCACCCTGCCCTGAGAGGTCAGGCGCCGCTCGAGCGGTGTGCCCGGGTACGGCGTGAGGATGTGAAACGTCGAGGTCTCGATGCCCTGCGCGATCGCCCACTCGACGGTACGCGCGAAGACGTCCGGGCCGTCGCCGTCCATGCCGAACACGAAGCTCGCATTGACCATCACGCCGTGATCGTGCAGGCGGCGGATGGCGGCTTCGTACTCCGCCTGCGGCGCGCCGCCTGCGGCCGCGCCGCCCGGCGAGGCACCCTTCGCTGCGCCGGGGCCCAGGTTCTGCGTCTTGTGCTGCGCGGCGAGGTTCGCCGCGTCGAGCGTTTCGAAGCCAATGAAGAGGCTGCGCAGACCGCTCTCCACCGCCTTCTCGAGCAGGCCGGGACGCAACACGCCCTGCACGGTCCCGGCCGACTGCCACACGCGGCCCATGCCGCGCATGCCGTCGAAGAGCGCCTCGGCGAACGGTGGGCTGCCGAAGAGGTTGTCGTCGAGGAAGTAGAGGTGGCGCCCCGGGAGGCGCTCGATCTCGGCCAGGGCTTCGTCCACCGCCTGCACGTAGAAGGATTTACCGCCCCGGAAGAAGGTCTCCTTGTAGCAGAAGTCGCACACGTGCGGACAGCCGCGGCTCACGACGAGGGAGTTGGGTACCAGGTAGCGCTCGCGTTTGATCAGGTCACGGCGCGCGCGTGGCATGCCTGAGAGGGTGCGCACGGTCGAACGGTAGAGCGGCTTGGGACGGCCGGCCCTGAAGTCCGTCAGGAAGGCCGGCCACGTGTCCTCTCCCGGGCCGCAGAACACGCTGTCGGCGTGCTGCGCGGCCTCCTCCGGCAGGCTCGTCGGGTGCAACCCGCCGAGGCACACGTAGGCACCCTTGGCGCGGTAGTGGTCGGCGTAGCGGTAGGCGCGGTTGGCGGACGTGATGTACGCCTCGATGACGACGAGGTCGGGCTCGTCCGAGAGGTCGAGCATCTGGACGTGTTCGTCCTGAAGCGTGATCTCGTCGTCCTCGCCCAGGTAGCCGGCGAGCGTCGCCAGCCCCAGCGGCGGAAACAGCGAGTACTTGATGGAGCGCCAGTAGATACTGTCGGCGGCCGTCTTGGCCGGCGAGATCATCTTCACCTTGAGCGGCCGCCCGCCCGCGGCACGGCCACGCGTGGCACGGCCGCCCGGCGCCCGGTCACCCGGCGCCCACCCGCCCATCAGCCCGCGGCCTCCAGCTCATCGGCGAAGCGCTCCAGCAGAACGTCCAGACCGGTGGCGAAGTCGGACGGCTGGTCCCAGATCGCCAGCCGCAGCCCCACGCGCAGGAGGTTCGGGTAGTCGGCCCAGTGGCCGCTGAGCTCGCCGACGATGGTCTCTGCCGGCACCTCGAGGCTGAGGAGCTGGGCGTAGCCGAGGCCGAGCGTGAAAGCGCCGAGCAGGTGGTAGACGCGCGCCGCTCCGTCGGGCGTGAAGCCCGCTGCAAGCAGCACGCCCATCAGCTCCTCCATCCAGCGCCGCCCGCTGGGCGTGCCCAGCACGCCCGTGGTGATGAGCGGCAGGGCGCGAGGGTGCGCCTGCACGAGTCCGTAGAGCCCGGCGAACAGCAGGTGCGTGCGGTCCTGCCACGTACCGGCGGCCGGCAGGCCGCCGAGCGCCGCCGCAGCGATGGTCTCGGCGACGGCGCGGAGAATGGCCTCCTTGTTGGGGAAGTGGTGATAGAGGCTCATGGGTTTGACGCCGGCCGCCGTCGCGAGGCGGCGCATGTTGAGGGCGGGCAGCCCTTCCGTATCGATGAGCTCGAGCGCCAGCTCGACGATCCGGGGCTGCGTCAGAGTCTCTCTCACGGCGGCCATCATGCCTCCCGATGATGCCGTACAAAGTAAGGCGTACAAAGTACGGTAGCAGGCCGCGATCAGGGTGTCAAGACGACGCGGAGCCTCACCAGCTCGGCGCTGCGCGGGCGGTCCACCGGTCGCGGTCGCGCGACACCTGCACGGCGACACCGAAGCAGTCCGAGAGCGGCTCGTGCGCGAGGACGCCGGCGGCCGGGCCCGACGCCACCACACGCCCGGCGCGCAGCAGCAGGGCGTGAGTCGTGGAGGCCGGCAGCTCCTCGAGATGGTGAGTCACGGTGACGACCGCCGGGGGCGGGTGCTCGTCGGCGAGCGAAGCGAGGGCCGCAAGCAGCGCCTCCCGGCCGGGTAGATCGAGGCCGTCCGCCGGCTCGTCGAGGAGGAGGAGGGGTGGCTGAAGCATCAGCGCGCGGGCGAGCAGCACGCGGCGGCGCTCGCCCTGCGAGCAGGAAGCGAAGGGGCGGCCGGCGATCGTCGAACAACCGACTTGGGCGAGGAGGCTCGCGGCGCGCCGCCGGTGCGCGGCCGTCAGGCGCTCGCGGAGGACCTGGATGGTCCCGGTGGCGCCGCTGAGCGTCACGTCCACCGCTGAGTCGCGCGGCGAAAGCCGCTCCTCGGTCTTCACGTCCACAAGGCCGATGTGCTCGCGCAGGGCTCGCAGGTCGACGTGCCCGACCGTCTCGCCGAGGATCCGCACCACGCCGCGACTCGGGTGCCGCATGCCGGCGGCGACAGCGAGCAACGTGCTCTTGCCGGCGCCGTTGGGCCCAAGGACCGCCCACTGCTCTCCGGCGCCTACCGACCACGACACGTCTGTGAGGATCGGCTGTCGCGCAGGGGAACGCTCGTTCCACTCCCAGACGGTGACGGCGTCCAGGGCGAGGGCGGGCGGCGCGCCGTCGGCCGGCTGCGTCATCGACGCGACGTCAGCCGAGGCGGGCGATGCGCTCGCCGCGCACGCTCCGCCGCGCAGCGGCGGAGGCCTCGGCGAGCGCCTCGGGCTCCTCGGCCACCACGCCGACGCGGGTGCATTCCCGGCCCGTCGGCGTCTTGCCCGCATCCGGCTTCGGCCACCATCGGATGGCCGCCTCCACGCCGTCCCGGCCGCCGTCGGCGAAGACCTTCGCCAGCTCGGCGGCCACCTCGGCGTCGGGGCTCGCGGCCGCGAACTCGGCCGCCGCCAGCGCGTAGCCGTTGCCGTTGAAGCTCAGCGACACGCCGCCCCAGGCCTTGACGGCCGTGAGCGGTGGCGCGTCGGTGATCGAGTCGCCGACGTACATCACGCCGGCGCGGTCGGCTCCCTCGGAGGCCACGATCTCCTCGAGCGCGGCGAGCTTCATGCCGCCCCCGACAGGGCGCACGGCAGCCACCAGCTCGCCGCTCACGCGACCCTCCATGCGCGCCCAGAAGAGATCGTCGAGCTGCGCCACGGTCACGGCGTCGTCGCGCGACAGGTCGGCGGCGGAGCTTGCCTCATCGGGGATGCGGATGAGGCTGCGTTGCAGCACGCGAAGGGCTTCGTCGCGCAGCCAGGCCTTCTCGTGGTCGGGCATGTGCCACTCGTTCAGGCTCAACTCCGTGCAACGCACATTGGCCAGGGGGAACCCCGAGAGCTCGCAGAGCGCCCTGAGGTAGGGCGTGTACGAAGTCGAGATGATGAAGGTCGGCAGCACTTCGGCGATCGCGGCCAGCGCGCGGAGCGCCCCGGGCACCATGAGCACACCCTCAGCGCTGAAGGCCTCGACATCCTCGTCGGTGATCTCGAAGGCTTTGAGGAACGGCGGCAGCAGCCGCAAGGTGTCGCCGGCGTTGTAGCCGGGCCTGCGGACCACGTCGGCGAGGAAGTCGTCGTACCTGCTCAGGCGTGCGAAGAGCTCCGCGCCGCCGGGGATGAAGCGCTCGGCGATCTCCTGGGCGTTGTCGTTGCGCGTGAGCGGGCCCTCGCAGTCGGTGACGTAGATGCGTCGCGTCGCGCCGCCGCCGACAGGGCCCGCGGTATCCGCGCTCATCGCGTCGCCACCTCCGCCTCGACCGGCTCGGTGAGGTCGAGGGGCAACCGTGAGGACTCCGCGAACACGGCGCCGGCCGCGGTGTTCAGCTTGCCCCGCGCGAACTGGCGGAGCGTCTGGTAGAGCAGCGGGATCTCGCGGGCTTCACCGCGACGGCGGATCTCGGCGAACAGCGGCTCGCTCTCGCCTTCGGCGGCGGCGATCTCGGCGACGCTCTTCGTCTGGCGCTTCTCGCGGAACTGCGCCCAGAGCGGCGCCCAGTCGTCGCCCGTCAAGGCGAAGCGAAAGGTGCTCACCACGGGGCCGCGGTCGAGCTGCGCGGTGGCCAGGTGGACCATGGCGCCGGTCTCGGCGGCCTCCGCCTCAAGGAGTTGCCAGATGACCTCCTGCCACGAGCCCGTGGGGCCGCCGGGGAGGGCCGGATGCAGGTTGAGGAGCGCATAGCGGCGGCACATGGCCGGGCTGACGACGAGCATGTATCCGGCCATGACCAGCACGCCGAGCCGATAGGGCACCAGCAGGTCCATCACCCCGCGGTGGTACTCGTCGCGCCACGTAGCCCTGTCGACGCCGAGCGCCTGCGCCGCCTTCCAGCTTGCGTCGCTGGACAGCGTGACCAGGGGGAGGTCAAGGCGCTCTACGAGCTCGATGAAGCGGTCGCTCTCGGGAGCCTCGCCCGGCTCCCGGTCGCAGAACACGGCGGCGATGTCGAGCGGGATGTCGTCCTGTTGGGCGCGGGCGACGACGTCGGCGAGGAGGTTGCAGGCCGCCTGGTCGCGGCCGGTGGACAGCCAGCCGATCCTCATGCCCGCCTCCCGCGAGACTCACCCTCGTCGTCTCCGCGCTCCTCGGCCAGCCGCGCCTTCCACGCCTCGGCGTCGGGGTACGTGCTGCGCCCGACGCCGGCGATGCCGCGGCTGGCGGCCCACGCGGCCAGCCGCCCGGCGCTCGCGAGACCGACCTGCTCGATCATGCCGGCGAAGAACCCTGCGGCGAAGAGGTCGCCGGCGCCGGTGACGTCGATGACCTCGGCGGGCAGCGGCGGTACGTACAGGTCGACGCGCCGGCCGACAAGCCGGGCTCCGCGGCCGCCCATCTTGCACACCACAAGGCCGACGCCGGCGTTGAGCAGGAAGTCGAGCGACCCCGGCAGCGAGAGGCCGCAGAGCATCTCGAGCTCCTGTTCGGTGGCGAAGAGGTAGGCGCAGCGGTGCAGAATCGGCAAGAACCGCTTGACGCCCTTGCGGGCGTAGATCTCGCCGGGGTCAAAGGTGATCTCCGTCTCTGCGGGAAGTCGCTCGAGCAGCGCCAGCTGCGCCGCCAGCGGCCCGTCGCCGACGAAGCTGGTGAAATGGGCAAACCGCGCCCTCGGAGCGCGCCTGGGCAGATCGTCGGGGATGAAGGCATCGTTGGCGGCGGGCCGCACGAGGTTGCGGCGCTCGCCGTTCTCGTCGAGCAGCACGTAGACGCGACCCGTTTCGCCGTCGCGCGCCACAAGGCGCGCCTCCGCCGGGGCCAACTCCTTGAGCAGATACAGGCCGTCGTCGTCGGCGCCCACGCGACCGACAACGGCGGCTCGGTAGCCCAGGCGCGCCAGCGCATGCGCCGTGTTGGCCGCCTGCCCGCCGCCCGAGCGCGTCGGCGGGATGTGCACGAGCGCTTCGTCGACGGCGCGGCGTACGTTGGCGTCCATGAGTTGCTCGCTGCCGGGTGGTCCGAGCTCGTCCCACAGCGGAAAGGAGCGCGAAAGGCGGTACACCAGATCGACGTTCAGGGCGCCGCAGCCGATGAGATCGAGTGACCTCACAGCCTGAGTTCGCCGCGGTAGCGCACGGCGGCTCCGTCGCCGCGCGGCACGACTTCGCCGACCGCATGCGCTTCGAGGCCGCTCTTCTTGATCAGCGCGAGGTTCTTCTCGACGTGGGCGGGGTCCATCGCCACGATCATACCGAGCCCGCAGTTGAACGTGCTGAGCATCTCCGCCCGCCTGACGCCCAGGGAGTGGAGCCAGCTGAACACCGGGCCCGGGGACCACGCGCCGAGGTCGAGCTCAGCCGCCAGGTCGTCCGGTACGGCGCGGCCCACGTTGTCGGGGAAGCCGCCGCCGGTGATGTGGGCGGCGGCGTGCACGCCGCCGGCGTGCCCGAGGTCGTGAAGTACCGGGCTGTAGATCGTCGTGGGCACGAGCAGGACCTCGCCGACGGAGGCTCGTGGGCCGGCGTGCAGGCAGAAGGCGCCACCCTCACTGAGGAACTTGCTATGCACGTCGATGGCGTGCTTCTTGAGCAGATGCCGCGCCAGGCTGAAGCCGTTGGAGTGCAGGCCGCTCGAGCAGATGCCGACGAGCACGTCGCCGTCGGCGACGAGGTGCGGCCCCCACAGCTCGTCGCGCTCCGCGAGACCGACGGCGAAGCCGGCCATGTCGAAGTCGCCGCCGGGGAACTGCCCGGGGTGCTCGGCGGTCTCACCGCCGAGCAGCACGCACTGCGCCAGCCGACAGCCCTCGTCCACGCCGGCGACGATGTCGGCGACCTCCTCGGGCACCACCTTGCCGACCACCAGATAGTCCAGGAAGAACAGCGGCACGGCGCCGCAGGCCGACACGTCGTTGACGCTCATCGCCACGAGGTCGATGCCGATGGTGCCGAGCTTGCCCATGGTGCGGGCGAGCTCGATCTTGGTGCCCACACCGTCGGTGCCGGCCACCAGTACCGGGTCGTTGAGCTTCGGCAGCCGCATCGCTCCGCCGAAGCCGCCGAGCCCGCCGAGCACCAGAGGATGCTGCGTGCTCTTGAGGCGCTGCTTCATGAGGTCGACGGCGCGGTTGCCCGCCGCGACGTCGACGCCCGCTTCTCTGTACGTGAACCCCTGGTCGTCGACCATCGTGCCCCCCGTCGGTGTGACGGTGCCAGTCTACGTCGCAGGTCGCCTTCGCCGCCAGCACCGCCGCTGGGGAGCGCCGGCGGCTATCGCCGACGCGGGCGGCGTGCCACCCGCCGCCGGCCGGCCGAGCTCAGGGATCGCAGGTCGCGGGAGCGCCCTTCTCGAAGCGCATCTTGCACATCGCGTACTCCTCGGGTACGGCGATGGGGTAGTCGCCGTCGAAGCAGGCGCGGCAGAACTGGCTCTTGGGCAGGCCCGTGCTGTCCTGCAGGCCCTCGAGCGTGAGGTAGTGCAGGCTGGTGGCGCCGACCTTGGCGCGGATCTCGTCGACGGTCTTGTTGGAGGCGATGAGCTCGGCGCGCGTGGCCATGTCGATGCCGTAGTAGCACGGGTACTGGATCGGCGGCGAGCTGATGCGCAGGTGCACCTCTTCGGCGCCGGCGCTGAACAGCATCTCGACGAGCTTGTTGGTCGTGTGGCCGCGCACGATGGAGTCGTCGACGACCACGAGGCGCTTGCCGCGGATCACGGCGCTGAGCGGATTGAGCTTCATGCGGATGCCCACCTGGCGCAGCTGGTCGTCGGGCTGGATGAAGGTGCGGTGCACGTAGCGGTTCTTGATGAGGCCCTCGGCGTAGGGGATGCAGGAGGCTGAGGCGTAGCCGATGGCGGCCGGCATGCCCGTGTCGGGCACCGGGATCACGAGGTCGGCCTCGACCGGCGCCTCCAGGGCCAGGTGTTTGCCCATCTCCTGGCGTACGAGATGCAGCGTGCGCCCGGCCATCGTGCTGTCGGGGCGAGAGAAGTAGATGAACTCGAAGATGCACAGCGCCGGGCGCGAGCCCTCGAGCTCCACGCGCTCGCTGCGCAGCCCATGCTTGTCGTCGACGATGACGATCTCGCCGGGCTGGATCTCGCGGACGAAATCGGCGCCGACGATGTCGAGTCCGGCGGTCTCGCTGCTGATCACGGGATGCCCCTCATAGCTGCCCAGGCAGAGCGGACGCACGCCGTAGGGATCGCGGAAGCCGACGAGCGCGTCGCGAGACATCACCGCCGCCGAGAAGGCGCCGCGGATCTTGGCGACGGCGGTGCGCACGGCGCTCAGCAGGTCGCTCTCCGCTTCGTGAGCGATGAGCGCCGTGATCACCTCTGTGTCGGTGGTGCCGGCGAACTTGACGCCCTGGGCGATGAGCTCGTCGCGCAGCTCGGTGGTGTTCACCAGGTTGCCGTTGTGGCCGAGGGCGATGGCATCGCCATTGCGGCTGCGCACCAGGGGTTGGGAGTTCTGCCAGTGGCTCGAGCCGGTGGTGGAGTAGCGCACGTGGCCGATGGCGTGCTGGCCGCTCAGGCTCTGGAGCATCTGCTCGTTGAAGACCTGGCTCACGAGGCCCAGGTCCTTGATGACCGTGACCTGGCCGTCGTCGGCCACGGCGATACCGGCGCTCTCCTGGCCGCGATGCTGCAGGGCGTAGAGGCCGAAGAACGTCAGGCGCGCGACGTCATGCCCCGGCGCATGGATGCCGAAGACGCCACAGCTGTCATGGAGGCGATCGTCGTACACGGCTCACGTCCGGTTGCTCGTCATAGCCGCTGAGGAAGCGACTCATAAGCAGAATGGAGCTCGCCCACCGTGACGGTGAAGAGCTCCTCGTCCTCCATGGTACACCTCAGGTCGGCGCCGGTCACCCGGCCGAGGATGCGGTGCGGCAGCCCGCCGAGCACTTCGTCCAGCGGCCCGAGCAGCTCGGGCGCGACGGTGACGATGACACGCGTCGGAGCCTCGCCGAACAGGGCGAGGTCGGGCCGCCCCGCGGCGCCGGCGGCAGACGCGGCGGAGCCGAGGTCGACGGCGGCGCCGAGCCAGCGGCCATCGCGGCCGCTGCGAGGCGCCTCGGGGTCCTCGAACTGCGCTCCCCCGGTGCTGCCGCTGACGATGCAGCACTCGGCCAGCGCGACGGCGAGACCGCCCTCGGCACAATCGTGGGCGCTTCTTAGGAGTCGCGCCTCGATGGCCGCGCGGAGCTTGCGCTGCAGCTCGACCTCGAGTTGCAGGTCCACATCGGGCACGCGGCCCTCCACCTTGCCATAGGCGACCTTCTGATACTCGCTGCCGTCCATCCAGCCGGCCTCGGCGCCGAGCAGCACGATCACATCGCCCGCGTCCTTGAAGGCGCCGTCGATGTGCACGCTGACGTCGTCGTACACGCCCAGCATGCCGATCATCGGCGTGGGGTAGATGGCCTGGCCGTAGCTCTCGTTGTAGAAGCTCACGTTGCCGCTGACGACCGGTGTGTCGAGCGCCTCGCAGGCCTCGGCGATGCCCTCGACGGCCTGCTCGAACTGCCAGTAGATCTCGCCCTTCTCCGGGTTGCCGAAGTTCAGGCAGTCGGTGACCGCCACCGGGCGGGCGCCGGCGCAGGCCAGGTTGCGGGCCGCCTCGGCGACCGCCGCCTTGGCGCCGCGGTACGGATCGAGATAGCAGTGGCGGCCGTTACAGTCGTTGCTGAAGGCGATCCCTCGACTCGTGTCTTTGATGCGCAGCACGGCGGCGTCGGAGCCGGGGATCTGCATGGTGTTGGCCTGGACGATGTAGTCGTACTGCTCCCAGGCCCAGCGCTTGCTGGCGATGTTGGGCGCGGCGAGGAGCTGCGTGAGCGCCGCGCCCAGGTCTTTCGGCGGAGGGTACGTCGCATCGTCCACGGCGACGGGCTCGTCGACGATGTAGTCGGGCTTCACGGAGGGCGTACGGATGACCGGGCTCTCGTCGGCCAGCCGGCGAGCGGGAATGTTGGCGACGCGCTCGCCGTGCCACCAGATGCGCAGCATCTTGCTGCCCGTGACCGCGCCGATCACGGTGCAGTCGAGGTCCCAGCGCTCGCAGACTTCACGAACGACGGCAAGCTGCTCTTCGGTGACGATCGCCAGCATGCGCTCCTGGCTCTCGCTGATCATGATCTCCCAGGGCTCCATGTCGGCCTCGCGCAGCGGCACGCGGTCGGCGTGGATGTCGAGGCCCACATGGCCCTTGCTCGACATCTCGCTGCTCGAGCTGGTGAGGCCGGCGGCGCCGAGGTCCTGCATGCTTACCACCAGGTGCCGGTGGATGAGCTCGAGGCAGGCCTCGATGAGCTTCTTCTCGGTGAACGGGTCGCCGACCTGGACGCTGGGGCGCTTTTCCTCGAGGGTCTCGTCGAACTCCTGGCTCGCGAGTACACTGGCGCCGCCGATGCCGTCGCGGCCGGTCTTGGAGCCGATGAGGACGACGTGGTTGCCGATGCCGCTGGCGATGGCACGCACGATGTTGTCGGTGCGGATCATGCCGGCGCTCATGGCGTTGACCAGGCAGTTGCCCTCGTAGCTGGGCTCGAAGTAGATCTCGCCGCCGATGGTGGGGATGCCGAGGCAGTTGCCGTAGTGGGCGATGCCGCCGACGACGCCGTCGAGCAGGAAGCGCTGGCGCGGCTCGGTGAGCTCACCGAAGCGCAGCGAGTTCATGCTGACGCACGGCCGCGCGCCCATCGTGAAGATGTCGCGGACGATGCCGCCGACGCCGGTGGCAGCGCCCTGGAAGGGTTCGACCGCCGAGGGGTGGTTGTGGCTCTCGACCTTCATGGCCACGGCCCAGCCGTCGCCGACGTCGATGATGCCGGCGTTCTCGCCGGGGCCCTGAAGGATACGCGGCCCGTTGGTGGGGAAGCGGCCGAGGATGGGCCGCGAGTGCTTGTAGCTGCAGTGCTCGCTCCACATCAGCGAGTAGATGGCGAGTTCCACATACGTGGGCTCGCCCTCCTGGATCTTGCAGATGTGCGCGTATTCGTCTGCGGTGAGACCGAGCTTGACCGCGGCGTCCACGTCGGCGCGCCGGTTCACGTACTGGGCGCTCATGAAGGCACCTCCGCGGTGCGCAGCACCGTGTCGATGATCGACTGGAACAGTCTGCGCCCCCCGGCGCCGCCGGCCAGCTCGGCCTCCACGGAGTTCTCGGGGTGCGGCATCATGCCGAAGACGTTGCGCGCCTCGTTGCAGACGCCGGCGATGTCGTCGAGCGCCCCGTTGGGGTTGGCGCCCACGGCACGCTCACCCGCGGCGTCCGTGTAGCGCAGCACGATCTGGTCGTCGGCCTGAAGGCGCGCGAGCGTTTCGGGGTCGACCGTGTAGTTGCCCTCGTTGTGCTTGACGACGATGCGTAGCAGCTCGCCGGCGGCGCACGCGCTGGTGAACGGCGTGCCGGTGGTCTCGACGCGCAAGTTGACGTATCGGCAGACGAACTTGAGCCCGGTGTTGCGGATGAGGCCGCCGGGCAGGAGGCCGGCCTCGACCAGGGTCTGGAACCCGTTGCAGATGCCCATCACGAGGCCGCCCTCATGGGCAAAGTCGATGACCGACTGCATGATGGGGCTGAAGCGCGCGATGGCTCCGCAGCGCAGGTAGTCGCCGTAGCTGAAGCCGCCGGGCAGGATGACGGCCTGGACGCCCTTGAGGTCGGTGTCCTTGTGCCACAGGTACTGCACACTGGTACCGGGGAAGGTGGAGACGGCGTGATAGGAGTCGGCGTCGCAGTTGCTCCCGGGGAACACGACGACGCCGAAGCGCACGGGTGCGGAGCTCACCCCTCAGCCCTCGCTGATCGTGAAGGTGTAGTCCTCGATGATCGGATTGGCGAGCAGCCTGCGGCACATGTCGTCGACCTGCGCATGAGCCGCCTCGGCGGTGAGTCCTTCGCCGCCGATGGTGAGGTCGATGATCTTGCCGATCTGGACGCCGCTGACCCCGGTGAAACCGAGGTTGGGGAGCGAGCGCTCGACGGCGGCGCCTTGGGGGTCGAGGATGCCCTTCTTGGGCGTGACGTACACGCGGACGTTCATCGGCTCACCTGCCCGGAGAGGGAGTGCTGGGGACAGGGGTCAGTCTATCGCAGATGCGACCCGGAGAGAGGGCGGGGCCGCGACGCCGACGGCGTCGCGGCCCCGCCCCGAACGACGCGGGTCAGCCGCCGGCCCTGGTGTGCCGCAGGATGAACTCCACCGTGCGCCGGTCGTAGTCCACGTGATTCTCGACGCCGCTGATCTCGTGGCCCTCGTCGGGGTAGATATGCGCCTCGCAGATCCGGCCGGCGGCGCGCAGCGTGTCCATGACTTTGCCCACGAGGCGCGTCGGGCAGCGGGGGTCGCGAGCTGCCGCCAGAATGAGTAGCGGGGCGGTGACGCGGTCGAGATGGTTGATCGGCGAGTAGTACTCGAGCCGGGCGCGATCCTTGACGAGGTCGCCGGTGTTCTCGCGGTCCCACCAGCGCAGGTCCTCGCGGACCGCGGGGTCCACCTGGGCGTCGATGTGGTCGAAGAACGGCACGCCGGCGACGCCGGCTGCCCAAAGCTCCGGGAACTGCGTGAGCATCTGCGCCGTGAGGTACCCGCCGTGGCTGCGCCCGGTCACTGCGATGCGCCCGGGGTCGCAGCCCATGGAGACGAGGAAGGCGTGGGCGCCGGCGCAGTCCTGCGCCTCCCCCTGGCCGCAGAGATAGCGGTTGGCGAGTTGCCAGCGGCGTCCGTAGCCGTCGCTGCCGCGGTAGTTGGGGTGGACGACCATGAAGCCGGCGTCGAGAAAGGCGTCTCGCAAAGGGTCCCACTCGTTGGAATGGTGCCAGGTGGGGCCGCCGTGGATGATGACCACGCCGGAGCCGTTGTGCTCGCGCGGACGAAAGCACAACGCGGGGACGTCGGCCAGCACGTCGAGGCTGCGGTAGTGGACGTGCTCGCCGTGCACGAAGGCGTGCTCGGCGAGGTCGTCCGGAAGGCCCCGGGTGAGCCTCGTCACGCGGCCTCCGGCGAGGTCGATGCGGAACAGGTCGCTGGGGATCCCCGGGGCGCTGAGAGCGACGATGACCGCGCTTCCGTCGGGGGTGAAGCGCGGGTGATAGTGGTTGCCGGGGCCGACGCTCAGGTCGCGCAGCTCCCGCGTCCGCAGATCGAGGTGCAGGAGTGACGTCTGACCGGCGGCGTCGCGCAGGAAGAGCAGCGCCTCGCCGTCAGGCGACCACACGGGGTGATGGACGTCGTGCGCCTCGCGCCAGGCCCACTCGACGACCGCGCGCGCCGCATCGTAGATGCCGATCGCGCAGGCGTCGTCGACCACGCTCTCGAAGGCAAGGCGCGCCCCGTCGGGCGACCAGCGCGGCAACCAGGCGAGCACCGGCCGGTCGCCGCCGATTGTCTGCAGCGTGCCTTTCCCGATGTCCAGCACGAAGACTGCGGCGTCTTGCCCGTGGGTGTCCGCGTGCCAGGCGAGGCGCCTGCCGTCCGGCGACCACTGCGGTGTCCAGTCATTGAAGGAGTGGTCGGCGACGAACTCCACTCCCTCGCCCTTCGGGCAAGGTCCCGCAGGCATGATCGCCGCGGCGTAGCTCTGACCGTGGTCGGCGCTCAAGGCGATGCGCGTGCCGTCGGGGGAGAGCTGAAAATCGGGGTTCGGAGAAAAGTGGGGGGTGTCGGCGAGCAGGTTCTCCAGGGCCCCCGTGGCAAGCTCATAGCGATAGAAGTCGAAGCACTCCGAGCCCTTGTCGTCGCGCGAGAAGTACAAGTAGCGGCCATCGGCGGAGTACTTGGGGCAGCCGCAGGGATCGTCGATGCAGAGGAGTCGCCGCGGCGCCGCCGCGCCCCGGCTGTCGACCGTGTACAGCTGCCAGTTTCCGCCGTTGCGCCACTCGAAGGCCACCGTGTCGCCGCCGGGCGCGATGGAGAAGGGCCGGTAGTCGGTGCCGACGATGGGCACGGCGGCGAGCCGCTCGATGAGAGTCCTGCCCATGGTGCCTCCTCCTCGTGCTGTGCGCCGCTCGGGTGTCGCGCGGGCAGGGCCGCGTGCGCCCTGCGAAGCGCGGCCCGCGCCAACGATACCGCGCCGGCCGCGTCGGCGCACGCAAACGTCACCCGTGGTCGCCGCGGCGAACGCGCGAAGTTCCACCCGTGGGTGGTTGCGCTTTGCGGCAAGAAGTGCCGCCGGGGCCGGCATCTCCACCCCTGGTATGACGACGCCGGCGGGGCTTCGCGCTACGCTGACCGAGCCACGATCTCCACGCATGCCGGCGCCACGGGCGCCACGCACGGGCTCAGGGCTCTCAGGCCCGGGCGCTGTGCCCGGCCCGCACACGCCGGAGGCGCCGTGAACGTGGACTCGCGATGGTCGTCGTCTCGCCCCGAGGGCTCAGCCGCGGGTCTCGGCGAACCTCTTGAACGCCGCGAGGTCGCGGTCGAGGTGCCCGCCCACGGCCTCCTCGGCGCCTGCGTCACCCTCATAGTCGAGGCTCACGGTGACTCGCGTGCGCCCGGCGCCGACATCGGCGAGCGTGACCAGGCCGCTCTTCTCAACGTCGTCGGCGAGCGACCACTCGACGTCCCCGAGCGAGGTCCTGTAGTGGCCGACGAGGCTGCGGAACATGAACTCGGTCCATTCATGGTCGGCGGCGTCGATCTCCGCGTCCACGTCGATCCAGCGTTCGATGGTCGCCATCGTGCCCTCCTCCGAGTTTCGCTGCTACTCGACGGGTCTTTCTCCGCCCGCGTCCCCGGTCAAACTGCGGCGGCTCGGTGCTGACGCCGCCGCCGGAAGCCCCCACCCCCATCCTCCCCAGGGGGGCCGCCGGCGGCCCGCTACGGCGGGCCGCCGGCCGGGTCTCTTCGACGTCCGCCGGTGGCGCCCCGAAAGCGGAGCGGCCACCGCGACCGCAGGCGCCGGCCCTGGCGCGGTTCCCTGGTGTGGGTGGCCTCGCGGCCATCGTCGAAGCGGAACCGCTGCTGCGTCTGCATGCTGTGGCGGCGGCACGCCAGCTCGGCTTCACGCCGGCCGAGGCGGCGGCAGGCCCTTGCAGCGCTCAGACGGCCGTGGCCGCCGTGTTCGTCGGCCTCGACGCGGTCGGGGCCTGCTCGGGTCGCGCACGCGCCGCCCGCATTCAGTCGACGGCTGCGGCGCCGCTGGTCGTCGGTTACGCGAAGGGCGGACGGGAGCTTCTCTTCGCACATCGGCTGCACGCTTGCTGCGACGTCGTCCTCGAGCTGCGCGCCGTCGCCGGCAGGGCCTGCTTCGCGTATCCGCCGGCCGGGGGTCTCGTCGAGCAGGCGCGGCTCACGATGCGCGAAGCCGACGTGCTGGTGCTCGTCCTCGGCGGCCTGAACAACGCGGCGCTGGCGGAGCGCCTGTGCGTGTCCCCCTCGACGGCGCGCACGCATTGCCGCGCGCTCCTGCGCAAGTTCGGCGCCGCCGACCGCCGGGCGCTGCGCGCCCGGCTCCTCGGCGCCGCGCATGGCCCATAGGCGGCGGCGGGCGGGGTCACGGCCACGGCCGCGCACAGAGGCTCGCCCTGCCGGGGCGCTGGCGGCGGGCACTATGTGCGTGGCGCAGCAGCGCCTGAGCGACGGGGATGGTCATGTGCTGCTATTCTGCGCAGGGTCATCCTCGACTCGGTGGTGATCGACGTGATGCTTCTCATCTGGACTGCGCTCCCGCGCTTCAAGGAGCCCGACCTCAAGCGGCTCCTGCGTCCTCGCCCCGGCACGATGGCAGTGGTGGCGGCGACCGCGCCGTCGGGTCTGGTCGTCCTGTTCACGCTTTGCGTCAACGCCGTCGTCCGCCGCTCGATGCTGCTCGGCCGCGCCTGATGGAGACTCGCGTCCAGGTCCTCTCTGAGGCGGAGAAGGCGCAGGTCCACGAGCACACGCTGAAGGTGCTGGGCACCGTCGGCATGCGCTGCGACACGTCCGAAGGGCGCCGGATCCTGGCCGCGGCCGGCGCCCGGGTGGACGAGGCGACGCGCATGGTGCGCTTTCCGCAGGAGCTCGTCGAGCGCTCACTGGCCCAGGTGACGAAGGAGTTCACCGTGCACGGCCGCCGGCCGGGCTGGAGCTTCCCCCTCAATGCTGGCGAGTTCACCTTGCTCGCCGACGGCGGCGCCACCGCGGTCTTCGACGCCGTCACCGGTGAGCGCCGACCCACGACGCACGCGGATTGGCTGGCCGCGACCCGGCTCCACGACGCCCTCGACGACGTGGGCTTCTACTGGTGCCCCGTCGACTACGCCCTCGACTACGAGCGGCCCGGCGGCTTCGTGCGCTACTACGCGGACGTCTTCGCCACGTTCGGCAAGCATGTCCAGGACTCGTTCGGCACGCCCGCGCTGGCGCCGTGGCTCAAGGAGGTCCTCGACATCGTGTTCGGCGGCCGCGAGGCCGTGCGCGAGCAGATGCCGATGTCCTTCCTTATCACCCCCGCCTCGCCGCTCACCATCGAGCACGACTTCACGCAGACGTGGCTCGAGCTGCGTGACTACGGGCTGCCGGTGGCGATCATGCCGATGCCCCTGCAGGGTGCCACGGCGCCCGGCAGCCGGCTCGGCACGCTGCTGGCCGCCAACTGCGAGACCATCGGCACGCTGTGCCTCGTGCAGGCGGCGGCGCCCGGCACGCCGGTGATCTACTCGCCGGTGATTGCCACGATGGACCCGCGCACCGGGATGTATGCCGCCGGCGCCGTCGAGCACGCCGTGCTGTGCGCCGCCGGCACCGAGATGGCCCGCTACTACGGCCTGCCGGCCGAGTCCTCGGGCCTCTGCACGCAGACCTACGAGCCCGACCTGCAGACCGGTTGGGAGAAGGCCAACGGGGCGCTCCTCGTGACCCTCTCCGATCCCGATGTGCTGGTCGGCCCCGGCCTGCTGGGGGGCGCCACCGTCCTCTGCCTCGAGCAGATCGTCATGGACGTCGAGATGATCCGCCTCGCTCGTCAGGCGCGCACCGGGATCCCGGTGCGCGACGATCTGTGGCTCGACGAGATCCTCAACAGGGTCGGTGCCTGTGGCTCGTTTCTCGGTGAGCGTTCCACGAGGCAGAACGCCCAGCATGGTGAGTGGCGCCTCAGCGATCTGGGCGTGCAGGGAAGCTGGGACGCGTGGCGCGCGGCGGGCTCGGCGAGTACGGTCGCCGCCGCCGCCGAACGCGTCGAGCAACTGCTGGCGGGCCAGGTGTCGCTGCCGTTCAGCGACGACCAGGCGGCTGCGCTGGCCGTTCTGCAGCGTCGCGCCGACGCGGCGTCCTAGACGAGCGCGTCGAAGACGAGCCCGGTGAGCAACTTGGGGTAGAAGTACGTCGACTTCTGCGGCATCGTCTCGCCGCGGTCGGCGAGCGCCCGCACCTGGCTGACCAGCGTGGCATTGAGGAATGCGCCGAGCTGGTAGTGGCCGCTGGCCAGCGCCGACAGAGCCTCGGGCACGCTGGTGGCGTAGTCGATGTGGTTCTCAGCCTGCCGCGGGTCCATGCCGAGAGCCTCGCGGAGGACGAGTTCGTGCAGCACGGTCACCGACAGGCCGGCGGCGTCCGGCGAGAAGCCGCCCGCGACGAGCCGCTCCTCCGCCTCCGGTCGGCGCGACTTCACGGTGACGCAGACGTCCTCCCGGGGGAGATACAGGCCGAAGACCCTGCCGGGGTCGGCCTGCTCGCCCAGCCTCTCGAGCACCTCGCGGGAGGCTTCAAGACCCTGGACCGGCGCTCCCACCACCTCGAACAACGGTCGCAGGCGTGCGAGCAGTTCGGCGAGAGGCGGCGCGACGATGCCCCTCAACAGGCGATGAGTGGGGAACACCGTGAGACCCGGATCGCGCATGCTGCACAGGTACACCATCAGCGTGTCGGCGCTGTGGTCGCCGGCTGCCCGTCGTTCGTCGCGATACGCGAGCGCCGTCTCGTAGCGGTGGTGGCCGTCGGCGATGTAGAGGGGCATCTCGCACAGCAGGGCCAGAACGTGTTCGACCTCGGGACCGTCGAGCGGGAGGATGCGGTGCAGGTTACCGTCCCCGTCGTGAGCCTCGCGGGCGGCGGCGATGGCGGCGGCGCCCGCAGCTGCCTCGAGCGCCTCTGCGACGCCGCCGTCGTCGTCGGGGAATAGCAGGAAGATCTGGCTGAAGTCGGCGCGCGCGGCGCGGTACAGACGCAGGCGGTCGAGCTTTGCGCCGGCATGCGTACGCTCGTGCGGAAGGACGACGCGCTCCGCGAAATCGGTGAGGCGAAGCCGCGCGATGAAGCCGCGGCGCGCGCGCTCGCGGCCATCGGGCCCCCGGTAGGACTGATCGACGAGGTACAGGCTGGGCGCAGCCTCGCGAACCAGCACGCCGTCGGCCTGCCACTGCTCGAAGGTGGCAGCGGCGCGAGCATAGGCCGCATCCTCGGCCGTCTCACCCGGCGCGACGGGGAGATCGAGGTGGACGGCGCCATGTGGGCTGCGCCCGCGGAGCTCGGCGGCCTGCGCCGCCGGGATCACGTCGTACGGCGGCACCACCACCTCGTCGAGCGCGATGGACGCGTCGTAGCGGATGCCTCTGAACGGGGTGACCTCTGCCATGTTCCTTTTCAGCGCTGGCCCGGCTCGGGCGGCGTCCGTCGCGGCGCCGCCTACGTGCGGCGCGGCATACGGAGGAGGCGCGCGCCTACTGGCGGATGATGACCGGCATGCCGACGACGATGCGTTCGAACAGGTCGATCGCGTCCACGTTGTGCATGCGGATGCAACCGTGAGAGGCATAGCTGCCGATGGTGCCCTCTTCGCTGGGCGGTACGCCGTGGATGCCGACACCAGAAGCGCTCGTGCCCATCCAGCGGGTGCCGAGGGGGTTGTCGACGCCGGGTGGGATGGGGGTCGCGTCCTTGGCCCAGTCCGAGTTGGGCGGCAGCCAGGTGGGATCCATTTGCATGTTCACGATGACGTACGTACCCGTGGGTGTGGGGTAGGCCGGCTGCCCCACGGCGACCGGATAGCTGCGCACCAGCTTGCCGTCGCGGTAGAGGTAGAGGTGCAGGTCGCCGAGATCGACCACGATCTGGCCGCTGAGGGCGTTCAGCGCCATGGTGCCGACGAGGCCGTCCACGGGCATACCGAACTTGGCCTGGAACTTCTTCACGCCGGTGACGGTACGGTCGTCGTAGGTGCCGTTCTTGGGTCCATCGTAGACGCCGGCCGCGGCGAGGCGCTTCTGGAGCACCTTGACGTCCTTGCCACGGGCGCCCGGCCACATCGCGGCGCTGCCGAAATGCTCGGTGCTGTTGACGACGAAGGTCTGCTTGCTGGTGACGACGTTGCCGCCCTTGTCGCTGGCCGTGATGACCATCGCGTGCCTGCCTTGGGCGAGGTTCTTGACGGCGAACACGGCGTGCGAAGGCGGGCCACTGTACTTGCGCGCCTCCCCGTCGAGCACCAGCTTCAACTTGGGTTCGCCGAGCTGGTCGAGGGCCTTGATACGGACCTTAAGGCCCGAGTTCTTGATGGTCTTGCTCAGCTGCGTCGTCTTCAGGGTGGGCGGACTGGCGTCGACGTACGCGCGCAGCCGCTTGGTGGTCGAGTTGCCCGCCCTGTCGGCAGTGGTGATGATGACGTTTGAGGGCCCATCCGGGAGGTTGGCGCTGACCGCGTACTTGCCGCTGGCGTCAGCCTGGCCACTGGCTCTGACGCCGCCCCCCGAGACCGTGATCGTGGAGTACGGCTCGGTGGTGCCGCTGAACGTCGCCGGCGAGGTGTTGATGCGGCCTTCGTCGGCCGAGCCGGCGAGCACGAGCTTGGGGACACTGGTGTCGACGGTGAAACGCCAGTCCTTGCGGACTTCGTGACGGAACAGGTTGGAGCTCGTCGCGTTGAACGAGACCGCGTGAGCGCCGTCGGACAGATCTCCGGTGGTGAAGGTGAGCTTGTCGCCGCTGCGCGTGGCCTTGCCCGTGACGTCGCCGCCGTCGAAGGTGACGCGCACGCCGTTGAGTCTAGGCAGGCCCTTGACGTTGAGCACGACGGTGAGGGAGTGATTCTTGACGTACGAATCGGGGCCCGGCGTGACCGCGGAGACGCGAGGCACGGCGAGCACCTGCCAGCCGGCCAGCGCGGCCAACACGCAAACCGCCGCTACGACAAAATACGGCCAGCGGCGGTGACGAGTGCGTTCGCGCCTGTAGACTTTGTATGCGGGCTCCGGCACTGACCCTCTTCCAAGATGAATTCTGTCCGATTGTACCACGCCTATCGGCATTCTCCTCGTATGACTTCAGCGACGCACTGGAACATCCGTCGACGCGCGAGAGGCCCGCGGCAGGAAAAGCGTGCGCCGCGCCTAATCCCGCTTCATGGGTCACTCCTTCGACGACGTGCTCGCCGATGCCGATGCCGGCGCGATCGCGGCTGTCCGCGCCTGTCACGCCGCCTCGTGAAGACGCTTCCGCTGATCCTCCGCGACCATCGCGAGCAGCTGTGGCGGCGCTGGGTGGACGCGCTCGAGGATGCGGTGGACACCGACTACCGCGAGCTCGTGGCCACTCAGCTCGGCGAGCGCCTGTTGCGCACGCTGATCGACGATCTCATCGCGTACACGGAGGCTGAGCAGTACGAAAGGCCGGCGTTGCTCAGGTCGGTCGAGGAGCGCACGACGGCCGACGCGCGGCACCGGCTGGCGCTGGGCTTCGCGGTGCTCGATGCCGTGGTCGGCCTCCACATCCTGCGCGGCGCGATCAGCGACGCCCTCGTCGACGCGCTCGTGCTCGACGAGGTGCCGGCCTTCGCCGAGACCCTCGACCAGATGAAGGTCCTGAACGCGTTTCTCGATCGCCTGGTGTGCGCCACGATGAGCGCCGCGTGAGGCGGCGTCGCAGTGCCGCAGGTCGTCCTGCGCCGGCGCGCGCCGCGTTTGCGCGCGTCCTGCGCCGTCGATAGGCTAGTCGCTATGCTTCATCTGGCTTTGATCTTCGGCGGCCGTTCCGCCGAGCACGAGATCTCCCTCGCCTCCGCACGTTTCGTCGCGGCGATGCTCGACCGCGACAGGTACAACGTCATCCCCGTGGGCATCACCAAGGAAGGACGCTGGCTCCGACCCGCGGATCTCGAGGTGACGCTGAGCGACGGTCTGGACGCCACGACTGCGCCGGCGGTGCACCTCGTGACCGACCCCACCCGACCCGGGCTCGAGCTCGCGGACGGTTCCTTCCAGCCCCTGGACTTCGCCTTCCCGATCATGCACGGCACCTTCGCCGAAGACGGCACCATCCAGGGCCTGCTCGAGATGGCCGGCCTGGCCTACGCCGGGTCCGGCGTTGCCGCCAGCGCCGTGGGCATGGACAAGGAGATGATGAAGGACGTCTTCGCGGCCCGCGGTCTGCCGCAGGTGGACTACCTCGTGCTGCGGGATGCGGCCGCCTGCGGCGCCGGGGCCGTGGCGGCCGTCGAGCAGCGTCTCAGGTACCCGGTCTTCGTCAAGCCGGTGAACCTCGGCTCGAGCGTGGGCATGACCAAAGCCCACGACCGCGACGAGCTCGGCCCCGCACTCGAGCTCGCCGCCTCCTACGACCGCAAGGTCATCGTCGAGGCGTCGTCCCCCGGTCGTGAGATCGAGTGCGCGGTGCTCGGCAACGAGGACGCGCGCGCCTCCGTGGCCGGAGAGGTCATCCCCGTCAACGAATACTACGACTACGAGGCCAAGTACACCGAGGGCATGATGTCCTTTGTGATCCCCGCCGACATCGGCGCCGAGAAGCAGGCCGAGGTCGGGGCGCTTGCCGTGGCGGCCTTCGCGGCCCTCGATTGCAGCGGGTTCGCGCGTTGCGACTTCTTCCTCGAGAACGACGGCCGCGTGCTGGTCAACGAGATCAACACCATCCCCGGCATGACGGCCATGAGCGGCTTCCCGCGCCTGTGGGCGGCCACGGGCGTCGACGGACGCGCGCTGGTCGAGGAGATCTTGCAGCTGGGCCTGCGGCGGCAGGCCGCGCGCGGGCCGGTGCGCACCGACCACTGACCTGGGCGAGCGCGCCGAGCGCTCTCTCTCTACTCTGCCGTGCCCGTGCCGGTGGGGTTGGTCATCCGATTGACCCACTTCTTCAGGCCGACGTAGCGCAGGAGTGTGAATGCGTACGTGTCGGCGTGCGCTTTGGCCTCGACCGTGATCACGGTGCCGCCATCGAGGCCGGTCGTTGAGGAGAAGGCGATGAGCTTCTTGTTCGACTTGATCAGGTATTGCTCAGCGGCCAGCTTGGCGGCGCCGAGGTCCGACGTCTGCACGTACTCGGTGTGCGCTTCCTCGGCCGCCCTATCGGCATCTCCCTTGACCGACTGGTTGACGCTGAAGAGGGCGAGTCCGTCGAGCACGACCACCGCGAGCACTGCGAGGATCACGACAAGCCACAGGATCTCGCGGATGAAGCCGTCCTGCCGGCGAAGACGTGAGCTGCTCATCGTGCTGCCTCCTTGCCTTGGTTCGATCTGCATCGCCGAGCCAGTCGGCCGCCTGGACCCCTAGTGTACTCCAGGATCTGCCATGAGCCGGATGCAGAGCAGTGCGAGGTCGTCGCCGGGCGGCCGCGCGGAGAAGGCCTCCCCGGCGGCCATGAGGCGCGCCACGACCGCGGCGGCGGGCATATCGTGGCAGGCGGAAAGCACGCCGCCCATCTCATCCTCGAAGAATCGTCCGCTCCCGTCGCGCAGCTCGGCGATGCCGTCGGTGAACAGGGCGACGACATCTCCGCGCTGCAGCGCGATGGTCTCGGTGGGGTAGGGGGTCAGAGCGGCGCCCAGTTCCACGCCGATGGCGGGTTCGGTGAGCAGCAGCGGCCGCTCGACGCCGTTCGCGCGCACGATGAACGGTGCGGGGTGCCCGGCGCTGGCAAGCTGCAGCAGGCCGCGGCGCGTCCCGATGAGGCCGAACAGCACCGTGACGAAACGTTCGGACTCTGCGTCGAAATCGGGCTGCTCGAGCAGGCCGGTGCGCAGCTCCTGGAGCGCCTCGCCGGGGCTCGTCGGCCATGACAGCTGGCCGCCGTGCACGGCGGCCCGCAGGATGTACTTGGTGACGAAGGTCACGGTCATCGCTTCCACGCCTTTGCCGGCCACGTCGCCGATCGCGAACGCGAGAAAGCCTGGGGAGCGGCTGTAGTAATCGACGAAGTCACCGCCGCTGAGCACGCCTGCGGCGGCCGAACGGTACGAGAAGGCGATATCGAGACCTTCCAGCTGCGGCGGCTCCGGCGGCGACAGACGGCGCTGCAGACGCTCGGCGATATCGAAACTCGCGGCGTGATCCGCGGTGAGCAGGCGGCCCTCGCCGGCCACCTCGCGGAGACGCA
>JAPLCM010000122.1 GCA_026392275.1 Actinomycetota bacterium | reverse complement strand
TCCCAGTCCACGGGGTGCACGAGGTCGCAGCCGCAGAGCGGGCACTCGTGGGCCGCTCCGGCCGGCTCCTGCCCGAGAGGCGGCGGCGCCTGCGTCGCCGTGGGCGTGACGTCGGCTCGGGCTTCACGTGCGACCTGGCCGGCGTCGCGCTCGCGCACCGGCAGGGCTGATGCCTGCGAGGAGGCGCCCGCCGGCGCGAACACGATCATCTCGACGGCGGTGCCGTCGGGGAAGATGAACAGTTCCATGCGGTAGTCGTCCTGGGCCATGTCCCCGCCCGGGTGTGGCCCGGGCGCCTCCTCTCTCACCAGCTCTATCGGAAGGCCGGCGACGCCGCTTGATTCCCGGCGTCGCCTGCACGGACAACGCGCCCGGAAGGGCGCCGCCGCCCGTCTGGACACTGCCGCGCGCGGTGGGGGATACTACCGGGGCGCCGCAGCGGCGCCCCGCGACCATGACCAGCCCCTCCACAGACCATCACGACCTCGCCGCCCTGCCCATCGGCATGTTCGACTCGGGCATGGGCGGTCTCACCGTGCTCCACGAATGCCTGGTCACGCTGCCCGGCGAGAACTTCGCCTACGTGGGCGACACGGCGCGGTTCCCTTACGGCGAGAAGTCCCGCGAGGAGCTGGAACTGTATGCGCAGCAACTCACGGCCTTTCTCGAGACCGTGCCGGTGAAGCTGGTGGTGGTCGCCTGCTACTCGGCCACCTCGGCGGCGCTGCCGCTCCTGCAGGAGCGTTTCACCACGCCCATCGTGGGCGTGGTCATGCCGGGCGCGCGGGCGGCGGTGCAGACGTCGCGGTACCGCCGCATCGGCGTGCTCGCCACCGCGGCGACGGTCGCCAGCGGCGCGTACCCGCGCGCCATCCACGGTCTCGACGGCGGGGCAGAGGTGTATCAGCAGGCCTGCCCAGGCCTTGTCTCGTTCATCGAGGAGGGCGACGTGGCCAGCCAGGCGCTCGCCGACGCGGTGCGCGGTTTCACCGCGCCCCTGAAGGAGAAGCGCCTGGACGTCGTGATCATGGGGTGCACGCACTACCCGCTCATCGCGCCAATGCTGCAGCGCTTTCTGGGGCGCGACGTCACGCTCGTCAACCCGGCCACCGAAATCGCCCTGGAGGTCGAAGGCATCCTTCAGCGGCAGGGTCTCGCCAGGCCCGCAGACGACCGCGTGGGCTCCTACCGTTTCTACGCCACCGGGGACGTCGAGGCCTTTCGCAGCGTCGGGGCGCGTTTCTTGCAGATGCCCCTCACGCGCGTGCGCAAGCTCTCGCTCGACGCCCTGGGCACCCTCATCGCGCCGTGAGCGCCCGTCTGCTCGTGCGCGCAGCGCTCTATGCCGCTCTTTACGCCGCTCTCACCCTGGCGCCGGGTCTCAGCGCACTGTCGTACGGAGCTGTGCAGTTCCGCTTCTCCGAGGCTCTGCTGGTCTTCGCGTGCATCGATCCGGCGGCCGTGGTGGGCCTTACGGTGGGCACGGCCCTGGGCAACCTCGGCAGCCCGATGCTGCTCGTCGACGTCGTCGTGGGATCGCTGCTGACCCTGGTCGCGGCCGCGCTCATGTATCGTATCGGGCCGCGGTTTCTGGCCCTCGTGGCGCCGGTGGTCGTCAACGGCCTCGGCGTCGGAGCCATGCTGGCGCTGGTGCTGGATCTGCCGTTCTGGGCCAGCGCCGTGTGGGTCGCCGCCGGCGAGACGGCGGTCATGGCCACCGGCGGCGCGGCGCTGCTCGTGCT
>JAPLCM010000001.1 GCA_026392275.1 Actinomycetota bacterium | reverse complement strand
TCGTGGAAAACCACCCGCATGCCTGACCAGTTCGCCACGCCCGAGCCCGACGAGGCCGTCAAGCTCGCGCTGCGCCGCATCGAGGAGTCCACGGCCCGCGGCGAGGGCTCAGACGTCGAGGGCCTCGCCCTCAACCAGGTGATCGTCAACATGGGGCCGCAGCACCCCAGCACGCACGGCGTGCTGCGGCTCGTCGTCACCCTCGACGGCGAGCTCGTCAAGGATGTCATCCCCGTCATCGGCTACCTGCACCGCTGCAAAGAGAAGCTCGCCGAGAAGCGCACCTACTATCAGTACATCCCCATCGTCGACCGCACCGAGTACCTGGGCAGCATGAACTGCGAGTGGGGCTACGTGATGACCGTCGAGAAGCTCGCCGGCATCCGGCCGACGCGGCGGGCGGAGTTCATCCGCGTCATCATGGCCGAGCTCAACCGCATCGCCAGCCACCAGGTCGCCGTCGGCACGTTCACCGCCGACCTGGCGCCGCTCGGCACGGCCATGGTCTTCTACATGTTCCGCGACCGCGAATACATCCTCGACCTGCTCGAGGCGGTCAGCGGCGCGCGCATGATGTTCAACTATTTCCGCTTCGGCGGGCTGCGCTACGACCTGCCCGACGGCTGGGTCGATAAGTGCCGCGACCTCATGAAGCGAATGCCCAAGCTGATCGACGAGTACGAGTCGCTGGTGCAGCACAACGCCATCTTTCTGCAGCGCTGCGTCGGCAAGGGCGTCATCAGCCAGCAGGACATCATCGACTACGGCATCACAGGCCCCAACGCCCGTGCCTCGGGCGTCGCCCACGACCTGCGCCGCACGCGCCCGTACTCCGTGTACCCCGAGCTCGATTTCGAGGTCTGCACCGGGAGCCACGGCGACGTCTTCGACCGCTATCAGGTGCGCATCGACGAGATGCGCGAGTCGGTCAAGATCGTCGAGCAGGCGCTCGACATGCTGCCCAAAGGTCCCGTGCAGCTCGGCTCCTTGCGCGCCCCCTACGTCATCGCGCCGCCGCCGGGCGCCTGCTACACCGGCCAGGAAAACCCTCGCGGCGAGTACGGCACGTACATCGTCAGCGACGGGTCGCGGTACCCGTACAGGCTCAAGTTCCGCGACCCGTGCTTCTGCAACCTGCAGCTCTTCCCCAAGCTCCTGAGCGGCAACAAGATCGCCGACGCGGTGGCCATCTCGGGCAGCATCGACATGGTGCTCGGAGGCATCGACCGCTAGGGTGGACACCGTCTACGCCATCCTCCGCGCCGTGCTCTTTGTCGTCATCGCCTACACGGTGGTGTTCGTGGCGGCGCTCGTCAACATCGTCTTCGAGCGCCGCGTCCTCGCCTTCATGCAGGATCGGCACGGCCCCAACCGCACAGGGCCGCACGGCGTGCTGCAGAGCGTCGCCGACGCCTTCAAGATGATGGGCAAGGAGGATTTCCGCCCGGCCCTCGCCGACCCGGTGCTGTTCACGCTGGCGCCGATCATGGTCATGATCGGCGCCGTGGCCATCCAGCTCGTGATCCCCTACACCGACGGCGTGACGGCCACCAGCCTCGACGTCGGTCTCATCTTCATCGTCGCCATCACCGGCTTCACGACGATGGCCATCCTCCTGGGCGGCTGGTCGTCGCGCAACAAGTACTCGCTGGTCGGGGCGCTGCGCGCCGCCGCCCAGATGATCTCGTACGAGATCCCCATGATCCTCGGCCTGCTCATCGTCGCCATGGTGGTGGGCTCCCTGCGTATCACCGACGTGGTCGCCGCCCAGGCCGGCTACCAGTGGATCGCGTTCTACGCGCCCTTCACCTTCCTCATCTTCTACATCGCTTCCATCGCGGAGCTGAACCGCGGGCCGTTCGACCTGCCCGAATCCGAGTCCGAGCTGGTCTCCGGGTACGGCACCGAGTACTCGGGCATGCGCTTCGGCATGTTCTTCCTCAACGAGTACGCCGGCATGACGATCATGTCGATGGTCACCGTCACGCTCTTCTTCGGCGGCT
Organism: Actinomycetota bacterium; assembly: GCA_026392275.1. Classification (GTDB taxonomy): domain Bacteria; phylum Actinomycetota; class Thermoleophilia; order UBA2241; family UBA2241; genus CAIXSE01. Next base: position 449 of record JAPLCM010000001.1, on the reverse strand, counting down.
GGCAGGGGCCGTTCGCCGACGCCGTCGTCTTCTGGGGGGTGTCGTGGATCGGCCTTCTGTGGTTCGTCCTCAAGAGCTACATCCTCGTCTTCGCGCTGATCTGGATCCGCCTGTCGCTGCCGCGCCTCCAGGTCGACCAGCTCATGGCGTTCGCCTGGAAGATCCTCATCCCGCTGGGCCTGCTCAACCTCCTCGCGACCGCGGCCGTCATGTTGTGGGTGCCGCACTGGAAGTGGGGCATGGCCGTGTTCAGCTGGGTCGCCTTCTTCGCGTTCGTGGGCCTTCTCGACCCGATCCTCAAGTGGCGCCTGCGCCGGCAGCGCGACCGCCTCCCGGTGGTGAGCGCCTGATGCTCGGCATGTTCAAGGCCATGCGCACCACCCTCAAGCATCTGCCGATGAGAAAGATCACCGTGCAGTACCCGGAGCAGCGCGAACGGCTGCCCGAGC
>JAPLCM010000086.1 GCA_026392275.1 Actinomycetota bacterium | reverse complement strand
CGAGAAGGTGCCGTTCATCGACGAGCTCGACCCCGAAGACAACGTGAACGCGCGCTTGGCTCAGACCGCCGAGCTGCGCGAGAAGGGCCTCATCAAGCCCGAGGTCCAGTGGGCCGCCGACGGCTGGCTGGTCGTCACCATGTTCCTGCCGGCGGCGCCGCGCGTCGCGGAGTTCGCGGCGCTCGAGCTCGGCAAGGCCATGAACCTGGAGTGTTGCGAGGTCATCAACAAGCAGGTCATGCACCCGGCCGAGGGCACGCTGGTCGAGCTCAAAGGCAGGCTGGATGTGGTCGTCGACCCGGCCACTCTTACGATCCCGCCGGAGCCCGTGGTGATGAGCGACGCCGAGATCAAGGCTTTCGTCATCGAGAAGAAGGTCAAGTGCGTGGCCGCCACGGTGGGCGAGGACGAGCACTCGGTGGGCATGCGCGAGATCATCGACATCAAGCACGGCGGCCTCGAGAAGTGGGGCTTCGCGTGTGAGTATCTGGGCACCTCAGTGCCGGTCGAGAAGGTCCTCGACGCGGCCATCGAGCACGCCGCGCAGATCGTGCTCATCTCGACGATCATCACGCACGGCGACATGCACCGCGACAACATGGAGAAGCTTGCCGACCTGGCCGTCGAGAAGGGCGTGCGCGACAAGCTGCTGCTCATCAGCGGCGGTACGCAGGTCACCGACGAGCTCGCCCGCAGCTGGGGCATGGACGCCGGCTTCGGGCGCGGCGCCAAGGGCATAGGCGTCGCCTCGTTCGTGGTGACGACCATGCGCGAGCGCGGGATGTGACGTGACGGAGCCCCGGCCCGTCGACGCGCTCGTCGCCGAGATCGGCTCGACGACCACCGTCGTCTCGGGTTTCGACGGGCTCAGCGACTATCCGGCGGCGACGCCCTGCCTTGTCGGGCAGGGCGTCGCCGCCACCTCCGTCGTTGACGGCGACGTCACCCTCGGCGTCAACGCCGCCCGGGAGCAGCTCGAGGCGGCGGTGGGGCCGCTCGCGCCGAGCCTGACACTGGCGACCAGCTCGGCGGCCGGCGGCCTGCGCATGACCGTGCACGGTCTCACGCGGCGCATGACGGCCATGGCCGCCCGCGAGGCCGCGCTCGGCGCGGGCGGCGTCGTCGAGTACGTCACCGCCGGCCGCTTGCGCGATCACGATCTGCGCAGGATCGACGAGGTCGATCCGAACCTGATCCTGCTGGCCGGCGGGGTGGAGGGTGGCGACTGCGACACCGTGTTGTTCAACGCTGAGCGCCTCCGCGAGCTCACGGCGCGCCCCATCGTCGTCTACGCCGGCAACTCCGTGGTGAGCAGCGATGCCCAGGAACTGCTCGAGCGGGCCGGCTTCAGGGTCAAGCTCACCGACAACGTGTACCCCGGCATCGACGAGCTCGACATCGTGCCGGCCCGGGCCGTGATCCACGATGCCTTCGAAGAGCACATCACGCAGGCCCCCGGCATGGAGCGCATCGGCGAGGTCGTAAGCGGGCGCATCCTGCCGACGCCGGGGGCGGTGCTGATCGCCGCCGAGCGGCTCGCCGAGGAGGTCGGCGACCTGGTCGTCATCGACGTCGGCGGCGCGACCACCGACGTGCACTCGATCACCGACGGCAGCCCCGAGATCGCGGCGCTCATGATCGAGCCGCAGCCGCACAGCAAGCGTACCGTCGAGGGCGACCTCGGCACATATGTGAGCGCCAGGCACGTGGTCGAGATGCTGGCCGAGCAGGAGCGGCCGGTACATCTGCCGCCGCCGCTCCCGACCACGCAGGAAGAGATCGCCGCGGCGCTCACGCTGACGCACTACGCCGCCGTCACCGGCGTACAGCGGCATGCCGGTCAGCTGGCCCACCTCTACACGCCCACCGGGCGCGAGACGGTCGCTCGCGGCCGCGACCTCACCGCCTGCCGTCTCGTGATCGGCACCGGGGGTGCGCTCACGCGTCTTCCCGGCGGTGCGGCGATCCTCGCCGACACGCGTGGCAAAGGCGGCGGCGAGCGCCTGCTGCCGCCGGCCGACGCCCGCTGCGCTCTCGACGGCGACTACGTTTTTGCCTGCTGCGGCGCCCTTTTCGCGCACTTCGACGGCGCCGCGGTCTTGGCGCTCATGCGCGCCAGCGCCGCCGTTTGAGCCTGCCTGTCCGCATCGGGGCCACTGCCTGAGACGTGCGGCTCGAGCGCCGCGGCCTGGCTGCCGATACTCGCCTGTACTCAAAGCAGGAGGGCGCGCGCGGCGACCATCATGGTCATGACGCACGGCCGATACGCGCGCTAGGAGGGCCCCGCGCCATCGGCGCGGGCACTGAGACGCCGGTGCGCTGAGCTGGCGGTGCCGTGATGGCGCCGCGCGAAGCGGACGATCGCGTCCATCCGCAGGGTCGTCATGCGTGCCCGTTGCACACCCGCCGGGTGTCACGCGGCTGTTCTTCCTGACGCCGCGCGCCACGACCGCCACGGCGCCTCTGCACACATCGCCGACGACCCCGCGCGCTGCCGGGCGTCTACTCTCTCGGCGGCGCGTCACGGCGATGTACAATCACGAGGAGTCCGTGCCGGGCGCTCCCTGAGGAGCGTGCCTTGGGCGTCTACTATGAGGGGTGCACCATGCGTGGTCCTCGAGCGACGGGCGGCGGCGCGTCGCGGCTGCTGACCGGGGTCGTCGTCTGCGTCCTGTTCCTGCTGTCGAGTGGGCCCTTCACGCTCGCCCTCGAGCCGCCGCGACCCGGAGAGCTGGCGCGGCTCGAGCGGCAAGGCAGGCTCGACGAGGCGGTCGCACGAGCCAAGGCCATCGGCAACCATCTGGTCTCGCCGGCCCTGCTCCAGGGCGCCCGCGAGCGTCTGCAGCGCGCCCAGCTGGGGCTCGACGCGCCGCTCCCGGCGCCGCCGCCGGCCTGGCGCGGCATGCCCACCAAGGGCACGGTCAAGGTGCTCGCCCTGCTGATCCGCTTCTCCGACTACGCGCCCACGGTGAGCGCCTCCGCCCACCAGTCGATGTTCTTCGGCGGCGGCAACGCGGCCGCCGAGCCCTACGAAAGCCTCCACGACTACTACGCGCGCTCCTCCTACGGCCAGCTCGATATCCAGGGCGACGTGCTCGGCTGGTACAACACCGGTCAGCCGCGCCGCGCCGTGGTGGAGTCACGAGCCGGCCGCGAGGCGCTCATAAAGAAGGCGCTCGACTCCTTCGACGCTGCCGGCCACGACTTCAGCCGGTACGACAACGACGGTGACGGCAGTATCGACTACTTCATCGTCGTGTGGACCGGCCCCGAAGGCGAGTGGGCGTCGTTTTGGTGGGGCAAGCAGACCTCCTTCGACGACTCGAGCTACAGGCTCGACGGCAAGCGCCTTGCCATGTACTCGTGGCAAGCTGACGAGCCCACACCGCGGACGGTGATCCACGAGACGGGCCACGCCCTCGGCCTGCCCGACTACTACGATTACGACGACAGCGTCGGGCCGCGGGGCGGCGTCGGCGGCCTCGACATGATGGACGCCAATTGGGGCGACCACAATGCCTTCAGTAAGTTCCTGCTTGGCTGGCTCACGCCGCAGGTGCGCTCCAGCGGCTCCGGCGCCTTGACGCTGGGGCCCGGCGCCGAGCACCCCGACGCACTCATTGTAATGCCCGGCGCGAGCGCCGCCGGCCTCTTCGGCGAGTACTACCTCGTGCAGAACCGCTCGCGGGTGGGCAATGACTCCGACATCCCTGCTGATGGCCTGCTCATCTGGCACGTCGATTCGCGGCTCGACGCGTCGGGGAACGACTACGCCTACGACAACTCCTTCACGGCTCACAAGCTCCTGCGCCTCATGGAGGCCGACGGGCGCGAGGAGATCGAGCGCAACCAGTGGGCGGACGCCGGCGACTTCTACGTGCCCGGCAGTGTCTTTGGCCCCACCACGACGCCGAGAAGCACGAACTACGCCGGCGCCGTCACCGGGGTCTCGGTGGGAGGCATCGCCTGGTCAGGCGGCGGACTCGCCTTCACCGCCGGGGTGGGCGGCCCGACTCCCACGCCGACCCCGACTCCCACGCCGACCCCCACTCCCACACCGACCCCCACGCCGGGCGCCGACGACGACATCCCGGGGGTGGCCATACCATCGTCCCCGTTCGGTGGGAGCGTCTCCCGCAGCGCCGATCGCAACGACGTGTTCCGCATCGCGCTCAAGGCCGACCAGATCCTCACGGCGAGCATCGAAGGGCCTTCGGGCAGCGACTTCGACCTGTACCTCTACCCGCCGGGCACGACGACCGTGAACACCACTGGGGGAAATGTCGCGGCGGCAGAAGGCGCCGGCTACCCCGACGCTTTTGTCTTCACCGCCACCCAGAGCGGCGCCTACTACCTGGATGTCTACGCCTCCGCGGGCACCGGCAGCTACACGGTGAGCTACTCCGTCAGTTCCCCTACCGACGGCGACACCGTCGGGCCCGTCTGTCGCGTCAAGGACGTCACCGTGAGGCGCGGCAGGACCTGCTGGATCTCCTTCAGCGTGCGCGACGCCGTCAGCGCGCAAGTGACGACGGACCTCGCCATCACGACAAGGTACGGCGCCAGGCAGAAGAGTTGGTCGTGGGGCTACTACGTGAACTTGACAGCCTGGTCGAAGCTGCCGTACACGTGTCGCCTCCCCAGGGGCACCTACCGCATCACTGTCACCGGTGAGGACCTCGCCGGCAACAGCGCCAGCGTGGTAGGTCGGGCAACGCTCAGAGTGAAGTAGGACGCTCGCGGATGCGGGCGGGGAGGCCGCTGGGCCTCACCCCGCCCGTCTTCACCTCCGCGCTCAGCGTGATGGCGCCGGGCCGGCAGACCTGTGTACAGCGCGCGCACGGCCGGCATGCCTCCGGATCCTGCGCCACGACCACGCCTCCGCTCGGGGCTCTCTAACGTCAGCGAGCCATCGGCTATTCGACGGGAGGCTTTGTGGGCCTCGTGGACGAACGCGTAGCGCCGTTGCGCAGGACTCGTGCGTGCGATACAGTCCTGCACAGACAAGACTCGGCCGGGACGGCAGGCGGTGCCGGGATCAGCAGTCGCCGACCGGCCCCCGGAATGCGAGGATCGTGTCTAGAGCACATCTGGTCGTCAATCTCAGCCGCATCGAACACAATGCTCGAATCCTTGTGCGCCGTCTGCCGGGCGTGGACATCGTGGGCGTCTCCAAGGTGACGTGCGGCGACGGGCTGGTCGCCGCGGCCATGGTCGAGGGCGGCGTCAAGGCGATCGCGGATTCGCGCCACGCCAATCTGGAGGGCCTCCGCGAGGCGGGCGTCGACGTCCCGGTGTGGCTGCTGCGAGGCCCGCGACCGGACGAGGCCGCCGAAACCGTGCGGCTGGCCGACGTGTCACTCAACAGCGAACTGGCGACAGTGTGGGCACTCGACGCCGCCGCCGAGCGCCTGGGCGGCGTCCACCGCGTGATCGTCATGGTCGACCTTGGTGATCTGCGCGAGGGCATCCTGCCGGAGGAGGTCGTCCCCTTCCTCAATGCGGTCTTGCCGTTGCGACACGTGTGGCTGGAGGGTCTGGGCACGAATCTCTCCTGCTACGGCGGCGTCGCGCCGAGTCCGGAGAACCTCGGCGAACTTGTGGAACTGGCGAAGGTCGCGGCGGAGATGTTCGGCCGCGGTCTGACGGTGTCTGGCGGCAACTCGAGCACGCTGGACCTGGCTCTCGGTGGCAACATGCCCGAGGGCATCGACAACCTGCGTCTCGGAGAGTCGATCCTGCTGGGGATGAACACGCTCACGCGCAAGCCGCTCATGCCCGAGCTCGACCTTGATGCATTCATCATCTCGGCGCCCGTGATCGAGTGCAAGATGAAGCCATCGCTGCCCATCGGCGACGTCGCCCAAGACGCCTTCGGCCACAAGCCCGTCTTCGTCGACAGAGGGATCCGGATGCGCGCCCTCTGCGCCCTTGGGCGCCAGGACGCGCCGCCGCAGGGCCTCACTCCGTGTGACGATCGCGTGGAGGTCCTGGGAGCGTCCAGCGACCACCTCGTGCTCGACGTCGACGAGATGGATGCACCGCCAGCACCTGGAGACAGCATCGATTTCCGACCCAACTATGCTGCCCTCCTGCAAGCTTACACATCGCCGTATGTGGAGAAGATGCACGTGTCGGACAGTCCGGCCAAGGTGAGGAGCCGGGTCGGAGCGCGGCGAGAGGTGGTCACATGAATACTGCTGGGCGCATGAGAGTGATCATCATGGGAGCCGCCGGACGCGACTTCCACAACTTCAATACCTACTTCCGCGGCGACGAGCACTGCGAGGTCGTCGCCTTCACGGCGACGCAGGTGCCACATATCGAAGAGCGGCGCTACCCGGCGCTGCTCTCCGGGAGACTGTACCCGGACGGCATCCCGATCTGCCCCGAGTCCGACCTTGCGGCGTTGATCCGTGAGTACGATGTGGATCAAGTCGTCTTCGCGTACTCGGACGTCCCGTACGACTACGTCATGCACCGCGCCGCGCTCGTCAACTCGCTGGGCGCCGCCTTTGTCCTGCTTGGGCCCAAGTACACTGCGCTCAAGGCGCGCAAGCCGGTCATCTCCATCTGTGGCGTGCGCACGAGCGTCGGCAAGAGCCAGGCGACGCGCCGCGTGGCCGAGATCCTCAAGGCGGCCGGCAAGGAGGTCGCCGTCGCCGAGCACCCTATGCCTTATGGGAATCTCGTCAAAGACAGGGTCCAGCGCTACGCGACCGTTGCGGATCTGGAGAAGTACGAGTGCACCATTGAGGAGCTCGAGCGCTACGAGCCGCACGTGACTGCCGGTATCACGGTGTACGCAGGTGTCGACTACGACGCCGTTCTTGCGCGGGCAGAGCGCGAAGCGGACATCGTCCTGTGGGAGGGAGGCAACAACGACTTCCCCTTCTACGAGCCCGACTTGGCCATCACTATGGTCGATGCGCTGCGCGCGGGCGACGAGACCAGCTACTACCCCGGCGAGGTCAACCTGCGCATGGCCGACGTGGTGGTGATCGTCAGCGTGGACACGGCCCCTCGTGAGAACGTCGCTGTCGTTTTGGCCAACGTCGCTGCCGTCAACCCGAGCGCCGAGATCGTAATGGCGGCCTCACCGCTGTCGGTGGAGGACCCGCAGGCCATCTCCGGTAAGCGGGTCCTGGTGATCGAAGAGGGCGCCGCGCTGACTCACGGCAAGGGGCGGTACGGCGCGGGCGTCGCGGCAGCCCGCAAGTTCGGCGCCGCGGAACTGATCGACCCACGGCCGTTTGCCGTGGGCGAGATCCACGCGACCTTCGAGCGCTACCC
>JAPLCM010000250.1 GCA_026392275.1 Actinomycetota bacterium | reverse complement strand
GAAGCGCCGCGGGCTCCTGCCCGCGGCGGCCGGATGCCGGGGCCGGCGGCGCGGTCGCGCCGCCGGCCCCCGTTTCGTCCGGCCGCCCGCGGCCGCTCGCGGTGCGGCGGCGCACGAGGCCCCAGCGTGCCGCAGAGCGCGCGGGGTCCTCCCCGCGGCGGCCGGATGCCGGGGCCGGGGGCGCTACTGCGCCGCCGGCCCCGGCATCCGGCCGCCCACGGTCGCACTCGGTGCGGCGATGCGTGGGGGCTGACAGCGCGCAGGCCGCACGGGGCCCTCTGCTAAGCTTCGGCCGTGGGTCGGCCGTGGCCGTTGGGCGCGGGCGGCGTCCGGGCGAGAGGAGACGTGATGATGGCGAGCGGGCTGGTGCGGTGGGAGGAGGTCCCGGGCCGGAGGGTCGAGGTGGGCCCCATGTGCGCCACATGGACGGACCTCGGCAAGGCCGGCGGGAGCGTCGCTACCGGCCTCAAGCGCATCCAGATCGAGCCGGGCCAGCGATCGACGCCGGCTCACGTGCACGATCTCGAGGAGGAGATCTTCTACGTCCTCGGCGGCGATGGTCTCAGCTGGCAGGACGGTACGACCTGCAGGGTCGCGGCCGGTGACTGCATCGTCCACGTCGCCGCAGGTGCGGCGCATACGCTGATCGCCGGCGACGAGGGTCTCGACGTCCTCGCCTTCGGCACGCGCCGTCCGGCCCCAGTGACGCGCCTGCCGCGCGCCGGCGTTGCCTGGCTCGGGGGCGACTGGGTCGAGATCGGCGGCGAACCTCACCCGTGGGGGCGTGAAGTCGCGGCCGGCGAACTGACGGTGCCCGAACCCGGCGAGCGGCCGGCGAACGTAGTGTCGCTCGATGCGGTCGACGAGGTCGAGACCGCCTACACCGACACGCATCGCACGGAGCGCGCCCTCGGCCGCTCCGGGGGGTCCCGCGCCACCGGGCTGAACCACGTGAACGTCGTGCACAATTGTCAGAACTGCCCGCCACACGTGCACGCCGCTGAAGAGGAGATCTTCGTCGTGCTACAGGGGGAGGGCAGTCTGCTGCTCTACGAGTGCGACACCGTACCGCAGGCGCCGCCGATGCTGTACAAGGTTGGCGCCGGCGACCTTCTGGTGCGTCCTGCCGGCAGCGGGGTCGCTCACGCCTTCCTCGCGCATGCGATGGGGCTCACCCTTCTGGCCTACGGTGAACGACGCAGCGACGAGATGACGTACTACCCGCGTTCGGGCAAGGTGCGCTTTCGCGGTCTCGGCGTCACCGGGCGTCTGCAGCTGTGCGGCTATTGGGACGGGGAGCCGCCGACCTTCTGAGGGCCGTCCCGCCACGGCACAGACGCCGCTGCACCACCACGGTAAAGCTACTCTAGAAACAAGTTACTTCATGGATGTGTAGGTTTGCCAGTCTGCGGGCAGAACAGGGGCAGGCAAAGCCGCAAGAGGAGTACAGCGACACAGTCCTCTCGGCCCAGCTAGCCACCGCAGGTGGTCCAGCCTTCCCACGCTGCGGACAAACAGATATGGAGGTCCACAATGAAGCGCTGGTCCATCGCAATCGTCATCGCACTTGTAGTTGCAGTTCCGCTCGTACTGGCCGCCTGCGGCAGCAGCAGTGACGAAGCAACCCCCGCCGCGTCTCCGACGCCGTCGATGGTGTTGAAGGACATTGTCGATACCGCCGTCGAGGCCGGGGACTTCACGACCCTGGTGACCGCCGTTACGGCAGCCGACTTGGTCGAGACGCTCAAGGGAGATGGTCCCTACACGGTCTTCGCTCCCACGGATGCCGCCTTCGCAGACGTGCCCAAGGAGACCCTTGACGCTCTGCTCGCCGACCCGAAGGGCGCCTTGACCGACGTCCTCACCTACCACGTCGTGTCGGGCAAGGTAATGGCGAGCGATCTCAGCGACGGCATGATGATCGACACCTTGAACGGCGCTCAGCTCGAGGTCAAGATCAACGCCGATGGCACCGTGATGATCGGCGACGCGACCGTCACCACCGCCGACATCGAGACGTCTAACGGCGTCATCCATGTGATCGACACTGTGCTCATTCCGCCGGCCAAGTAAAGACGCCTCGCTTCACGCAGACCAGACAGCGGCCGGCGGCGC
>JAPLCM010000244.1 GCA_026392275.1 Actinomycetota bacterium | reverse complement strand
CCAATGGCCGCACTACCCGGGTAGCGGCTTCTTCAACGAGTGCGGCGAGGGCGACGCCCTGGGCTGCACCGTCAATCTGCCGCTGCCGTCCGGATCGACGGACGCCGACTACGCGCACGCCTTCGAGGCGCTGGTCGAGCCCGTCGTGAGGCAGTTCGCGCCGCAAGTGATCCTCGTGTCGGCCGGGCAGGACATCCACCGCGACGACCCGCTGGGGAGCATGCTCGTCACAGAGGCGGGCTTCGCGGATATGGCGCTCCGCTGCGCGCGCCTCGCCCGCGAGCTCTGCGAGGACCGCCTCGCCTTCGTGCTTGAGGGCGGCTACGACCGCGACGCCACGGCACGCTCCGTCGAGGCTGTGCTGAGCGCCGTGGCCGACGAGTCGGCGCCGGCGATAGCGGCGGCGGGCACGCAGCGAGCCGCGGCCGCTATCGCGCGGGCGCGCGAGACCCAGGTGGCGTACTGGGACCTGTGACGCCCGCCCGCCGGAGCGGACCTACCCGTCTTCGACGACGCGCGACAGCTCACCGAAGTGACTCTCGATGAACTCCATCACGCTCACGTTCCCGGTGAGGTACATCAGGTAGTCGTCGACGTCGGGATCGGTCTCCGCGTAGTAGAAGGTGATGTCCCAGTTGAGGCAGTGGAGGTTGGCGTTGGCGATCATCCGCGGGAGCACGGCGAGCTCGCGTGCGCTCATCGGGCCGGGGTCGCTCCAGCGCGCGGCCTCGTCCTGGTAGGCGCGCACGAAGATCGCCGTCTTGTCGAGGCGGAGCTCGCCCTTGTCGGGACCCTCCCAGGAACTGCAGAAGTAAGAGACGCCCTGGGCGACGTCGAAGACTCGGTAGTCGAGCTTGGACCAGTCGAAGTCGAACAGGCCCACCGCCTCGTCGCCCACCCACTTCAGGTTGCCGGGATGGTAGTCGCAGTGCACCGGATTGATGGGCAGGCCGTCGAGCTGGGATTCCACCTCCACGCCCTTGGCGATCACGTCGAGAATCGCCGGGAGCTTGCTCAGGAAGAGCTCATCGAACGCTGTGCCCGTCGCCTTCGCCGCGCACGCTTTGAACGTTGGGGCGAGGGTGGGTACGAACTCCATGATGGGAGGTTGCTCGCGGGCCAGGTCGCGAGGGTCGAAGTCGACGGCGCCGTGATGGAACCGGGCGAGCACGCGGGCGCCGCTGGCGAACGCCTTGTCGGTGAGACGGTTCCCGAGCCAAGAGTACTTGTCTTCGCCTTCCAGCATGCGGAAGACGCCGAAGAAGAAGGTCGTGGGCACGCCGTCGACGATCTCCTCGCGCGTCACAAAGGTGCCTCCGCGCCGGTTGGGGAAGACCGTGGATGCGAGGTCAAACCCGTGACTTTCCAGATGGGTGAGGAGCGCGTGCTCGAAGCGCACCTCGCGTTCCTTGATCGCTGGGTTGTAGCGGCGCACGAAGTACTTGTGGTCGCCGTCCGCAGTGCGCGTCCAGACGGCGAAGCTCGCATTGACGTAGCCGCCGAAGATGCGTTCGGCGCGGATCACATCGCCGAGATCGTACTCGTCGCTGACGATCTCCTCGATCTGCCTCGTCAGTGCCGCCCACATGGCCTCATCCGCGACTGTGTTGCTGTCGGCCGCCGCCGCTTCGTCGGCCTTCTCGCTCTGGTCGTTCGCCTTGTCTGCGTCCATGTCGCTCCCGCCTCGTGTGGTCGATTGCGTGCGTCCGTCCCGGCGCGAGTCGCCGCGCCCGCGGTCGCCCCCTAGACGACGATGCAGCGTGGGCCGAGCCGCCCGATCTCCTCACGCACGTCGTCGTTGACGCCGTCATCGACGATCACGGCGTCGACTTTCTCGAGCGTACAGATCACGACGTCGCCGACGACGCCGACCTTGCTGCTGTCGGCGAGCACGATCACCTCGCCGCGGGTCTGACGGATCATGGCGCGCTCCACGCCGGCGACACCGATGCTCGGCGTCGTGACGCCCTC
>JAPLCM010000090.1 GCA_026392275.1 Actinomycetota bacterium | reverse complement strand
GCATCGACATGATCCTCGTCGGCGACTCGCTCGGCATGTGCGTCTACGGCTACCCCGGCACGGTGCCCGTGACCATGGACCAGTGCATCGTGCACTGCGAGGCCGTGAGGCGCGGCGCCCCCGGGACGTTCGTCATCGGCGACATGCCCTTCGGCAGCTACCAGGTCTCCGACGAAGAGGCCGTGCGCAGCGCCGCGCGCTTCCTCAAGGAGGCCGCCGTCGACGCCGTCAAGCTGGAGGGCGGCGTCAGTGTGATCAGCCGCGTCAAGGCGCTCCTTGCCGCCGGGATCGTCGTCTGCGGCCACATCGGCCTCACCCCGCAGAGCAGCGGCCAGCTCGGCGGCCACAAGGCCCAGGGCCGCACCCTGGAGTCGGCCAAGCTCGTGGTGGAGGACGCCCGCGCCCTGCATGCGGCCGGCGTCCAGCTGCTGCTCGTCGAGGCCGTGCCCCCCGAGGTCGCGGGCTTCATCCGCGCCGAGCTGCCGATCCCCGTGCTCGGCATCGGCGCCGGCGCCGATGTCGACGGACAACTGCTCATCGTCAGCGACGTGCTCGGCACCTTCCAGGCCTTCACGCCCAAGTTCGTGAAGAAGTACGCCGACCTCGCCGCCGTCTCCACGGCGGCGCTCGGCGAGTACGTGAAGGACGTGCGCGCCGGCGCCTTCCCCGAGGACGAGCACTGTTACCACATGCTGGACGGCGAGGAGGAGAAGTTCGCCGCGTTCGCGAAGCAATGAACCGCCGCGCCTCTGCCGCCGACTTCGCCGCCGCGCAGCGCGTCGCGCACCTGGGCACCGAGACGGTCTTCGCTGTCTCGTCAGAGGCCGCGGCCTTGGCCGTCCAGGGCAAGACGATCTATCCTTTTCACCTCGGAGACCTCAATATCGCGACGCCCGAGAACATCGTCGAGGCGTCGCTTCGGGCTATCCGTGACGGCAAGACCACGTACTGCCCCAACGCCGGCATCCCACAGCTGCGGGATGCCTTGGCCGAGGACGTCAGCCGCGCGCGCGGCCTCGACTATACGGCCGGCAACGTCTCCGTGCAGCCCGGCGGCAAGCCGGTGATCGCCAAGTTCCTGCTGACCCTGATGGACCCGGGCGACGAAGTGCTGTACCCCAACCCCGGCTTCCCCATCTACGATTCGCTGATCGGTTTTTTCGGCGGCGTGGCCGTGCCCTACACCTACGCAGAGGGCAGCGACCGCTTCCACCTCGACCTCGACGGCATCGCACGGCAGATCACGCCGCGCACGCGCCTCCTCATCCTCAACGACCTGCACAACCCCACGGCCGCCGAGTGCACGCCCGTGGAGCTGGAGCGGATCGCGGAGCTCGTCCTCGAGCATGACCTCCTCGTGCTCAGCGACGAGGCCTACTTCGACGTACGCTTTGCGGGCGCCAGTCGCTCGCTCGCCAGCCTCCCCGGCATGCGGGAGCGTTGCGTCATCCTCTACACGTTCTCCAAGAAGTACGCGATGACCGGGTGGCGCCTGGGCGCCGCGATCGGCCCCAAGCCCATCATCGACGTGATCACGACGCTCAACGTCAACATCGAGTCGTGCCCCAACCACTTCGTGCAGTACGGCGCCGTGGCGGCGCTCACCGAGGACCAGAGCGGCCCGCGCGAGATGATGGCGACCCTGAAGGGACGCCGCGACGTGGCTCTCGGCATCCTCAACGCGACGCCGGGCATCAACTGCCTCACGCCCGAGACCACGTTCTACCTGTACCCCAATGTCACGGGGGCAGTGAAGAGCACGGGCTGCGACGGTCACGAGAGCTTCCGACGCCTCGTCCTCGACGCGACCGGCGTGTCGTTCTGCACGCGGCTGCACTTCGGCCACGCCCTTGAGGGCGAGGACCAGTACTACCTGCGCCTCGCCTACTCGGGCGTCAGCACAGCGCAGATCCAAGAAGGCCTCGGCAAGCTCAAGACGCTCATCGAGAGCTACAACTGATCCCCGGAGGAGACAAGACGATGAAAGACCTGCCCACCTCTGTGCTCAACAGCCGCCTGACGCTCCTCTCTGAGGAGAAATGCCAGGCCATCTACGACGCGGCTCTGAGCATCATCGCCGACATCGGCATGACCGTGCCGCACGCGGTGGCACGCGAGCTGCTCGTCGGCGCCGGGGCGACCGTCGAGGGCCAAGACCTGGTGCGTATCCCACGCGAGCTCGTGGCCAAGGCCCGCGAGACCGTGCCGGCGATGATCCCGGTGCACGACCGGGGCGGCGAGCTCGCCATGCAGCTCGGCGGCTACAACTCCTTCTTCGGTACCGGCTCCGACCTGATGAGCATCTACGACTTCGAGACGCGGGAACGCCGCCCGAGCGTCCTCGCCGACACCGCTCGCATGGCGCACCTGTGCGACGGCCTGCCCAACATCGACTTCATCATGTCGGCGGCTCACCCGCACGACATCGAGGCCTACGCCTCCTATCTCGAGTGCTTCCGCGCCATGGTGAGCAACACCACCAAGCCGATGGTCATGACGGCGGCCGGTGTCGAAGACCTCGAAGTCATGTGGAAGATCGCCTGCGAATTCCGCGGCGGCGCCGAAGAGCTGCGCGCCAAGCCGTACTTCATCCAGTACGGCGAGCCGGTCAGCCCCCTGCAGCACGCCCCCGAGGTCCTCGACAAGCTCCTCTTCTGCGCCGACTGGGGTATCCCGCTCATCTACTCGCCGGCGCCGATCGCCGGCGCCACGGCGCCGATCACCCACGCCGGCCACATCGTGCAGGCGGTCGCCGAGTCGCTCTTCGGCGTAGTCATCCATCAGCTTCGCAGGCCCGGCTCGCCGCTGCTTACCGGCATGGGCCCCGTCAAGCTCGACATGAACACGGTCCAGGCGCTGTACAACTCCGCCGAGTACTACACGACGTACCTCGGTATCACCGAGATGGCGAAGTGGATGGACATCCCCAACTGGGGGTACGCCGGCACCAGCGACTCGCAGTGCGTCGATGCCAATGCCGGCGTCGACATCGCCGAGCTGACGCTGCTGTCGATGCAGGCCGGCTCGAACCTCAACCACGATATCGGCTACCTCGACTTCGGGCTCACCGGCGCCGGTGAAGCCGTCGTGATCACCGATGAAGTGATCTCGATGAACCGCCGCGCGCTCGAGGGCATCGAGGTGAACGAAGAGACGCTCGGACTCGAGACGATCGCCCAGGTCGGGCAGGGCGGTGACTTCCTGGGCGCCAAGCACACCAAGAGGCACGTGCGCTCCCTTCAGTGGCGGCCCACGATCCTCAACCGCAGTACGCAGAAGAACTGGGAGGCCGACGGCTCGCCCGACCTGACAGAGAAGGCGCACCGGAGGCTCACCGACATCATGACCAACCACAAGCCGGAGCCGCTCTCTGCCGAGCTCTCTACGAACTGATGAAGCAGACCGTCATCGACGGCGAGGCCGAAGATGCCGCCGCCCTCGCCCAGCAGGGCCTCGACGCCGGCCTGCCCCCCGGCGACATCCTCGACAAGGGCTTCGTCAAAGGCATCGAAGAGGTCGGCGACCTCTTCGGCAGGGGCGAGTTCTTCCTCCCCGAGCTGGTCCAGGGCGCCGAAGCGATGAAGGCCGCCGTGGCCGTCCTGCAGCCCGCCATCGACGCCGCCGGCGGGGGCAGCCGCTCCCTCGGCGTAGCGGTCGCCGGCACGGTCGCCGGCGACATCCACGAGATCGGCAAGACGATCGTCTGTTCCATGCTCAGCGCCGCCGGCTTCACGGTCACCGACGTGGGCTGCGACGTGCCCGTCGAGGCCTTCGTCGCCAAGGTCAAAGAGACCGACGCCGACCTGCTCCTGCTCTCCGCCCTGCTCACCACGACGATGCCCAACCAGCAGAAGACCATCGAGGCGCTCAAGGCCGCCGGCCTGCGCGACTCCGTCAAGGTGATGATCGGCGGCGCCCCCACGACCCGCGCCTGGGCCGACGAGATCGGCGCCGACGGCTACGCCGAGGACGCCATCGAGGCCGTGGTCACGGCCAAGACCATCCTCGGGGTGAGCTGAGGCGGCTCGCGCCGCGAACACGATGCTTCCCCGGCGGGACGGCGACGACCTTCTTCCCGACCGTCACTCACCGGACCGCAGACGACTGTGGCCAGCACCAGCCGGGCAGCTTCGGCTGCCCGGCCGGTACCGCCTCAGGCGGATCTCGGTAGTATCGGCTCTGTGAAGCAAGACGACCAATTGGGAGGCGTGAGGTGGACCTCGTCTGCTTGAGCCGTGCCGACGTCGAGGGCCTCGGCATGTCCATGAGCGACGTGCTCGAGGCGCTCGACCGCGGCTTGGCCGCCAAGGGCCGCGGCCACACCGAGATGCCGCCGAAGTTCGGTATCCACACGCGGCCCGACTGCTTCGTCCACGCCATGCCGGCCTACGTGCAGGAGCTCGAGGTGGCGGGCCTCAAGTGGGTCTCCGGCTACCCGCCCAACATGGCCAAAGGCCTGCCGTACATCACGGGGCTGCTGGTCCTCAACGACTGCGAGACCGGCGTGCCTGTGGCGGTGATGGACTGCGCCTGGGTCACCGCCATGCGCACCGGGGCGAGCGCCGGTATCTCGGCCCGGTACCTGGCGCGCACCGGCAGCAGCACGGCCGCCATTGTGGGCTGCGGCGTGCAGGCGCGCACCGGCCTCATGGCTCTGGTCGAGGAGCTGCCTGCGCTGGCCGAGGTGCGCTGCTACGACCTCTTCCCAGAAGCCGCGCAACGCTTCATCGCCGACATGGCGGCGCGCTTCCCGGCGCTGCGCTTCGTCACCTGCGCCTCCGCTCCCGATGCCGTGCGGCCCGCCGATGTGGTGGTCACAGCGATCCCGATCGTGGTGGATCCCGAGCCCGACCTCGACGCCGGCATGCTCAAGGAGGGTGGCCTGGCGGTCGCGCTCGACTACGACTCGGCCTGGAGCGGCGCGGCCATGCGGGAGTGCGACCGTTTCTGCTCGGACGATGTCAGCCAGCTGCTCTCGGCCAAAGAGCACGGGGTGTACTTCGGCGGGATCCCCGCGGCCATCAGCGCCGATCTCGGCGAACTGGCCGCGGGCCTCAAACCCGGGCGCGAGCGCGAGAGCGAGCGCATATTCTCGATGAACACGGGCATCGCCGTCGACGACATGGTCACGGCCAAGGTGCTCTACGAGCGCGCTCTGGAGCGCGGCGCCGGCGTTCGCCTGCCGCTCTGACGCAGACGAAGACGGTGCCGCATCGGGGGAGAGGCCGCAGTCGGATCGTGTCCCCGGCGCAGCGCATGTGGCAGATGGCAGTACAGAGGGAGGCGTCGTGACGAGACCGTCACTTGACCAGCAGGGTTGTGAGCGGATCCATGAGGCAGCGTTGCGTTTACTCGGCGACGTCGGCTGCGTCGTGCTCGACCCCGAGGCGCTCGACCTGCTGAAGGCGCACGGAGCCGTCGTCGACGGTGAGTGCGTGCACTTTGGCGAGGATCTGGTGGTGCAGGCCCTCGCGACCGTTCCGGCCGGCTACACCGTGGCCGGCCGGCGCCCGGAGCTCGATCTGCGCGTGGCGCTGGACGCCCCGCCGGTGCTCGCCAGCGCCTCCGGTCCGCCCTTCGTGCTCGACGGCGGCGAGCAGCGTTCGGGCCGGCTTGCGGACCTGCGCACGGCTATCGTCCTCGGGCATCTGTCGCCCAACATCTCGGTGCTAGGCTACAGCGTCGAGCCGACCGACGTGCCGGAAGACGTGCGTGCGCGGGTGAGCGCGCACGCACACCTCACCGGCAGCGACAAAGCGAACCGGTTCCCCGTCACCACCCTCCCCGAGCTGCAGATCGCCACGGACGTCCTCGAGATCGTGTACGGCGCGAAGTGGCACGAGCGGCCGCGCCTGTGGAGCATCATCAACAGCACGTCGCCACTGCAGTTCTCCGCGGACGGCGCGCAGGTGCTGCTGCGTCTGGCGCGGCTCGGCCAGCCTGTGTGCGTCGCGGTCTGCGCCATGGGCGGCACCACCGCTCCGCTCACCCTGGCCGGCCTCCTCGCCGTGCAGCACGCCGAGCTGCTCGTCGGCCTCGTGCTCTCGCAGCTGGCGCGCCCCGGCTGCCCGTTTCTCTACGGGGGCACCTCTTCAGTCTCCTCGATGCACTGTGGAGCACTGATGATCGGCGCCCCGGAGTATTGGACGCTCATGGAGGCGACGGTGCGGCTCGGCCACTGGCTGGGCGTGCCTGTGCGCGCCGGCGGTTCGGTGACCGACGCGCACGTCCCCGACGCCCAGGCCGGCATCGAGTCGGCCCTGGCCATCGAGACGGTCCTGCGCATGGATGTGCAGTTCGTGCTGCACGCCGCCGGCATCCTCTCGTCGTTCAACTGCTACTCCCCGGAGAAGTTCGTCATCGACGACGAGGTGCTGAGCGCCCTGCGGATCGCCCACCAGCCGATCGTCATCGACGACGAGTCGCTGGCGCTGGACGTGGTCGCGTCATGCGGGCCTGGCGGCACGGTGCTCAGCCAGGCACACACGCGGCGGCACGCCCGCGACGGCCGGCGGGGCTCGATCATGAATCGCGACCCGTACCAGACCTGGCGGGGGCTCGGAGGGCGCGACCTGACGCAAGTGGCCGCTCAGCGCGTCGCGGAGTCGGTGGAGGCCTACTCCCCACCGGACGACCTCGATACGGTGCTGCGCAGGCAGCTCGACGCCTACTGCTTGGAGTGATCTCCGTCGGCCGGCCCGACGCCCGCGACTGTCCCATCCGGGCGTGTGGTCAGGGAAGCCTCGAGCATCCTGTGGAAGATGCGATACGGGTTTTCGAGGTCGATCTCGGGGTCGATGGCGGCCTGGACGGCGAGTCCGTCGATCACGGCGGAGAGGATCTGAGCGAGGCCCAGGAGTTCGGGGTCCTCGAGCCCGCGAGATGGACTGCCGATGCCCAGCCACTCGAGCTTCACGCTCCAGTACCACCTGTAGAGCGAGGCGATCCGCGGCCGCAGGGTCTCGTCGCGAAGAACGTGAGGCAACAACTCGAAGAATACGCGGAACTCCTCGATGGCGGTGTCCATGCGGCGCATCTCCTCGACGAGTCGCTGGGTGCGCCACTCGGGGTCGACGTCCTTCATGCGGTCGTGCGAGGCGATGTACTCGTCGTGGATCACGGAGTCGAGCACTGCGGCGACGAGCCCGGCCTTGTTGCCGAAGTAGTACGAGATCATCGCCTTGTTCTCGCCCGACGCTGCGGACACCGAGTTGAGGGTGAGGGCGTCGAAGCCGTCGTTTGCGATGATGCTCTTGGCCGCGACCAGTAGCTTCTGCGCGGTCTCCGGCAGGGCAGAGAGAGGGTCCTCGAAGGCAGGGCGCAGATGCGCCCGGCTCGATCTCGGGGTCGCGGCGCCCCCCGCCGCACGTTGAGAGGCCGCCTCTGACGCGCTTGACATCGCCTTCCCCCCGGTATCCAATCAGTGGCTAACTGACCGTTCGATTAGCTGGCGACCGCTATCGTACCAGATGGGTCAACTGGAACGGACGTCGCGGCGGTCGCAGGTAGTCTGCGCTGAGAGAACGCTCGAGGAACGAGCGGAGGAGACTCCTTGGATTTCTACACCGGTAACGTGCTCCGGCTCGACATGACGGCGCTTCGCGCGTCTGTCGAGCCGCTCAAGGCGGAGTGGGCGCGCCTGTTCGTAGGGGGCAAGGGCCTGCTGCTGCGCTACCTGTTCGAAGAGCTGGCCCCCGGCACCGACGCGCTCGCGCCCGAGAACCCGTTGATCTTGGCGACGGGGCCGTTCGCCGGCACGCTGGCGGCCACCTGCTCGCGTCTCGCCGTGGGTTGCAAGAGCCCCGCCACGGGCACGCTGCTCGACTCCTACGTGGGCGGCTCCTTCGCCCCCGAGCTCAAGTTCGCCGGATACGACCTCGTGGTGATCACGGGCCGCGCCCCCGAACCCGTGCTCGTGCGCATCACAGACGACACGGTGGAGTTCGTGCCCGCGACGGGCCGCTACTGGGGTCTCGAGACGGCCCCCCTCGAGGAGCTCATCCGCACGGAGATGGGGCCGGGCGCCAAGGTGCTTTCCACGGGCCCGGCCGGCGAGAACCTCGTGCCCTTCGCCTGCCTCTCCACCGACCAGTTCCACAAGGCCGGCCGCGGCGGCGCGGGCGCCGTGATGGGCAGCAAGAACCTCAAGGCCGTGGCAGTGCACGGCACGGGCGCGGTCACGGTCGGCGATGCGCAGGCCTTCACCCGCGAGATCCTGGATCTGCAGAACGAGCGCGTGCTCACCGCCGACAATGCCTGGACCTACGAGGAGGGCACGCCGTTTCTGGTAGAAGCCGTCAACGGCGCCGGCGCCCTGCCCACGCGCAACTGGCGCACGGGCGCGTTCGAGGGCGCCGGCGCGATCGGCTCCGCGGCGCTGCTCCGCATCCGCACCAAGGTCCGCGCCTGCACGCAGTGCCCGCTGGCCTGCCGGCAGGTGCACGATTTCGGCGACCACACCTGCGAAGGCCCCGAGTTCGAGACGCTCGGCCTGTGCGGGGCAAACTGCGGCATCGACGATCTCGCCGCGATCGCGGCGTTCAACCGTGAGTGCGACGACCTCGGCCTCGACACCATGTCGACCGGAGCCGTGGTGGCTCTGGCCATGGACCTCTGCGAGCAAGGCTCCGCCGACTACGGCCTGCGCTTCGGCGACGTCGCCTCCTACCTCCAGGTGCCGCGGCTGATCGCCACGCGTCAGGGCTTCGGCGCCGAGCTGGCGCTCGGCGCCCGCGAGCTGGCCGCGCTCAAGGGCCGGCCCGAGCTGGCCCAAGAAGTCAAAGGCCTGGAGATGCCGGCCTACGACCCGCGGGCAACGTTCGGTATGGGGCTCGGCTACGCCACCTCCGACCGCGGCGCCTGCCACATGCGCGCCTTCACCGCCGGCGACGACATCCTCGGCGGCGCCGGCGCCGCCGACTCATTGGTCGGCAAGGCGCAGCTCGTCGTCGATCAGCAGGACTTCAGCGCCGTCGCCTGGACCGGCGTGTGGTGCGCCAACATGGCTCTCGACACCGATTTCCTCGGTGTCCACTTCAAGCATCTGTGGGGTCGCGAGACGTCGCACGATGAGCTCATGACCGTGGGCGCCCGCATCTGGAACCTCGGTCGGCTGCTCAACCTGCGTGAGGGCCTGGGCCGCGCCGACGACCGCCTCCCCGAACGCATCCTCAGCGTGCCCCATCCCGAGGGAGTGGCCGCAGGGAAGGTGCCCGGCGCGGCGGCATTCGATGAGGCGCTCGACGACTACTACCGGCTGCGCGGCTGGGACGGGAAGGGTGTCCCCAGCCCGGACACCCTGAGCCGGCTCTCGCTCGCCGAGCTTGGTGATGGCGTCTGAGCAGGACGTGATCCGCGCGCAGACGTCGCTGCGCGGCGACCGCTTCGATCTGACCGGCTGCGCAGCGACGATGAAGGCGGTCGTCACCACCGGCAACGGCGGCCTCGATATGCTCGAGTACCGTGACGTCCCCGTCCCCGAGCCCGGGCCAGGAGAAGTTCTGCTGCGGGTCCTCGCCGCCGGCGTCAACAACACCGAGATCAACACGCGCCTGGGCTGGTACTCCGCCAGCGTGACCGCCGACACCGGGGCCACAGCTGACGCCGTGGAGAGAGAGACGCCCGCCGGGGAAGACGGAGGGTGGAGCGCCCCGACGCCGTTCCCTCTCATCCAGGGCACCGATTGCTGCGGGCGAGTCGTCGAAGTCGGGCCGGGGGGCGACAAGGATCTCAGCGGTCGCCGCGTCCTGGTGCGGCCCTGCATGCGCCCCCTCGGCTTCGCGTCGATGGAGACCATCTGGATGGCCTCCGACTTCGACGGCGCCTTCGCGCAGTTCGTCAAGGTACCCGCGTCCGAGGTCTTCACGGTGGAGTGCGCCCTCAGCGACGCGGAGCTGGGCGCCGTCCCGTGCGCCTTCGGGACCGCCGAGAACATGCTCCGCCGCGCGGCGGTGACCGGCGCCGAGCACGTGGTGGTCACCGGCGCGTCCGGCGGCGTCGGCTCGGCGGCGGTGCAGCTCGCGAAGCGGCGCGGCGCCGCCGTGACGGCGGTCGCGGGCCGCGCGAAGTGGGAACAGGTGCGCGCCCTCGGAGCCGACCGCGTCATCGACCGCGGCGACGACATCGTGACCGCCCTCGGCGAGCGCGCGGTCGACGTCGTCGTCGACAACGTGTCGGGGCCGGCCTTCGGCGGCCTTCTGGACGTGCTCAAGCGGGGCGGCCGCTACGTCTCGTCCGGCGCTATCGCCGGCCCGCTGGTGACGCTCGACAAGCGCACCTTCTATCTCAAGGACCTGGTCTTGATCGGCTGTACCGCATGGGACGAGCCCGTGTTCCCGGCTCTCGTCTCACACATCGAGCGCGGCGAAGTGCGGCCGTTGGTCGCGAAGACGTACCCGCTCGCGCGCATTGCCGACGCACAGCGCGAGTTTCTCGAGAAACGGTACGTCGGCAGCTTCGTCCTGATCCCGCCGCCGGGGAGCTGAGGCGAGAGACCTCTCCCCGGCGGCGGCTCGCATGTCGGTCGCCGGGAGGGTCACACCGCCGGGAGCCGCAGATCGCGAACCGGAGACCGCGCCGAATCCGACGCGGCATCGTCCAGCATCGATTGGGCGGCGCGCTCGGCGACGAGCCGCGCCCGGTAGTGCGTGATCTCCCGGTCGACGGCCGCCTGATCCCACCCCAGGACGGGAGCCATGAGCTGAGCCACCTGCTCGACCGCCAGCTCACCACGATCGCGCACGTCGAAGCCGATGTGGGTGCGGCGCGTCAGGACATCGTCCACGTGAAGCGCTCCCTCGTGCAGCGCCGCGTACCGGACCTCGGCGGCCAGATACTTCTCGGCGCCGAGGAGGGGATCGGCCAGATGCGGCTCGTCGACCACCAGGTCGAGGACGTTCGTGGCCAGCGACCCGTAGCGCCCCAGAAGGTGCCGCAGTCTCTGCGGCGCCAGGCCCGTCGCCCCAGGATGGACGCGCAACCGGTACTCGGCGCCGGCCAACCCGACGGCCCCCAGGAGCGGGAGCGTCGCCGTGCGACCGGCTGCGACCGCAAAGGGCAGGTCCCGAGCCGCCGCGTCGACGGCGTCCCGGGCCATCACCCGGTAGGTCGTGTACTTGCCGCCCGCCACGCTCACGAGCCCCGGCGCGCTGCGCTGCACCGCGTGCTCCCGGGACAGCTTGGCCGTATCGCCGGCACCCTTGCCTAGCAGAGGACGCAGACCGACGTACACGCCGGTGATGTCGGTGAAGGTCAGCGGGTCCCGAAGCACCGCATTCACGTGGTCGAGCAGATACTCGATGTCGCCCCGGGTAGCCGAGGGATGATCCAGCCCGAAGCGCCAATCTGTGTCGGTCGTGCCGATGATCCACTGGTCGCCCCAGGGCAGCACGAAGAGCACGCTCTTCTCCGTGGGGAGGATGAGGGCAGAGGCGGAGTCGATGCGTGCCTTTGGCACGACGATGTGCACGCCCTTCGACTGGCGGACCATCAGAGGGGCCTTGACTCCCGCCAGGCGCTCCACTTCCGTGGTCCACACGCCGGTGGCGTTGATCACCGTTCGGGCGCGCACCTCGAGCTCGTCTCCTGACTCGACGTCGCGCGCCCGGACCCCGGCGATCCTGTCTTCCCGGTGGAGAAACCCGGTGACATCGACGGCGGGAACGCAGAGTGCGCCGTGGGCGATCGCCGTGCGCGCGAGCATCACCGAGAAGCGCGCGTCGTCGACTTGGGCATCGTAGTATCGGATCCCGCCGCGAAGAGCGTCCTCGCGCAGCGCCGGCGCGTCGCGCAGGCACGCCGCCCGCGACAGATGGCGGTGGCGCGGCACCGCCGCATGCACCCCGGCCAGCGCGTCGTACATGAAGAGCCCCGACCCCATCAGGAAGCGGTCCCAAACAGGGCGCTTCAAGGGGAAGAGGAAGGGTGTGGCCTTGACGAGGTGCGGGGCGATCGTCTCGAGCAGGAGCCGGCGCTCGTGGAGCGCCTCGCGGACCAGCCCGATATCCATGCGCTCGAGATACCGCAGGCCCCCGTGAATCAACTTGCTGGAGCGGCTCGAGGTCCCGGCGGCGAAGTCGCGCTTTTCGACGAGGGCCACGGCGAGACCGCGGCTGGCGGCGTCGAGGGCGACGCCGCACCCGGTCACGCCGCCGCCGATGACCACGACATCAAAGACCTCGGTGCCCAGGCGGGCCAGCGACCGCCCTCGACTCTCCCGTCCGGGGGCCGGGAGGGGCACATCACGCGGGTTCAAGGCGTCGCCTTCTGTGGCGCTCGGAACGAGACCGGCCCGCCCAAGCCGCGTCGCGTCGCTGCTTCTCATCACTTCATACTCCCTCGGAGATGGACCCGCATCCTGGTATGTACCAAGCCGGTTGGTATGTACCATGAACTTCACGCTATGCTTTGTCAAATGCCGGCCGGTGGACTGAGTGGCGCCGCTGTGCCACGTCCCGCCGCCCTCACCGAGACGTTGGGCGCCAAGGCGCTCCGCGAGGAGCGCCGGTCGGGTCGTCGTTAAGGTCGCAGGAGGTCGCGTGAACCACATCAGCGAAGCAGCCCGCACGATCCCGGTGTTGCTCGAGACCGAGGTCCTCGTTGTGGGCAGCGGCCCCGGCGGCCTCGCGGCCGCCGTCGGCGCGGCTCGCGAAGGCGCACGCACGACCCTCGTCGACCGCTACGGCTGCTTCGGCGGCGTCATCACCCAGGTCGGCGTCGAGAGCATCGCCTGGTACCGGCACGAGGGTACGGTGGACAGCGAGGGCATCGGCATCGAGTTCGAGCAGCGCGCCACGGCGCTGGGCGGCACCGAACCCGAGTCTCAGTCGCTGAGCGAGGCTCTCGACCCGGAGCTCTTCAAGTGCGTGGCCGACGAGCTCGTGCGAGAGGCGGGCGTGGAGCCGCTCCTGCATTGCCTGGCCGTCGAGCCCATCATGGACGGCGGCACCATCAAGGGCGTGGTCGCCGAGAGCAAGTCCGGCCGGCAGGCGCTCCTGGCTGCGCGGGTTATCGACGCCACCGGTGACGCCGACCTCGCCTACCGCGCCGGGGTACCCTGCCGCACGACGCCCGTGGGCGAGATGATGGGCGTCACGGTCACGTTCTCGTGCGCGGGCGTCGACAAGCAGCGCTTCCTCGACTACGTCAAGGCGCAGGCCCCCACTTACAAGGACTGGAGCACCGGCTGGCGCATCGAGACGAGCGGCAAGGAGGACCATCTCTTCAGCCCCTATCTTCAGGAGCCCTTCGAGCTGGCGCGGCAGGCCGGCATCATCCCCGAGGACGTCACGAGCATCGGCGGCACCTGGGGCCGCATCTCCGGATCGGGCGAGGCGACCTACCTCAACATGGTCTACCTGCGGGGCTACGACTGCACCGACGTGCGCGACCTGACGCGCGCCGAGATCGAGGGCCGCCGGCAGGCGCGCCTCGCTATCGAGGCCCTGCGGCGCTTCGCGCCCGGCTTCGAGCACGCTCGCCTGCGGGCCTTCGGCATGACCCTCGGCACGCGTGACTCGCGCAAGATCTTCGGGCGCTGCGACCTCACCGGGGACGACGTGCGGAGCGAGGCGCGGTATGAGGACGCGATCGGCATCTTCCCCGAGTTCATCGACGGCCACGGCCTCCTCGTCCTGCCCACGACCGGCCGGTACTTCCAGGTGCCCTACGGGATCCTCGTGCCTCAGAAGGTCGACAACCTGCTGGTCGCGGGGCGCTGCGTGGCCGGCGACAAGCTCTCGCACGCGGCCATCCGCAGCCAGATGTGCTGCGCGGTGACCGGTCAGGCCGCCGGCGTGGCCGCCGCGGTCTCGCTGAGGAGCGGGGCGACCACCGCTGAGGTGGACGTCACGCGACTGCAAACCGCCCTGCGGAGGCAGGGGGTGCGGCTGTTCTGAGGGCGGCGCGGGCTTCCGGCGGGACGGGGAGTGTGCTACGAACGACCCTCGAACGGGACCATGCTCGCCTCGATCGGCGCGGTCACGGAGAACTCGGTGCGGTCGCCGCGATAGACGTCGCGGGCCAATTCGACGATCTCGTCCTGCGCGCCGAACACTGTGCGCGTAAGGACGATCGCCGGACTTCCAGGCTTGACCCCCAGAGTCTCGGCCTCGAACCGGTCGAGCGTGACCGCCACGACTCGAGCATCCGCCTTCACCGGGTGCACGTCGTAGCGCGCCTGCAGGAGCTCCCAGAGCGAGCCGGTGAGGTCGTGCTCCAACAGGTCCGGGAAGCGCTCCGCCGACACGTGGATGTTCTCGATGGCGATGGGCTCGCCCTTCACCGTCCGCAGCCTCTGCAGGAGGTGCACGCGGCCCCCAGCCGGGATGCCGAGCATCGTGGAGACGAGCGGGTCGGGCTCCAGCGTGGCGGCCGCCAGCACCTCGGTCCCGGGCGTGTGATCGGCCGCGGTCATCATGCGCGTGAAGCTCCCTACGCTGAAGCGCAGCCGTGGCTCGGCGACGAACGTCCCTCGGCGGGGATTTCGATACACGTAGCCCTCGAGCACGAGGGTCTCGACGGCGTGGCGAGCGGTCATTCGGCTGACGCCGTACCGCTCGCTGAGGAGACGCTCTGAAGGTACCGATCCATGAGGATGCAGCTGCCCCGCCTCGATCTGGTCGCGCAGCAACGCAGCGACCCAGAGGTACAAGGGGTTCGATCGATCTGGCGTGCGCCGCTTGCCCCCCACCGGGATCACCCTCCAAGGCAGCGAAACAGCTGCTGTTCGAGAACCTGACCGTCCAGGGCCTCGCGGGCGGTCGGGGCAAAGCATAGCATAGGCACCGTTGGTACATACCAGCTCTTCGGGCGAGGACCGACGATAGCGGGGTCGACATCGGACCGCGGCGCATATTCATCTGCGGCGTCGCACGATGGCCATATTTTATGCCTCTTCAGTGCTGCTCCACAGAACAGTTCGATCGTACTGACCGGCGCTCGTGCTAACTGACCGGTCAATCTGCTTGCCATCTCGAGCCGGAGGTTGTATGGTGCCCCACATGTGGATAAGGGCGGTATGGTGGCGCCGGGTGCCACCG
>JAPLCM010000203.1 GCA_026392275.1 Actinomycetota bacterium | reverse complement strand
GTGGCCATGGCCTCGATCATCACGAGGCCGAAAGGCTCGGGCCACGTGATGGGGAAGACGAACGCCTTGGCGTGCGCGAACAGCTCGCGCTTGCGCGCGTCGCTGACCTCGCCCTCGTAGACGATCTGCTCGCCGTCGATGAGTGGCTCGACCTTCTCTTCGAAGTAGTCGCGGTAGAACTCCTGGAGGACTCCGGCCATGATGAGCCTGTGACCGGTGCGCTTGGCAGCCTCGATCGAAAGGTGGAAACCCTTGGCTTCGCACACCCTACCGAAGGCGAGCAGGTAGTCGTCTTTCTGTGGCGTGTACGGCCACTGCTCGACGGCGATGGCGTTGTAGGCGAGGCCGGCCCAGTTCATGCCGGCCGGCGCCATCGACTGCTGGTACTTGCTGATGCCGATATAGGCGACCGCGTTGCGGAACTGCTGGTAGAAGGCGAAGGCCTGCGCGTCGAACGCGCAGTGCACGGTGTGGACCATGGGCACGGCCAGGTAACGGCTGAAGGCGATGCCGGGCGATGCCGAGGAAGCCGGAGTGGTCGTGGATGAGGTCGAAGTCGCCCTGCTCGATGTCGGCGAAGGCGAACGACACGTGACGCGCGTCGTAGCTGGTCTGGCCCAGCACCTCGGGCATCTGCCGCGGGAAGAGGGCGCACAGCTCGGCCGCCGTATGCGAATCGCCGGCGGCGTACAGCACGACTTCGTGGCCGCGGGCGACGAGGCCGTCGCAAAGCTGCTGCACGACCCACTCCGTGCCGCCGTAGCCGGCAGGCGGGACGGTGATCCACGGTGGGGCGATCTGGGCGATGCGCATGCCGATAGTGTACAGGACGTCGGCCGCGTCGCGGCGGTTCTTTGCCCGAGGGCTGTCCAACCCCGGCCTCATGAGGGTAGAGTGTCCGCGATGATCCTCTACCTCGACTGCGCGAACGGCGTCAGCGGCGACATGCTCGTGGCCGCGCTGCTCGCCGTGTCCGGAGCGCGGCCGGACGACCCCGGCCTTCTGGACGACGTGGTGCGGCCGGCGCTGGCCGCGGCCGGCATCGATCCACGGCTGGTCGCCCTTGAGGACACGCGCCGCGGGGGCTTCGCTGCGCTCTCGTTCAGGGTCTCGGACGGCCCCGGTTTCGCGACGTTCGACGAGCTGATCATGTCGATGTACGCGTCGGACCTGGAGCAACCTGTGGCCGATGCGGTGGCCTCCATCGCCGAGCGTATGGCGGCCGCCGAGGCAGAGGTCCACGGCCGCGACGAGGAGCACCTGCACGAGCTCAGCAGCATCGACACGGCCGTCGACCTGATCAGCGCCGTATCCCTCATGCACCGCCTGGCGCCCGAGCGCGTCGTGGCCTCGCCGCCGGCGCTCGGCGACGGGACCGTCGAGACTGCGCACGGTCTGTTGCCGGTGCCGGCGCCGGCCGTGCTGTCCCTGCTCGCAGGGCTGCCCACGGCCGGCGGACTCGTCGCCTCTGGGGGGCTGCCGCTGGGCGAGCTCACGACGCCCACCGGCGCCGCACTGCTTGCCCATTTCGCGGAGGCGTTCACGGGGCTGCCGGCGGGCCGCATCGAGCTCACGGGCTACGGCGCCGGGCGGCGCGACGTGGCGGGCCGGCCCAACGTGCTGCGCGCCGTGGTCATCGAGCCGCCGGCCGCCGGCGAGGCGTGCGCGGGAGCCGACGCCGCGGAGGCCGGGGCGGACGCCGCCTTCGGCGGTCACGGCCCCGGCGACCACGTGCTGCTCGAGACCACCATCGACGACCTGAGCGCGGAGCTGCTGGCGCACGCCGCCGACGCGCTGCGCGAGGCCGGCGCTGTCGACGTGTGGATGAGCCAGGCGCTCATGAAGAAGGGCCGCCCCGGCGTCGTGCTGCACGTGCTGGCCGCCGCCGCCGACCGCGAGCGCCTGGCCGGTCTCATCTTCGCCGAGACCTCGACCTTCGGGGTGCGCGTCGTTCCGTGCGGGCGCGTGTACGCGGAGGAGCGGCACGAGACCATCAAGATCGGCAAGCTCAAGGTGGGCGTGCGCCTGGGCTTCCTTGACGGCAAGCTCGCCACGGTCTCACCCGAGTACGAGGACGTGCGCTGCGTGGCCGCGGCCGTGGGGCGGCCGGCCAAGGTCGTGTACGAGGCCGCCCAGTCGGCGGCGCGGACGCGCTTCAGCGGCGCCTGAGGCCGCGGTCCGGGCGCCGCCCCCGCGACCTCGTGCGCGCGGCCTGTCTCGCCCCTTGACCAAATTGACCCTCTCGACTACGCACCTGTACAATCAATCACAAGGAGCCGCTTCAGTGTGCCATCCGGCGCAGGCTTCCCCCCAATGAGACGCGCGGAAAAGTGGAAACAAAGGAGGACGCGTTGACTTCGCCTGCGAAGCCCGTTCGTAGATCCCCGGTGCCGAGCGATATCGAGATCGCCCAGGCGGCCACTATGCAGCCTATCCAGGCGATCGCCGCGAAGGCGGGCATCCTGGAGGAAGAGCTCGAGCTGTACGGCCGCTACAAGGCCAAGATCGACTATATGGCCTTGCTCGAACGCCTCAAGGACAAGCCGGACGGCAAGATCATCAACGTCACCGCCATCACGCCGACGCCGCTGGGCGAAGGCAAGACAGTCACCGCCATCGGGCTCACCGAGTCGATGAACGCTCTGGGTATCGACACGATGCTCGCCCTGCGCGAGCCGTCGCTCGGCCCTGTCTTCGGTATCAAGGGCGGCGCTGCCGGCGGCGGGTACTCGCAGGTCGTGCCGATGGAGGATATCAACCTCCATTTCACCGGCGATATCCACGCGGTCGGCACGGCCAACAACCTGCTCGCCGCCATGATCGATACCCACCTCATGCACGGCAATGCTCTCGCGATCGACCCTCTGAGCATCTCCTGGCGGCGCGTCGTCGATCTTAACGATCGCGCGATGCGCGAGATCGTCAACGGCCTGGGCGGCAAGCTCAACGGTATCCCTCGCCAAACGGGCTACGACATCACGGTCGCCAGCGAGGTCATGGCCATCCTCGGTCTCGCCACCTCGCTGAAAGACCTGCGCGAGCGCCTTGGCCGCATCACCTTCGGCTACAGCACCGCAGGCAAACCGTTGACCGCCGACGATATCGGCGCCGGGGGCGCCATGGCGGTGCTGCTCAAGGACGCCATCAAGCCCAACCTCGTGCAGACGCTCGAGGGCAACGCCTGTCTCGTCCACGCCGGGCCCTTCGCCAATATCGCCCAGGGCAACAACTCGATCATCGCCGACAAGGTCGCCATGAAGCTCGCCGACTATGTCGTCACCGAGTCGGGCTTCGGCGCCGATCTGGGCTCCGAGAAGTTCATGGACATCATCTGCCGTTACGGCGGGTTCGTGCCGAGCTGCGTGGTCATCACCTGCACCATTCGCGCTCTGAAGATGCACGGCGGCCTGCCGGTTGACCCTGATCTGCTCAAGGCCGAGGACAACGCTGCCCTCGAGAAGGGCTGCGAGAACCTCGCCAAGCAGGTCGAGAACATGAAGCTGTTCGACATCCCCGTGGTGGTCACGATCAACCGCTTCGC
>JAPLCM010000007.1 GCA_026392275.1 Actinomycetota bacterium | reverse complement strand
ACCGCGGCAAGCCCGGCGCCCTGATCCCGGTGCTGCAGCTTGCCCAGGGCATCTTCGGCTACCTGCCGGAGGTCGCCCTCAAGCACATCGCCCGGGAACTGCGCAAGCCCTACAGCGAGGTCGCCGGCGTCGTCGGCTTCTACTCGTTCTTCACCACCGTGCCACGCGGCAAGCACCTGGTCCGCATCTGTATGGGCACGGCCTGCTACGTGCGCGGCAGCGTGCAGGTCCTCGACGCCTTCAAGAAGGAGCTCGGCATCGACATCGGCGGGACCACGGACGACCGCGAGTTCTCGCTCGAGATCGCGCGCTGCTTCGGCGCCTGCGGCCTCGCCCCGGTCATCACCGTCGACGACGACGTGCATCATCGCGTCAAGCCCAAGCGCGTCAACGAGATCGTCGCGCAGTACGCCGCGGAGCCGGTGCTCGCCGAAAGGAGCGCTTGACCATGGCCGACAAGATCACCAGCCCAGATCAGCTTCTCGCGAGAGCGCAAGAGGCTCAGGCCGACCTCGACCTGCGGCAGGGCCGCAAGGAGACGCAGGTCACGGTGCACATGGGGACGTGCGGCATCGCCGCCGGCGCCCGTGACGTGGTCGCCACGTTCATGACCGAGATGAGCGCCGCCGGCGTCACCTCGGCGAGTCTGCACCAGACCGGCTGCGCCGGCCTCTGCGAAGAGGAGCCCATGGCCACGATCACGACGGCGGACGGGACGATGTACCGCTACGGCCTGCTCGACAAGGACAAGGTGCACACCATCGTCATCAACCACCTCGTCGGCGGCACCCCCGTCGACGCGTACCTGATCAAGACCTGAGAGCGAGTGACACGACTATGGCTGATGTGAGAACCCATTTCCTGATCTGCACCGGCGGCGGATGTATCGCTTCCGGTGCGCTCGACGTGAGCGAGGCCGTGCGCGCCGAGCTCGTGACGCGTGAGCTCGCCGGCGAGGTCGAGGTCATCGAGACCGGCTGCCTGGGACCCTGTGTCCAGGGCCCCGTCGCCCTCGTGTACCCGGACGGCGTCTTCTACCAGAACGTGCACGTGGAAGACGTCCCCGAGCTCGTCGAGGAGCACCTTCTCAAGGGGCGCATCGTCGAGCGCCTCGTGAGCCACGCGCCCGGCACCGAGAAGACGCAGGCCGAGATGGACGACATCCCGTTCTTCAACCGCCAGGTGAAGATCGTGCTGCGCAACTCAGGCATCATCGACCCGCTGAAGATCGACGAGTACATAGCCCGCGAGGGCTACCAGGCGCTGGCGAAGGTGCTCACCTCCATGACCCCCGAGGCGGTCGTGGAGGAGGTGCTGGCCAGCGGCCTGCGCGGCCGCGGCGGCGCCGGCTTCCCCACGGGGATGAAGTGGCGTTTCGCGATGCAGCAGGACAACGAGACCAAGTACATCCTCTGTAACGCCGACGAGGGCGACCCCGGCGCCTTCATGGACCGCTCGGTGCTCGAAGGCGACCCGCACTCGCTCATCGAGGGTATGGTCATCGGCGCCTACGCGATCGGCGCGCACCAGGGCTTCGTGTACGTGCGCGCCGAGTACCCGCTGGCCGTCGAACGCCTCGAACACGCCCTCGGCCAGGCCCGCGAGAGCGGCCTCCTGGGCAACGACATCATGGGCACCGGCTTCGACTTCGACCTCGAGATCCGCATGGGCTCCGGCGCCTTCGTGTGCGGCGAAGAGACCGCCCTGATGACCTCCATCGAGGGCCACCGCGGCGAGCCGCGGCCACGCCCGCCCTTCCCCGCCGTCTCCGGTCTCTGGGGCAAGCCAAGCGTACTCAACAACGTCGAGACCTTCGCCAACATCGCGCCCATCATCCTCAAGGGCGCCGCGTGGTACGCGAGCACGGGCACCGAGACGAGCAAGGGCACGAAGGTGTTCGCGCTCGGCGGCAACGTGCAGCACACCGGCCTCGTGGAGGTGCCGATCGGCATGCAGCTCGGCGAGCTCATCTACGAGGTCGGTGGCGGCATCCCCGGCGGCAAGGAGTTCAAGGCCGCGCAGCTCGGCGGTCCGTCCGGCGGCTGCATCCCCAAGCAGCACCTCAACGTCCCGGTCGACTACGCCACGCTCCAGGAGCTCGGTGCCATCATGGGCTCGGGCGGCGTGATCGTCATGGACGAGGACACCTGCATGGTCGACATCGCGCGCTTCTTCCTCGAATTCACCCAGGAAGAGAGCTGCGGCAAGTGCCCGCCGTGCCGCGTCGGTACCAAGCGCATGCTCGAGATCGTCGATCGCATCACCAAGGGCGAGGGCGAAGAGGGCGACATCGAGCGCCTCATCGCCCTCGGCGAGAGCATCATGCAGACCTCGCTCTGTGGCCTCGGGCAGACGGCCCCCAACCCGGTGCTGTCCACCATCCGTCACTTCCGTCACGAGTACGAGGCGCACATCAAGGATCATTACTGCGAGGCCGGTGTCTGCGCCACGCTCTTCAAGGCGCGCTGCTCCAACGCGTGCCCGGCGAACGTCAACATCCCCGGCTTCGTCAGCCTCGTCGGGGAGCAGCGCTACGAAGAGGCGCTCAAGCTGCACCGCGAGCGCAACCCGCTGGCCAGCATCTGTGCCCGTGTCTGCTTCCACCCCTGCGAGAGCAAGTGCATGCGCGCCGGCCTTGACGGATCGCTCGCCATCCGCCACGTCAAGCGGCATATGGTGGAGCAGGAGACGGACCCCGTGCTGCCCGAGATCATGGCGAGCGAGGAGAACGCCAAGCGCAAGGTCGCCATCGTGGGCTCCGGCCCCGCCGGCCTCTCCGCCGCCTTCTTCCTCGCCCGGCTGGGGTACAAGCCGGTCGTCTTCGAGGCCGAGCCCAAGGCCGGCGGCATGCTCGTGCAGGCCATTCCGGCCTACAGGCTGCCGCGCGCCGAACTCCAGCGCGAGGTCGACATGATCGCCGCGATGGGCGCCACTTTCGAGTACGACAAGGCGCTCGGTCGCGACTTCACCCTGCAGAGCCTCAAGGACGAGGGCTACGAGGCCGTGTTCGTCGGCGTCGGCGCCCCGCAAGGCATGAAGATCGGCGTGCGCGGCGAGGACGGCCCCGGCGTCTTTGACGGCCTCTCGTTCCTCAAGCAGTACAACGTCCACGGCACCGGCGAGGTCGGCAAGAGCGTCGCCATCATCGGCGGCGGCAACGCGGCCATCGACGCCGCCCGCTCCGCCCTGCGCCTCGGCGCCGAGTCGGTCAAGATCCTCTATCGCCGCACGCGCGCCCAGATGCCCGCGTGGGGCGAGGAGATCGACGCCGCCGACCTCGAGGGTATCGAGATCCGTACGCTCGTCGCCCCTGAAGAGATCGTCCGCGACGCGGGCGGCAAGGTCATCGGCGTACTCTGCAAGGAGATGGCGCTCGGCGACTACGACAAGAGCGGCCGGCGACGCCCCGTGGCGGGTCACAACCCGACCTTCGTGGTCGAGGCCGATACCGTCATCGCCGCCATCGGCCAGTCTCTGGACGCTCCGGCGATCGTGGGCGGCACCCCCATCGAGCTCAACCGCTGGGGCTACTTCGAGGCCGATCCCGACAGCGGCAGGACCTCGACCGAGTGGGTGTTCAGCGGCGGCGACGCCACCACCGGCCCGTCGTCGGTCGTCGAGGCCATCGGCGCCGGCGAGCGTGCCGCGGCCGGCATGGACGAATACATGACCGGCGCCAACCACGCCTTCTGGCGCCGCGACATCGAGCCGCCGGTGTTCTTCGATCCCGATCTCGACCCCGTGGAGATGCCACGGCACGAGGTCGAAGAACTGGCCGTGGCGGCACGCGTCACGAACTTCGACGAGGTCGAGCTGAGCTGGGCCGCAAAGGTAGCCGTCGCCGAGGCGAAGCGCTGCCTGCGTTGCGACTACGGCAAGTACGGCCACAAGCAAGGAGTCTGAAGGATGCCAACCCTTACGATTGACGACATCAAGGTCGAGGTACCGGAGGGCACCACGGTCCTCAAGGCGGCCCGCCAGGCCGGCGTCAAGATCCCCACCCTCTGCTATCTCGACGACGTCCAGTCCATCGGCGCCTGCCGTGTCTGCCTCGTCGAGGTGGAGGGTGCGCGCACCCTGGTCGCCTCGTGCAGCCAGCCCGCCACCGACGGCATGGTCGTGAAGACCAACAGCGGCAAGGTCCGCGACGGCCGCCAGATGGTCGTCGAACTGCTTCTTTCGGAGCACGACGGCGACTGCCAGACCTGCGGCCGTTCGGCCGACTGCGAGCTCCGCACCCTGGCGCTCGACCTCGGTATCGGCGAGCTGCGGTACCAGGGCGAGAAGACCTTCAAGATGATCGACGACAGTACCCCGGCGCTCATCCGCGACACCGGCAAGTGCATCTCCTGCCGCCGCTGCGTCACGGTGTGCAACGAGGTCCAGGAAGTCGGCGGCCTGTTCGCCCAGGGCCGCGGCTTCGCCACGCTCATCGGCCCGGCCTTCTCGCAGAACCTCAGCGACGTCGTCTGCGTGCAGTGCGGGCAGTGCGCCGCGGTCTGCCCGGTCGGCGCCATTCAGGAGCGTAACCAGATCGACGAGGTCTGGGACGTGCTCGAGGATCCCACCAAGACCGTGATCGTGCAGACCGCGCCGGCCATCCGTGCCGCACTCGGCGAATGCTTCGAGTACCCGGCCGGCACCCTGGTGACCGGCAAGATGGTCGCCGCCCTGCGCCGCCTGGGCTTCGACGCCGTGTTCGACACCGACTTCACTGCCGACCTCACCATCATGGAGGAAGGCACGGAGCTGCTCGGACGCCTCAAGAAGGCCCTCGTCGACGGCGAGCAGGTGGCTCTGCCGCAGTTCTCCAGCTGCTCGCCGGGCTGGATCAACTACATGGAACATTTCAACCCCGACATGCTCGACAACCTCAGCACGTGCAAGTCGCCGCAGCAGATGTTCGGGGCGATCGCCAAGACCTACTACGCCGAGAAGATCGGCGTGAAGCCCGAGGACATGGTGGTCGTCTCGGTCATGCCTTGCACCGCCAAGAAATACGAGGCGGCGCGCCCGGAGATGAACGACAGCGGCGTGCGGGACGTGGACATCGTGCTCACCACGCGTGAGCTCGGCGCCCTGATCACGCAGGCCGGCATCGACTTCCGCAGCCTTGCCGACGAGGAGATGGACGCGCCCCTGGGCATCAGCACCGGGGCCGCCGACATCTTCGCCAACACCGGCGGCGTCATGGAGGCGGCCCTGCGCACGGCGTGGGAGATCGTCACACAGACGCCGTTCCCCTTCCCCAACCTGCACGTCGAGCCCGTCGAGGGCCTCGAAGGCGTGAAGGTCGCGACCGTCAAAGTCGAGGGCGCCAAGGGCGATTGGGCGTTCCTCGAGGGCGCCGACCTCAAGGTGGCCGTAGCGCACGGCCTGGGCAACGCGCAGAAGGTCATCGACCAGGTCAAGAGCGGCGAGGCCGAGTACCACTTCGTCGAGGTCATGACCTGCCCCGGCGGCTGCATCGGCGGCGGCGGCCAGCCGCGCTTCACCACCAACGAGGTGCGCAAGGCGCGCATCGCCGCCATCTACCGCGAGGACGAGGGCCGGGAACTGCGCAAGTCGCACGAGAACCCGGCCGTGTGCGCCCTGTACGAGGAGTATCTCGGGGCGCCCTGCGGTGAGATCTCTCACCATCTCCTGCACACGCACTACTTCGCGCACGACCGCGTCTGAGACGCGACACTCGACCGACCGGGGCGGGGCGCCTTCGAGCGCCCCGCCCCGAGAGGCTATACTGAGGCCGACCATGACCGCTGACCAGGCACTCATACTGATCGTCGACGACGACTACGACTTCCTCGAGATCAACCGCTACATCCTCGAGGGCGCGGGCTACCGTGTGGTCACGGCCACCAACCCCGCGGAGGCGCAGCTCCGCATCGCCGATCGGACCCCCGATCTGGTGATCACCGACCTCATGATGACCAGCGTCGACGCCGGCTTCGCGTTCTCGGCGCAGCTCAAAGGCGACCCGCGCACCGCCGGCGTGCCGATCATCATCTCCACCTCGGTGAGCAGCCAGCTGGGCCTCGACTTCCGCCCCGAGACAGACGCCGACCTCGCCAAGATGCACGTCGACGCCTACTTCGACAAGCCGATCGACGCGTCGGCGCTGCTGGCCAAGGTCAAGCAGCTCCTCGCGCGCGGTGGCTGACGCTGCCGCCGCCGGAGCGCCCATGAACGACGACCGCGTCGCTCACCAGCAGCTCGTCACGACCATCCGCGAGAAGTGCCGCACGTGCTACACGTGCGTGCGCGAATGCCCCGCTAAGGCCATCCAGATCCTCGACGGTCAAGCGAGCGTGATCC
>JAPLCM010000003.1 GCA_026392275.1 Actinomycetota bacterium | reverse complement strand
CTTTGCCCGGAGCGCCACCTCAGTGTCATCGATCAGCTAGGGGGAGACATGCAAGAACGTAATCTCTTGGAAGACCTCGTCGCCGTCAGTCCAGGAATGGAGATCTGGTGGGACAGCTAGCCGGTGATCTTCGGCAACTGGTGCACGAAGATGCTCGCCAAGGCGGACGACGCCGACAAGGATATCCTCAAGCGCCAGTTCGCGCGTATGTACGACACGTCCGCCCCCATGGGCCAGCTCTTCCGCGGCGTCACCACCAACCCGCCCCTCTCGCTGGCCGCGATCAAGGACGACCCGGCCCGCTGGCAGAAGGTCGCCGAGCAGATCCTCAAGGAGAACGACGGACTCGACACGGAGGGCCTCTTCTGGCTCCTCTACAAGCAGGTCGTCAAGCAGGGCTCCGACATGTTCCTGCCGCTGTTCGAGGCCTCAGGGTACAAGGAGGGCTTCCTGTCTGGTCAGGTCGACCCGCGCAGCGCCTTTGACGCGGATGCGATGCTCACGCAGGCCCTCGACATCCACACCATCAACCCCAACGTGATGATCAAGGTGCCCGGCACCGCGGAGGGCTACGGGATCATCGAGGAGCTCACCTCGCGCGGCATCGCCACCAACAACACCCTCACGTTCGTCCTGCCCCAGCTCATGGACTGCGCGAAGTCCGTGAACAGGGGGCTCGAGAAGGCCAAGGCCAACGGCGTCGACCTTACGAAGTGGCGCTCCGTGATCACCCACATGGAGGCCCGCTACGGCGACCTCGGTGGTCTGCGCGAGGCCGGCGCAGAGAAGGGCATCGAGATCACCGAGGGCGACGTTCGCCTCGCCGAGCTGGCCATCTTCAAGAAGGCCTACCGCCTGGTCAGGGACGGCGACTATCACAGCAAGATGCTCTCCTGCTCCCTGCGTCTGGGTCCGACCATCGACGGCAAGCAGCGGATCTGGCACCTCGAGGAGAAGGCCGGCGCCGCCATCGTCGTCACCTGCCCGCCGTCGCTCATCGACGAGGTCATCAACTTCCCGCATCCCGAGGACGTCAAGTTCCAGGAGAATCGCATCGACGTCGATCCACCCAAGGACGTCATGGACAAGCTCATGCGGATACCCTACTTCGAGCGCGCCTACGCAGAAGACGGCTACACCCGGGACGAGTACAACACGCACCCGGCGCTGGTGAAGACGGCGGAGGCCTTCTCGAAGGCCACCAACGAGATGGTCGCGTTCGCCGACGGCTGCCTCAAGGGCGATTGCCGCGCCGACTGATTCTCTTCCCCACGATCACGAGACCGACGAAAGGACACTGAGCATGGCGGGCATCAAAGACAAGATCGTCCCTTGGGTATGGACGGCTCCCGAGTACAACACCGGCATCCTCGACAAGGCGTGGGCGCAGCCGGAGTGCGGCCGCATGATGTTGAACGAGAACCCTGTGCCGCCGTCGGATGCGGTCGTCGCGGCGATCACCGACATGGCGAAGCGGGGCAACCGGTACCCTGACCGCGCCTATCGGCTGCGCGAGAAGCTGGGCAAGCTCCACGGCGTCGCGGCAGAGAACATCGCCCTCGCCAACGGCTCGTCCGAGACCATCGACGCGATGATGCGCATCTTCCTGCATCAGGGCGACGAGTTCCTCTGCTCCGAGCCGACCTTTGAGATGTTCCCCTCGCGCGCCGGGCTCTGCAACGCCAAGACCGTGCAGATTCCGCTGCGTGAAGAGGATCTGCAGTACGACGTGCAGGGCATGCTCGACGCGGTCACCGACAAGACCAAGCTCATCCTCATCATCAATCCGAACAACCCGACGGGCATCTTCATCGACGATGCGGACCTCATCAAGTTCTGCGAACTGGGCATCCCGCTCTGCATCGACGAGGCCTATCTCGACTACCACCCGCAGGTCGAGGCCAAAGTCGACTTCGTCAAGAAGTACCCGCACGTGTTCCTCTCGCACACCTTCTCCAAGGCTTTCGGCCTCGCGGGCGTCCGCTTTGGTTACGTCGTCGCCTCGCCGGAAGTCGTCGACGCGTTCAACCTCATGTACCTGCCCTGGAACCTGAGCCTGATGGCCATGGCCGCCGCCGAGGCCATCCTCGACACCGGCGAGGTCAAGGGCAAGGTCGAGTACAACAACGAGTGGATGGACACGTTCGTCAAGGAGCTGGAAGCGGTCGGCCTCAAGCCGTTCCCGCCTCACGGCAACTACATGCTCGTCGACGCCTCGGTGACCGGCAAGACCTCGGTCGAGATCGTGCAGGCGGCCATGGACATGCAGAAACTGTTCATCAAGACCATCAAGCCGATCAACGGCAAGGACGGCTACTTCCGCGTCACGCCGGGCACCCCCGAGGAGAGCGAGCGCTTCGTGACGTTCGTGAGGGACTACTTCGGCGACAAGTAAGCGTCCCGACGCACACCCTTCGCCCGTCTGCAGCCTCCGCCCTCCCGTCTTCATCGGAGGGCGGAGGCTGACGGGCTTCCGCCCCCAACGAAAGGACGCACGTGAGCCCTGAGGCGAGCGCACCGACCCTCGAAGAACGCTGCATCGAGACCATCCGCTTTCTCGCCGTCGACGGCGTGCAGAAAGCCAAGTCCGGTCACCCCGGCATGCCCATGGGCGCGGCGGCCGTGGCGCACACGCTGTTTACGCGCCACCTGCGCTTCGACCCGGCCGATCCGGCCTGGCCCGATGGCGACCGTTTCGTGCTCTCCGCCGGCCATGCCAGCATGCTGCTGTACTCCCTGCTCCACCTCACCGGCTACGACCTGACGCTCGACGACCTCAAGGCGTTCCGCCAGTGGGGCAGCAAGACGCCCGGCCACCCCGAGTACGGGCACACCGCCGGCGTCGAGACCACCACCGGCCCCCTCGGCCAGGGCTTCGCCAACGCCGTCGGCATGGCCGTCGCCGAACGCTTCCTCGGGGCGACGTTCAACGGTGACGAGGCGAGCGTCATGGACCATTTCACCTACGTCCTCGCCGGCGACGGCGACATGATGGAGGGCATCAGCAGCGAGGCTGCCTCGTTTGCCGGTCACCAGAAGCTCGGCAAGCTCGTCGTCCTTTACGACGACAACCACATCACCATCGACGGCGCCACCGACCTGGCCTTCACGGAAGACGTCTGCGCGCGCTTCGAGGCCTACGCATGGCACGTGCAGAAGGTCGCCGA
>JAPLCM010000239.1 GCA_026392275.1 Actinomycetota bacterium | reverse complement strand
GCCGCCCGCGCCTCGATCGCGGTCGCGGACGTGGCCGATGTGCTGGTGGCTCGTCCGGAGGGCTTCGACCTGGTCTCACTCGACACCGATAACGGCCCCGACTGGCTGGTGCGCGAGGCCAACGCCGGCCTCTACTCCGAGGCCGGCGCGCAGCTCGCGTGGCGCGCCCTGCGACCCGGTGGGGCTGTCGTGTTCTGGTCGCCGGACCGCTACGCCGCGCTTGAGCAGTCGCTGGCCGGCGTGTTCGCGCGCGTGCTGGCGGTCGCGGCGTTCGACGTCGTGCAGGGCCGCCGTCACGAATACACCATGTACGTGGGCTTGAAAGGCGCTGCCCTGAGCAGGATAGACTAGACCGCGAAGGGAGTCGCATGCTGGGCGCAGACGGGCGCGGCGACCACCTCGAATGTCTCGCAGACCCGGAGCACGGTACGCGAAGCGCATCGACGAAAGGGGGCGTCATGGGGCTCACATGGGCGCTGCCGGGAAAGATCGCCCGGCCCGCCAGCGACGCGCATCCGAACACGGACTCGTCGGACTTCGAGTACGTCGGCCTGCAGCGCACGGACTCGGCGCCGCCAAACGTCGGCGTCCACCCCGACGAGGCCGGCCAGGCGCGAAGCAGTCGTGGCGGCGTGGCATGAGCAGCGCTGACGAGGTCGTTCTCGGGCTGTTTCCGCTGGGCCTCGTGCTGCTGCCTCGCGAAGTCGTA
The DNA here is from genome assembly GCA_026392275.1 of Actinomycetota bacterium. Taxonomy (GTDB): domain Bacteria; phylum Actinomycetota; class Thermoleophilia; order UBA2241; family UBA2241; genus CAIXSE01. The sequence continues at coordinate 1,413 of JAPLCM010000239.1, read as the reverse complement.
CCGCTCCACATCTTTGAGGAGCGCTACAAGCTGCTCGTGCAGGAGCGGCTCGGCGGCGGCGAGTTCGGCATAGTCCTTGCCGACGACGGGGTGCTGCGCGAGTGCGGGTGCGGCGCCCGCGTGGTCGAGCTCCTGGAGGAGCTCGACGACGGGAGCATGAACATCCTCGTCCAGGGCGAGCGGCGCTTTCGCCTTCTGGAGCTGCGTCCGCCGGCCGACCCGGAGGCCGACTACCTCAGCGGCCTCATCGACTACTACGACGACGAGGAGCCCGAGGCCCCGACGGAACTGAGCGCCGGCTTGCTCGAGGTCTTTCGCACGATGCTCCTGCTGATGGACGTGGTGGCTCCGAAGGAGCCTGCGGGCGACGGTCCACTGTCGTTTCGCGTGGCAGCCGCCTTCGACTTCGGAGCGGCGCTCAAGCAGGAACTTCTCGAGTCACTCAGCGAGGCGCAGCGCCTGGAGACCCTGCTGCGCGTGATGGAGGCATTACTCCCTCAGCTCAAGCTGCGCAAGGAGCGCGAAGAAGCCATCCGCGGTAACGGCAAGGGATACTGATCCGCCCGGTGCTCGCGTCCGCTACGGCAAGAGCACGATCTTGCCGAGATGCGCGCCGGCCATCAGTTCGTGCGCGCGGCGTGCCTCGGCCAGGGGCAGCGTTTCTCCGATCACCGGCTTGACCTTACCGTCGATGGCCATCTGCGCTATCTCCGCGGCGATGGCGGCCACGCCGGCGCGCTTGGCGTTGCTCAGGTTCATGAACAGCAGGGTGGCGTCCTTGGCGAGCGCCTCGCCGATGGGCACCGTGGCCTCCGGCGACGGCCCCTGCCCGGTGCACACGATGCGCCCGCCGGTGGCGACGAGCCGCACGTCGGCGGGCAGGTTCACGCTGACGACGAGCTCGTGCACGAGGTCGACGCCCTTGCCGCCGGTCATCTCCAGCGTGCGGGCGACGACGTCCTCTGTCGTGTAGTCGATGACGTCGTCGGCGCCGAGGCTGCGGACGAGATCCGCCTCGGCGGCGCCGCTCACGGTAGCGAGCACGCGCGCGCCGATGGCCTTGGCCAGTTGCACGGAGGCGGACCCGACGCCGCCGGCCGCACCTTGCACGAGCACGGTCTCGCCGGCCTGCAGTGCGCCGCGCCGCACGAGGCCGTAGTAGGCGGCGGGGAAGACCATGCCCAGCGCCGCCGCGTCGACGAACGAGAGACCGCGGGGTATCGGTACGGCCTGGGCTTCGGCCAGCACGACGTACTGCGCGTAGCTGCCCTCGCTGCCTACGCCGAGACCGCTGAAGAAGACCGCGTCGCCCGGAAGGACGGCGGTGACCTCGGCGCCGACCTCCTCGACCACACCCGCCCCGTCCGAGCCGATGATCTTGGGCGGCGGCTTGGGCGTGGGGAAGCGGTTCTC
>JAPLCM010000278.1 GCA_026392275.1 Actinomycetota bacterium | reverse complement strand
CGAGCGCAACGACTCCGAGCTCGTCGACGCCTTCCTGCGCCGCTACTACGACGCGGCGCGGCGCGTCGTCGAGTCCTACGGCGGCAGCGTCGAGAAGTACATCGGCGACGCCGTGGTCGCGGTCTTCGGCGTGCCGACGCTGCATGAGGACGACCCCGAGCGCGCCGTACGCGCCGGCCTGCGCCTCGTCGACGAGATCGACGCCCTGCCGGGCATCGGCGGCCAGCCGCTCGAGGTGCGCGTCGGGGTCAACACCGGCGAGGCGCTGGTGCGCCTCGACGTCGACCCCGCCAGCGGCAAAGGTTTCCTCACCGGCGACGCCGTCAACGTGGCCGCCCGTCTGCAGGCGGCGGCGCCGCCGATGGCGGTCGCCGTCGGCGCGGCGACTCACGCCGCCACGGCGCAGGTCTTCGCCTACGACGCCTGTCACCCCGTCACCCTCAAGGGCAAGAGCAAGCCGCTGCGCGCCTGGATCGCGACCGCACCGCTGGCGCGCACCGGCTCCGAGCTGCGCAGCTTCAGCTCCGCGTTCGTCGGCAGGGAGGAGGAGCTCGCCGAGCTCCAGACCCTGCTCGACGAGGCGGCCGCCGACGGACGTCTCCGCTGTGCCCTCCTCGTCGGCGAGCCCGGCATCGGCAAGAGCCGCCTGCTTGCCGAGCTCGCCCGCCGCCTCGACGACCAGCCGACCTTCGTCACCTGGCGCCAAGGCCGTTGCCTGCCCTTCGGCGCCAACGTCACCTTCTGGGCGCTCTCCGAGATCGTGCGCTCCTGCGCCGGCGTCCTGGAGAGCGACGGCGTGGCCCGCGCCGAGGCCCGTCTCGAGACGGTCCTGCCTGAGGGCCCTGACCGCGACCGGCTCCGGTCTCGCCTGCGCCCGCTTCTGGGTCTTGAGGCAGAAGAAGCCTCCCGCGAGGAGAACTTCGCCGCCTGGCGCGCCTTCCTCGAAGGCCGGGCCGCCGACGGGCCCGCCATCGTCGTCATCGAGGACCTGCACTGGGCCGACGAGGCGATGCTGGCCTTCATGGACTACCTGGCCGGAAGCGAGGCCTCCGCCCCGCTCCTCCTCCTGGCCAGCACCCGACCCGAGGTGCTCGAGCTCGCCGGTCCCGGCGCGAGCTTCGTGGCGGCGGCCACTCATCTGCCCCTCGGCCCGCTCTCCGGCGAAGAGACCGCCGAGCTGGCCCGCGCCCGGCTGGGCGCCAAGTCGCTACCCACCGACCTGCAGGCCCTGATCCTCGAGCGCAGTGGCGGCAATCCGCTGTTCGCCGAGGAGCTCGTCCGGCTGCTGCAGGACCGCGGCCTGCTGGAGGAGCGCTCCGGCAGAATCGCGCTCAGGCCCGGCGCCGAGGTCCCGCTGCCGGACTCGATCGGCGCCCTGATCGCCGCCAGGCTCGATCTGCTCGCGCCCGAGCGCAAGGCGCTGCTCGCCGACGCATCGGTCGTCGGTCGTACCTTCTGGGTCGGGGCGGTGGCCGCCGTCGGCGCGCGGGAGGCTGCTGCCGTCTACGAGGGCGTCATCGAGCTCGTGGCCAAGGAGCTTGTCAGACCGGAGCGTTCCTCCTCCATGGAGGGCGACACCGAGTTCCTCTTCGTCCACGCCCTGGTCTGCGACGTGGCCTACGCCCAGCTCACGCACGCCGACCGGGCGGCCAAGCATGCCGCCCTGGCGCGCTGGTTGGAGGAGCGCACGGCCGGGCGCACCGAGGACCTGGCCGAGGTACTTGCCTTCCACTATGGGACCGCTTTGGAGATGGCCACCGCCGCCGGCTTGTTCGACCTGGAGGACGAGCTGGCCGAACCGACCGAACGCTACCTCTCACTCGCCGGCGGGCGAGCCGCCCCGCTGGACCCGGCCGCCGCTGCCGCCCACTTCGCCCGCGCCGAGCGGGTCGCCGACGAGGCGGCCAGACCGAAGCGCCGCTTCTTTCTCTCGCGGCGCACGCGACGCACCCTGAAACGCCGGGCGCCGCTGCTCGTTGCGGCGGCTGCCGTCATCGTCGTCGCCCTCGTCGCGGCGCTTGCCGTCCTGGAGTTCAGGCCCACGCACGGCAAGCCCTCCGGCCCCGTGCAGCTCACCGCCCAGCAGATCGCCGACAGGTACGGGGACAGCATCGTCGACGTCAGCGCCAGGGTGCGGGTCGCCGACAAGCAGCATCGCATCGTCTGGAAGACCGTCCACCAGTCCGGCGTGGTCGCCTCTAAGGACGGGTTCATCCACACCAGTGACGCGCGGCTGGCTCGCCTGCCCGTCCTGGTCGTCCCCGAGGTCGTCACCGTCGGGATCTACAGCCACGGCAGCTACCGCACCGTGCCGGGCTACAGGATCCACGACGATTCGTCCCATTCCGTGACGCTGATCAAGGTCGACCCCCGCCAGGTAGACCTCCAGCCGATGCCACAGGGGGACTCCGAATCGGTCCGCAAGGGTGACCGGGTCGTCTGCCTGAGCCGCCTCCCGGAGTCGGGTATCCTCCTGACGTCCACCGGTACCATCGTGTCCACGCAAGGCGGTACGACATCTGTGGAGACGTACAGCGACAACGGTTTGGACCTATTCACGGGGGCCGAGTTCCGTGTCTGTTACATGGTCGCCAGCAGCCCGACGAAGTCGCCGAGGGGCGGGGCACTGGTCGATAAGACCGGCCACATCGTCGGAGTGATGGGGCCCTGGTACAGGCTCCCCGACGAGCCTTCCTCCGTGCCCCCCACCCTTGCGAGCCCTGGCGCCGCCGTGGCCGGAAGTGTTTACCGGGGGATGATCGACAACGCCCAGCGCGGCATGCGGGCAGACCTGCCCGTTACGCTCGGCATCGACCGGATCGACTACTTGACGCCGCAGGTGACCGGGACGAAGCTGGCGAGGTCCTTCGGGCTGGACGGGCAGCGGGGAATCCTGATCGAGGGCGTCATGCCCGGCAGCCCCGTCGCGGAGGCGGGGCTGCGCGGCGCTCGACAACTCCTGAAGGTCAACGGCAAGTGGGTACAAGCCGACGGCTCGTGGTACGGCATCGGCGGCGACATCATGCTGGCGCTCGACGGGACACCGACATACCAACGCGAGGACGTGGATGCGTTCTTGCGGCACGCGACCCCGGGAAGCGTGGTCGCCATGCGCGTGCTCAGACTCAGAACCGATGCTGCTCGTCAGATGGCCGAGGGGCCACATTCCCAGCGATGGCTTGTGCGTCATTACTGGCGCCCGGTGACTCTCAAGGTGGTGCTGGGTTCAGCGACGCCCGTCAGCTGGAACTGGTGACGGTCGGCTTGCCGACACGAGGCGCGACGGCGGTTGAGAAGGGCGTATCGTCGTCGGTCACCTGTCTCGATCGCACCGCTGCAGCTTCCACCCTCGCACCCCATCCCGGACGCCCGCACCCGCCGGCGGATGAGCTTCCTCACGTTGCTGTCATGAGCTGAGGTGTACCCTGTCAAGTCTCCTTGAGACTTGGTGCCTGAAACAGGTGTGGATCTGCGCGGTGCATCGCCAGCGGTCGGCGCCACGCGAGCGACTCGTGCGCCCCGTTCTCGTTGAACATCACGAGGAACGCTCGACCTCCTCGGCGAGGGTCGTCGCATGGTCGATCTCGCGCTGGCTGAGATGCTCGCACTCGAGCGATTGAGTGAAGCGTTGGATCACGCCGTTGGTCTCCGGCGCGTCGCGGCGCGCGAGGATGCGGGCGGCAGAGGTGCCGCCGACCTGCCGACATGATGCTGACAAGACGCCTCGTCGCGGCCAATCACGCGTGAGCACGGCCCGTCACCCACGTGCCGCACAACCACGGAACGTGCAGCACCTTTGCACACGCTTCACTACTACCAAGACCAGACCCTGAGGTTTCCAGAACCTGTGACAGGTCCGCCGCCCCGGCAACCAAGGGCCTCATGCCGGGATTCAGGTGCGTCAGCAACCCTCAGCAGGATAACCAGGCGTGCGCCCTTCCCCGGCGGCATCCGGCCGCAGCCGTTGCGCGACCCGGTTGGAGGCGAACCATGTCGCAGTCGCCACGTCACCGCCGCGAGGTGGACGGTGCGCCTGTTGTCAGGTGGCGATCGTCGTAGCTGTCGGCGACCTGCGCCCCGACGCGTCGACGTAGAAGATCTCGACGCCGCTCGTGCGACCGCTGCGGGTGATGCACACAATCACGAGCGTGCCGCGAAGCCGACTCCTCGTCGCTGGTGACGCCGTGAATGCCCCGAACGCATAGCGCTCGTCGTCAGTGAGCCAGACGGCGGGTGGCATGTCGCCCGCGCTCGACGGCAGAGCCGTCTGACTGACGATCGCGCGGCTGCCACCGAACGGATTGACGTACCACGCCGAGATGCCGCTGCGGGGCCCACCAAGCGCCTGCGCGATGACGTCGGAGGCGCTGGCCGCGTCGTCGGTGTCGTCGACACCTGCGGCGAGATAGCTCTTGACCTCGAGTTCCAGGGTCGAAGCGTTCTGGCGGAGCACCGACTCCTTGGCTCGGGCTGCATACACGGGGAGGGCGATCGCCGCAACGACGCCGGCGATGGCGATCACGACCAGGGTCTGGACGGCGGCGAAGCCGGCGTCTGCCCTCCACTTGGGTGTCCGTCGAGCCATCATCGCCTCCCGCTGTGACCTCCCACACCATGTCGGCGACGTCAGTGGCGCGCACGATGGGACATACGCCCAAGACAGAATACCCAGCGGGTCCGGGAAAGGCGCCGTCGCGGCACCGGACGGAGTGCTGTCCGAGCAGCTTTGTCCGCCTTCAGGCGCGTGCTTCCTGGATCGGCGACTGAGACTGCGGCAGGCGCACGCTGAAGGTGGCGCCGGCGCCGGGCTGCGTCTGCAGCGCCACCGAGCCGCCGTGCGCCGCGACGATCGCGGCGACGATGGCGAGGCCGAGGCCGGCGCCGCCCGACTGCCGTGCCCGCGACTTGTCGGCGCGGTAGAAGGGCTCGAACACCTGGGCCGCGACCTCGGGCGCGAGGCCCGGACCTTCGTCGGCCACCTCGAGCACGGCCTCGCCTGTCCCGACCCGGGGGTCGCCGGCGCCCGCGCCTTCGGCCGCCCCGGCGTCTCCGTCCTCGCTGCGCAGCTGCACGTGCACCGGGCAACCGGGCGGCGTGTGCTGGCGCGCGTTGCCGAGCAGGTTGGCGACCACCTGGCGGAGCTGGTGCTCGTCGCCAGTGACGACGAGCTCGGCCGGCGCGTCCAGCGAGATGTCACGGGTGGGGTCGGCGGCGCGCGCGTCGCCGACGGCGTCGTTCACGACGCGTGCCAGGTCGACGGGCTCCCGCTCGGGCCGGCGGCCCTCGCCGAGCCGCGCCAGGAGCAGCAGTTCGTCGACCATCACGCCCATGCGCTTGCTTTCCTCCTCGATGCGGCGCATCGCCGTGGCGAGGTCCTCGGGGTCGTCCTTGGCGCCGCGCTCGAACACCTCGGCGTAGCCGCGGATACTGGTGAGCGGCGTACGCAGTTCGTGCGAGGCGTCGGCGAGGAAGCGCCGCAGCTTCTCCTCCGTGGCGGCGCGTTCCGCGAAGGCCACCTCGATCTGCGCGAGCATCGCGTTGAGGCTGAGGCCGAGCCGGCCCACTTCCGTGCGCGGCTCGGCCGGCTCGACGCGTTGCGTGAGGTCGCCGGCGGCGATCACGTCGGCGGTGTCGGCCATCGCCTCCAAGGGCCGCAGGTCGTGCTTGATGATCAGCCAGGCGGCGACCCCGAGGCCGACGAGCACGAGTGCGAACGCAATGATCTCGACGCCGAGCAGGCGGCCCATGGTCTGCGTCGTCTCCGTGAGCGGCACGGCCACGATGAGGACGCGCTGGACCGTCGGCACCGACTGCACGAGGACGCGGAACCGGGGGCCGCCGCCGCCGGCGGCACTCGTGTTGAACAGGGTACCATCGGCGTCTTGCGCCGACGCGCCGGGCAGCGGCGTCGGAAGCTGCGGAGTCGGCTGGGTCTCGGTGCCGTAGGAGTACGAGATCTGGTTGAGCACGACCCCCTCTGACGTGCGCAGCTCGCCGTAGGTGCCCGGCGGCAGACTGGGCCGGCCCGGGCCCCCGGTCTGGTCCGGCAGTCCCGGAATCTGGCTGCTCGCCAGGGTGAGAGCCACCGGCCCCCGCGCCTCGCGCAGCTGCTGATCGACCCGTTCGAGCAGGAACGCGCGCAGCGAGGAGTAGGTCACGACGCCGGCGACCAGCAGACCCGCCGCGACGAGGCCGAGCAGAGCGAGGAGCAGCCTCGTGCGCAGGCTCACGGTCAGTCCCGCGGCGTGCGGATGGTGTAGCCCACGCCGCGGACCGTCTGGATGAGCGGCGGGCCGAGGCTGTCGATCTTGCGCCGCAGGTAGCTCACGTAGGTCTCGACGATGTTGGCGTTGCCGCCGAAGTCGTAGTTCCACACATGGTCGAGGATCTGGTCCTTGCTGAGCACCCGGCGGGCGTTGAGCATCAGGTAGCGCAGGAGCTTGAACTCGGTGGCCGTGAGCTCTACGTCGTGGCCGGCGCGCCGCACCTCGTGGGTGTCCTCGTCGAGCTCGAGGTCGGCGACGATCATACGCCCCATGGCCGCCTCAGCGGGTTGCACGCGGCGCAGGATGGCGCGGATACGCGCCACCAGCTCCTCGACGCTGAACGGCTTGGTCATGTAGTCGTCGGCGCCCAGGGTGAGGCCGCGCACCTTGTCGTCGGTCGCGTCGCGCGCCGTGAGAAAGAGCACCGGGAGGCTGGCGCTCGCATTGCGCAGGCGGCGCGCCACTTCGAAACCGTCGATGCCCGGCATCATGATGTCGAGGACGACGAGGTCCGGGGAGAACGTCTCCACGGCGTCGAGCGCCTCGTGGCCGCTGTGCGCCACCTGCACGGCGAAGTGCTCGTAGCGCAGCGCCATGGCGACGAGATCGGTGATGCTCTGCTCGTCGTCGACGACGAGGATGCGGGCCGTCGTCTCCGCTGTCGTGATCATGGTCGTGTAACCCCCCGTGCGCGGCCGCCTGCCCTGCTGCCTCCGGATGATAGGTGTGTTTCCTGAGAGAACGCTGAGAAAACCCTGAGGCCCGCCTGTGCCTGCGGCGAGGCGGCCGATTCTCAGCACTTTCACAGGGCGTGTTCAGGCTCCTCCAAGGCGCGGGGTCTAGAAGTGGACCTGTACTCGATGGGGATGCACACGACCGCGGCGCGTCGCCGCACGAGGAGGAGCCGATGTATTTCACGTACATCTACCGGGAGCTGCGTCGCCGCCATCGGCAGGCGCTGCTCACCGCCCTGGGCTTGGCGGTGGGCGTCGCGCTGGTGATCGCCGTGACCGCCTACGCCGGCGGCGTCGGCAATGCCCAGGACGAGGTACTGCACTCGCTGTACGGCGTGGGCACCGACATCACGGTATCGCAAACGGCCAAGCTCGGCGAGGGCGGCCCCCAGCGCTTCGGCATGCAGCCGCCCGACGCGTCGCAGCGCGGCAAGAAGTTCAATCGCGACGCGATCACGGCCAGCCCGGGGCAGCAGTCGCTGGCCGCGACCAAGGTCGAGACCATCGCCGGCCTGGACGGCGTCGCCGCGGCCGTCGGCAGCCTGAGTCTCAGCTCCATCCACGTGGAGGGCACGTTCGCGGAGATGAGCGGCGGCGCGGCCGGAGGCGGCTCCGCCGCGCAGCCCGCCGCCGGCGCCACGCCACAGGCGGCGCCCTCGCAGGCGCCCATCAAGGTGTCGTCGTTCTCCATCTCCGGGGTCGACGTGACCGACCTCGAGCTTGGGCCCCTCAGCTCGGGCGAAGTGACCACCGGGCGCTCCTTCACGAGCTCCGAGACCAGCGCCAAGGTCGCCCTCGTCACCAAGGCCTACGCGAAGCAGAGCTCCCTCGCGGTCGGCGACGTGAAGAAGATCGGCGGCACCGAGTTCGAGATCGTCGGCATCGTGACGCTGCCCAGCGGGAGCACGTCGTCAGACCTCTACATCCCCCTCGCCCGCGCCCAGAAGCTCAGCGACAATACGGGCAAAGTCAACCAGATCTACGTGCGCGCCGACAGCGCCGAGAGCATCGCCGCGGTCAAGAAGGAGATCAAGGCGACGCTGCCCAAGGCGACCGTGACGACCGCCCAGGACCTGGCCGATCAGGTGAGCGGTTCTCTGTCGAGCGCTTCAAGCCTCGCCGACAACCTGGGCAAGTGGCTGGCGATCGCCGCGCTCGTCGCGGCCTTCGCCGTGGCGTGCCTGCTCACCGTATCTTCGGTCTCGCGGCGCGTGCGCGAGTTCGGCACCCTCAAAGCGCTCGGTTGGAGGAGCCGCCGCATCGTCGGCCAGGTGCTCGGCGAGTCGGTCGTGACGGGCCTCGCCGGCGGCGTGATCGGCGTGGCGCTCGGCATCGCCGGGGCGCGGCTCATCACTGCCCTGTCGCCCGATCTCAAGGCGACGATGGGGAACAGCATGCAGTTGCCGGCCGGAGCCCCTCCCGGCGCCGGAGGCATGATGGAGGCCTTCGGCAGTGCCGCGCAGACGGTGACCGTCCAGCTCGCCGCGCCGATCAGCCTGAACCTGGTGCTGCTCGCCGTGGGCCTCGCCCTGACGGGTGGCCTGCTGGCCGGCGCGCTCGGCGGCTGGCGCGCCTCGCGCCTGCGCCCTGTCGATGCTCTGCGTCGGCTCGACTGACCAGGAGGACATTATGACCGTGACTACACTGCGCACCCTGGAGGAGGCCTCCATGCTCTATCACCTGACCGGCGTCACCAAGCGCTACACGCAGGGACGCAAGACCATCGATGCCCTGGCCGGGATCGACCTGCAGATCGCCGACGGCGAGTTCCTCGTCATCCAGGGCTCGACCGGTTCCGGCAAGACGACGCTGCTGCAGATGCTCGGCGCCCTCGACCGTCCCACGAGCGGCTCGCTGGTCTACGAGGGGCGCGCCGTCGCCAACCTGAGGGAGGGCGACCTGGCGGAGCTCAGGAGCCATTCTTACGGCTTTGTCTTCCAGTCGTTCAACCTGATCCCGACGCTCACCGCCCAGGAGAACGTGGAGACGGCGCTGGTACCCTGGCACGTGCGCGGCGATGAGCGGCGGCGGCGCGCCATGGAGGCCCTCGCCGGCGTGAACCTCGCCGACCGCGCCCGGCACATCCCCTCCGAGCTCAGCGGCGGCGAGCAGCAGCGCGTGGCTATCGCGCGGGCGCTGGTGCGCGAGCCCAAGGTGATCCTCGCCGACGAGCCTACGGGCAATCTCGACGAGCGCACGCGTGACGACATCATCGGCCTGCTCGAGGAGCTGTGGCGCGAGCGCGGCCAGACGCTGATCGTGGTCACGCACGACACCTGGGTCGCGGGCCGCGCCTCACGGCGCATCTGGCTCGACGCCGGCAGGCTCGAAGCGCCGCCGCTGGACGATCGCCCCGGCGCCGCGGCCACCGTCGCGCCGGTCCCCGAGATGGCGCTGCAGGCGTAGCCGACTCAGGGCGGCGGGGCGGCCGCGCGTTGCCGCTCCGCCGCCGCCCGGCCGCGGCTCTCCCCGCCGCCCGGCCTTGGCCCTCCCGCCGCCCCGCCGCCGGCGCCGCCCGGCGGGGCAGTGCGAATCGGTAAGATAGTGAGAGGGCAGTTCCTTAGCTTACCGTTTCGCACCATGCCGCCCGGCAGCCGCGGCGACCAGGGCTTGCAGGAGACTGCCGGTGGGCCGCAGCGCCGCCGCGCCGCAGGCCGGGTCTTGACCTCGAGGCTGAGAGACCGTTCCCGGCGGTCGTCACGCCTGGCCCTGCAGCACCCTCTCCACCGCGACCCTCTCCACCTTCGCCGGTCAGCAGGTAGCGCGGGAGGAGCTGAGCGACTACCGCCCTCCCTGGTCTCTACCATTTCGCACTGCCCCGCCGGGCGGTCGGGCGCTGCCGGCGACCGCGGCGCTGCCCGCCGCCGCGGCAGGAAGCTTCTCCCGGCTTGGGGAATAGACACCCAGGATTGTGACACGCCCGGCGGCGCCTTGCCGCCGGAGCGAGGGGAGGGTCGATGCCCAGGAACGATGAGAAGGCCGCGCTCAGCCGCGGGGCGCGGCGGCGCGCAAGGTATCGTGAGATCGCCGCCGTGCTCTGGGACGAGCGCGTACTCAACGTGTTCAAAGGCGGCGGGCTGGACGAGCATGCGCCGCCGGAGGCGCCGCGCCGCGCAGGCGACCCTGGCGTCAAGGAGAAGGAGCTTCCGCGCGCCGTACGCATCAGGCATGCGCTCGAACGCCTCGGCCCGGCCTTCATCAAGGCCGGTCAGATCCTCGCCACGCGCCGCGACCTCGTGACTCCCGACCTCGCCGAGGAGCTCTCCAAACTGCAGGACGATGTGCCCACGCTGCCGTGGGAGGAGATCAAGGCGCGCATCGAGGAAGAGCTCGGGCATCCCGTGGAGGAGCTCTTCGCCACGTTTGACCCCAAGCCCCTCGCCGCCGCCAGTATCGGCCAGGTGTATCGCGCCACGCTGCCCGACGGCACGCCGGTGGCGGTCAAGGTGCAGCGCCCGGGCGTCACCGAGACCATGGACATCGATCTCGAGATCCTCATCGACCAGGCGCACCGTCTGGCGACGCACACTCAGTGGGGCAAGGACTTCGACGTCGCCTCCCTCGCCGAGGAGTTCGCCTCGATCCTGCGCTCCGAACTGGACTATCGCCACGAAGGCCGTTCACTCGATCGCTTTCGGGAGGCCTTCGCGGAGAACAAGGACGTGCTGTTCCCGGCCGTGTACTGGGACCACAGCACCGAGTACGTGCTCACCATGGACTTCGTCGACGGCGTGCCGGCCACCAGGCTCGAGGGCGGGGAGGTGGACGGCGTGAGCGGCGAGCGCCTCGTCGAGGTCGGCGTGGGCTGCTACTTCCAGCAGATCTTCGGGATGGGGTTCTACCACGCCGACCCGCACGCCGGGAACCTCTTCGCCATGCCCGATGGGCGCGTCGCCTTTGTCGACTTCGGGCGCACGGCGAGCATCTCGCAGCGCAACCGCGACGCCGTCTTCGACATGCTCCTCGCGGTGTTCGACGACGACGTGCGCGGGGCGACCGAGGCGGTGCTCACGATGTGTGGCATGCCGCCGCACGCCGACATCGCCCAGCTCGAAGTGGAGCTCGGGCAGATCATGGCCGCGTATCGCCGCTCACAGACCACCGGCGGAGGCCTCGACGCCCTCGTCCAGAAGCTGCTGACCATGATGCGCGAGCACCAGCTGCACCTGCCCACCGAGCTCACGGTGCTGCTCACCACGCTGGGCATGGTCGACGGCGTCGCCGGCCAGATCGACCCGGCGTACCGTCTGGTGGACGTGGCCAAGCCGTTTGCCAGGAAGATCCTGCCCGAGCAGTTCGGCCCACAGCGGTTGTTCAAGGCCACGCTGCGCTCGGCACGAGCCTACGCGCGCTTCTTCGACGATCTGCCGGTGCAGGCCACGCGCGTCTTGCGGCGTGCCGGCGAAGGGGAGTTCCGTGTCTCGGTGCGGCCCACCGGCTTCGAGCAGATGATGGAGCGCCTGCAGGCAGGGTTCACCCTGCTCGCCTATGCGCTCATCGTCTCGGCGCTCATCATCGGCTCGTCGATCCTCGTGAGCCGGCCAGAGCTGACCGGGCTCGAGAAGGCGGGGTCTCGCCTCGTGCTGGTGGGCGCCGTCGCCAGCGTGATCGTGCTGCTCGCGCGCATGGCGCGCGCCGAGTGGCTCAAGCGCCGCGCCCAGCGGCGCGCCGATTGAGCGGCAGCCGCGGTCAGTACAGGTCGACGGGCGGCGCGGCGAGACACTCTTCGAGCGCTCGCCGCCCGTCTGCGAGCACTGCCGGCCCGTGCGTTGTGAGGACGTACTCGATGTCCTGAGCCGCCAGGGGGCGGAGGGTGGCCGCGAACACGTCGCGATACCAGTCGGCCCCGGTACTCGACCCCTGGTTCCAGAAGCGCAGGCCGCCCTGCGTGCCGACGATGGCGTCGCCAAAGGCGACGGTGCGCAGACCCGGGAAGTACAGCGGGTACTCGGCGCGTCGCGGCTTGCCGATGGTGTAGGCCAGCACGGCGCCGTCAGCGATCTCGGCCGCCTCGCCGGCCGAGCTCTGCGGGATCACCTCGAACGGCGCCTTGCGCGTGAGCCGCTTCTTGACGGTGGGATGCCCCCAGATGAGAGTGGGCACGGTGCGGGAGTAGCGCTCGTAGAGAGTCTCGACGCTGCGCGTATGGTAGGGGATCGTGACGAACAGATCGAGGCGCCGGGCCTCGCCGATCATCGTGTCGATGTCGGCGAGCAGCGGCGCCCGCCGGGCGTCGCCCTCGGCGGGCAGCAGTGGGTCGACGAAGTTGAGCGCTTCGCCATCCACGAGCGCGTAGCTCACGACCTCCTCGACGCTGGACCGCCACTCCGGGTGCGGCGCCGTCCAGCGGTAGATGTGCGGCGCGATCTGCTCCATCCCATCCTCCTCGTTCTTCACCCGCTATGTTACGTCATATGACGGCGACTCGGGTCCCCTCAGGCTTCTCATTCGCGCCCCGTGGGTAGTCACGCTTCGATGTGGTGAAGAATCGTGGCGCCGCTGGGCGCGACGCTTGCGCGGAGGTCTCCGATGCTCGAGAGTCATGTGTTTCTGCAAGGCCCGTTCAAGGTCGACTTCAAGAAGGCTTTGCCGACGGAGGCAGTGCGGCGCGCCAGGGGCCTGGAGGCGCGCGCTCGCGTGAGCCGCCGGGAGCTCGGCGTGTGGGAGCCGGCCGACGAGGTGCGCGACCCGGTGGACGTCGTCATGGCGGTGGCCAAACCGCGCCAGCAGCGCCTCATCCCGCTGCGAACCGCGCGCATGGCGGTCTCGCCGTTCACGTTCTATCGTGGAGCAGCGCAGCTCATGGCCGCCGACCTGGGCACCCGCCCCAACACAGGCATCCACGCCCAGCTCTGCGGCGACGCCCACCTCTCGAACTTCGGCATGTACGCGTCGCGCGAGCGTGCGCCGGTGTTCGACATCAACGACTTCGACGAGACCGGCCAAGGGCCGTGGGAATGGGATCTCAAGCGGCTGACCACGAGCTTTGTGCTGGCCTCCCGCGACAACGGCCTCGGGGCGCACGCCGAAGGCGCCGTGCGCGCCACGGTCGGCGCCTACGTGGCGGCGCTCAACGAGATGGCCGGGCTGGGCTGGCTCGAGCGCCGCTATCGCATGGTCCGCGCGGACCGGCCAGTCGTGGACGGTGTCGTGTGGAGGCAGAGTACGGCCCAGCACGTCAACATGATCGTGTCGAAGGCGGCCAAGAAGACACAGGCTTGGACGGTCGCCAAGTACACCGAGGTAGTTGACGGCGTGATCCGCCTGCGCACGGCTCCCCCCGTGATCACAGCCGTCGGGCGCCGCACGGCCGCGGCGGTCACCGCGGCCCTGCGGCAATACCTCGAGTCGCTGTCGGTAGAGCGCCGCGCCTACCTGGCCGCCTACCACGTCGTCGACGTCGCCCACAAGGTGGTCGGCGTCGGCAGCGTCGGGACCTACGATTACATCGTGCTTCTCATGGGTGACGGGGAGCACGACGAGCTTCTGCTGCAGGTCAAGGAGGCCGAGCCCTCGGCGGTCAAGACGGCCCTCGGCGAGAAGCCCTTGCTGGCCAACGGCGAGCGCGTCGTGGTCGGCAGCTGGCTGATGCAGAGCGTCAGCGACCCGTTTCTCGGCTGGACCCAGATGCACGGACGCACCTTCTACGTGCGTCAGCTCAAGGACATGAAGGGATCCGTTGACCCGGCCACCTTGGACGAGGACTTCCTCCCCGCGTACGGGACTCGCTGCGGCTACACCCTGGGCCTCGCGCACAGCCGCGCCGGCGATCCCGACGTGATCCTGGGCTACGTGGGCAAGGGCGCGGCGCTCGCGAATGCCCTGTGGGGGTTCTCGGAGGCCTACGCCGACCAGACCGAGCGCGACTACGGGCGCTTCATCGAGGCGATCCACGACGGGCGCCTGAAGGTCGCCGAGCTGGCGCCCGCGGCGGCCACGGCCAAGCCGGCCAAGGTCGCCAAGGCGAAGGCCAAGGCCGCGAAGGCCGAGGCTCCAGGCGACGTCGCGCGGTGATGCGGCAGCCGGCGGGCACCCGACGGCCCGCAGCCGCCACCCGAGGAGGCGTCAAATGACGGCGGCTCGGGTCGCGCAGGTGTCTCAACCTCGCCCCGCGGGTACTCAACGCTCGAAATCGTCGAGCAACGTCGCGCCGCCGGCCGGTGCGTCCGTTCCCGGAGGTCCCTGATGCCCGTCAGCAGCGTGTTCCTGGAAGGCCCGTACAAGGTCGACTTCAAGAAGCCGTGGCCCTCGGACGCCGAGCAGCGCGCCGCGGGCGCGGAGGCCCGCACTCGCGTGAGCCGGCGGGCCCTCGGGGTGTGGGAGCCGGCGGACGGGGAACGCGATCCCGTGGAGGTGGTGATGGGGGTCGCGGCGTCGCGTCAGGCGCGCCTGATCCCGCTGCGCACCGCGCGCATGGCGGTCTCGCCGTTCACGTTCTACCGCGGCGCCGCGCAGCTCATGGCCACCGATCTGGGGATGCATCCGCACACCGGTATCTACGCGCAGATGTGCGGCGACGCGCACCTGTCCAACTTCGGCATCTACGCCTCGCCCGAGCGCACTCCCGTGTTCGACATCAACGACTTCGACGAGACCAGCCAAGGGCCGTGGTGCTGGGACCTCAAGCGCCTGACCACCAGCTTCGTGCTGGCGGCCCGCGACAACGGTCAGGCGAAACGTTCGGAGGAGGCGGTGCGCACCGCGGCGGGGGCGTACGTCGCGGCCCTCAACGAGATGGCCGGTCTGGGCTGGCTCGAGCGCCGCCATCGCATGATCCGCGCCGACGCGCCGGTGGCCGACGGGATCGTCTGGACGGGCAAGATGACGGCGCTCGTGAACCAGGTGGTTTCCAAGGCGGTCAAGCGCACGCAGGCGTGGACGGTGGGCAAGTACACGGAGGTGGTCGACGGCGCCCCGCGGCTGCGCCTCGACCCGCCGGTGATCACGGCCGTAAGCCGCCGCACCGCCGCGGCGGTCACCGCGTCCTTGCGCCTGTACCTCGAGTCGCTGTCGGCGGAACGCCGCGCCTATTTGAGGGGATACCACGTGGTCGATGTCGCCCACAAGGTTGTCGGTGTCGGCAGCGTGGGCACCTACGACTACATCGTGCTGCTCATGGGCGACGGCATGCGCGACCAACTGCTGCTGCAGGTCAAGGAGGCCGAACTCTCCGCCGTCAAGACGGCGCTCGGCGAGAGGCCTCGGCTGGCCTACGGTGAGCGCGTCGTGGTCGGGAGCTGGCTGATGCAGGGCATCAGCGATCCCTTCCTCGGCTGGACGCAGCTTCACGGGCGCAGCTTCTACGTGCGTCAGCTCAAAGACATGAAGGGGTCCATCGACCCGGCGCGGCTCACCGGGAGCGCGCTGGTCGGCTACGCCTATCGCTGCGGCTACACGCTCGGCCTGGCGCACAGCCGCGCCGGAGACCCCCACTACGTCCTCGGCTACGTCGGCAAGGGCGCCGCGCTCACGGACGCGCTGTGGCGGTTCTCGCAGGCCTACGCCGACCAGACGGAGCGCGACTACGGACGCTTCATCGTGGCGATCCAGGAGGGCCGCATCAAGGCCGCGGAGCTGGCGCCCACGGCGAGGGTGGCCAAGGCGAAGGCGGCCAAAGGAAAGAAGGCGGCCAAGACCAAGACCTCCCCGGCGAAGCCGAAGACCGCGTCGGCGGCGACCAAGGCGAAGACCGCCAAACGCTGACGCGGCGGTCGGCGGCCACCGGCGGGAGATGACGGAGCGCTCGGCGCAGCGCCCCACTCCTGCAGCTCGCAGGCGTGGTCCTCCACCGGGGCGCCGAGCCTCCTGCCGCGACCGCGATCGGCCTACAGCCGATCGGGCACTACTGCCTGGCCTTCGACCCGGCGCGCACGCGCGGAAGCCGCTCGGCGTGCTCGACAACGAGAAGCACGCCCCGATTCGCGGCCAGGGAGCCCGCCGGGAGTTCGCCGCCCGGCATCAGGGCTCGGGCGGGGAGGGCGGCCGGGCGTCGGCCGCCCTGCCGCCCTTGCGCTTCCTCAGCGCGTCGCGCAGCAGGTACTCGACCTGCGCGTTGACGCTGCGCAGCTCGTCGGCGGCCCACTTCTCGACGTCGGCCCACACCTCAGGGTCGATGCGCAGCAGGAACTGCTTGCGCGCGGCCATGGGTCAGCGCCCCTGTGCCGCCGGCCTCACGTGTACAGGGTGCCTGTGTTGACCACCGGCGTGACCTGGCTCTCGCCGCAGAGCACCACCATGAGGTTGCTCACCATGGCGGCTTTGCGTTCGTCGTCGAACTCGACGATGTTGTTCTTGCCGAAGTCCTCCAGGGCCATCTCCACCATGCTCACGGCGCCGGTGACGATCTTGCGGCGGGCGGCGATGACCGCCTCGGCCTGCTGCCGGCGGAGCATCGCCTGGGCGATCTCGGGGGCGTAGGCGAGGTGCGTGAGGCGGGCTTGTTCAACCGTGACGCCCGCCTGCTCGAGCCGCTCGGTGAGCTCCACGCGCAGGGCCTCGGAGACCTCGTCCACGTTGCCGCGCAGCGTGATCTCGTCGGCGGTGTCGGCGAAGGTCTCGCCGGAGTCGTAGGGATACGCGGTCGCGAGGTGCCGCACGGCGGTCTCGCTCTGCGTGGCCACGTACGTCTCGAAGTCGTCGACGTCGAACACCGCCTTGGCCGTGTCCTCGACGCGCCACACGACCACCGCGGCGATGTCCACCGGGTTGCCACGCTTGTCGTTCACCTTGAGCTTGTCGCCGTTGAGGGTGCGGGCGCGCAGGCTGATCTTGTAGCGCTTGAGCTTCTTCGGCTTTGACTGGTTCGCTTCGTCGCCGCTCTTGTTCTTGCCCTGCGCCCAGATCGACTGGCCGTCGCTGCGCCCGGCCGAACCGTTGGCGTAGAACGGGTTGCCCCAGCAGAAGCCGCCCTGCTTGGCGGTCCCCCGGTAGTCGCCGAAGAGGATGAGCACACGCGCCTCGTTGGGCTGCAGAGTGAAGAATCCGGGGGAGAGGATGATGGCGGCGGCGAGAGCGACGATGCCGCCGATGAGGAACGCCCATACGGGCCGGACGCCGCCGTCCGCGCTCGCGGTGCTGTCGATGAACGCCAGCGCGATCAGCGCCGGCCCCGCGACGTAGAGGGCGATCGCGATGGGCAGCATGAGCCAGCCGCTCATCACGCGGCGTTCACGCTCCTGCGTCGGGACCTTGGCTTGGGCGGATTTCATGACTGCCACCTCCGTCAGGCGGTCGCGTCGGCGAGCCCCAGCTCGACGAGTCGTGCGCGGCCGCACCTTGCCTGCGATACCCTAATGATATCACTGAGGTATCGTCTTGGCAAGCGTACGGGCGGCGGGCGGCGGGCGGCCGGAAGGGCCGCCCGCCGCCCTGCATAGCTGTTGTGCCGCGCTACTCCTTGACCCAGGTGACGGTCTCGAACACCAGCTTGTCGCCATCGACTGTGCCAGGGTCCGATTCCGTGCCATCCATGGTCAGCGTGATCTTGTCGCCGTCGAGGGCATAGGTGCCGGCGATGCTCACGTCGTCGCCGCCCAAGGGGTTGGGGCCGTCAAGCTTGAAGGACTTGTCTTCGTTCAGGGTGAGCTTGAACTCCGCCATCTGCTTCTCGGTGCCGGAGGCGTACTTGTAGGTCCCTGTGACGCCGCTCCCGCCGCCGCAGGCTGCCAGACCCGCGGCAACCAGTGCGGCGAGCGCCACCAGCGCGATCAGGGCGAGGAGCGCTGCGCCTGCGCGCCTCCGCGCTTCCTGCCGTTGTGTGCTGTGCATCGGACCTCCTTGGTGAGGCCGTCGGCGCCGCCCCGCCGGCGGCCGCGTACGGCGGTCATGCTGCGTGGGTGTTCGGCGAGCGCTGGGCGCGCCCTGCAGGCGCCGCGACGAACGGAGCCTGTGGCAAGGGGTTTCTGTTCGCCGCACTGGGGCGAAGCTGTCTTCATGCGCCAACCGACAACGAGCGAGGCGCATCATGTCGAACACGATCGTCTGGGCGGACATCCCAGTCACGGATATGGATCGGGCGCGCACGTTCTACGCCGCCGTACTGCAGGCCGAGATACCTCTCATGGACGGCGCCAACGGCGATGTCGCGCTGCTGCCCATGGAGCGGGGCGAAGCGAGCGGCGACCTGGTGCGCAGCGAGAACCAGAAGCCGGGGCTCACCGGAGTCACGATCTACCTCGACAGCAAGGGCGACCCCGAAGGCATGATCGCGCGGGCTGCCGCCGCCGGCGGCAAGGTGCTCACGCCGGTCGCCAACATGGGCGATATGGTCGGCTCGATCGGCTACTTCGCAGACTCCGAGGGCAACCGCATCGGCGTCCACAAGCCGCCGCAAGGCTGAGCCTTCGGACGCAAGGCCGGAAGGCGGTCGGGGCACCGCGGGCTTCACGCCCGCCCTGCCCCGGCCGCCTCCGGTAGAATCGGTGGGTGAGCAGCACCGTCACCGTACCAGCCGCGAGAGACCCTCTAGCGTCCGTCCCAGGGCCGCCGCCGCGTTTTCGCTTCGTGGCGCTCGGCGTGGTGTGGAGCGCCTACCTCGTCGTGTTCCTCTCGCGCCTCTGCGTCGGGCCGCTCTCGCCGTTTCTCAAGCAGGCCTTCGACCTGAGCAACGCCCAGATCGGCGGCCTCACAAGCGCCACCGCCGTCACTTACGTGCCCACGCTGGTTCTGGCCGGGTGGCTGGTGGACCGCATCGGCGTGCGCCGCGCGCTGGTCATCGGCTCGCTCGTGACCGGCGTGTTCGTGGGAGCCGTCGCACTGGCGTCGTCCTACGGCGTCATGCTCCTCCTGCTCGCCCTCTCTGGTCTGGGCTGCGGGTTCATCTATCCCTCCGCCGTGAAGGCGGTCATGGTGTGGTTTCCGCCTCAGGAACGCGCCACGGCGATCGGGTTCAATCAGGCGGCCGTGAACATGAGCGGTATCCTCGGCGCGGCGATCATGCCGGCACTCGCCCTGAGCGTGGGCTGGCGGGCCGGCTTTCTCGCGGCGGCGGCCATGGCCTTCGCCGTGTGCGGACTCGCGGCGGCGGTGTATCGGGATCCGGTCGGGGGAATCCCAGGCCAGGCATCCGGCGCGGCCTCACCGGCGATGTGCGAGATCGAACAGGGACTGCCGTGCGTGACCGGAAACGAGCAGGCCGACCGCGCCGCCGTGCGCCCCGGCTTTCTGGCCGTGGTGCGCTCGCGCGACATCCTGCTGCTCGGTCTGGCGGCGATGTTTCTCTGCATGGTCGAGTTCGCCGCGCTCGCCCACCTGGTGCTGTTTCTTCACCTGGACTGGGCGTACTCGGTGGTCGCGGCCGCCGGCCTCCTGGCGTTGTGCCAGGCTGCCGGCGCCTTCGGCAAGCCGCTCAGCGGCCTGGTGAGCGATCGCCTGTTGGGGCGGCGCCGCAAGGCGCCGCTGCTGGCGCTCGCCGGAGTGGCCGGGGTGGCGTGCGCGATCCTCGCGCTTCTCGGACCCGGACACACGTGGCTGCTGTGGGTGGCGCTCATGATGCTCGGCGTCGGCGCCGTGGGCTGGGGCGGCTTGTTCAGCACCCTGGCCGGCGAGACCGCCGGCCCGGCGGCCGCGGGAGCGGCCGCCGGAGTGACCGCGGCCATCGACAACATAGGCATCTTCGTTGGGCCCCCGCTCTTCGGCCTGATCGCTCTTCGGCCTGATCGTCGACCGCACCGGCTCGTACGCGCCCGCGTGGTGGGCGATGGTGGGCGCGGCCGGGCTCGCGGCGTGCTTGCTCGTGCCGGTGCGTGAGCCGCGCCGCACCTGAGCACGCCGCCTGCGCCGCGCGTCGGGCTGTCGCGAGGTCCCTTGACGGAACGTGGTCTCAGCGTGCCATCGGACCATTGGGCACCCGCGACGGGAGGGCATCATGCGGAGGATCGTCTGCGGTCTGGCGGTGGTCGTCGTCCTCGTGGTCGTCGGCTGCGGCGGCACCGGCGAGAGCGCTGGTTCCGGCCAGAGCGCCGCCGCCGGCGACACCTGGACGAAGGCCGCGACGCTGAGCTCCAGCGACGCGCCGGGCGCGAGCGGTGTGCCGACCTGCCAGTCGTTCACGACCAGCGGCAGGGTCCGGCTCGTGCTCGACGTACCGGGCGACGGCGCGCTCGGCGTCGTCGTCGGCAGCATCGTGCCGGCCGACCAGGCCGGCGATGGGTCATCCCTTCTGAAGGCGCTCAAGAACGCGGAGTCGGTGACGTTGAATAAGGCCAAGAACGCCGTGGTGGTGACCGGCCTGAGCGGCGCGTATGTGCTGGTGCTCACGCCGCCCGCAGTGAAGGAGTGGTCGGTGGAGATCCAGACCGCGCCCTGACGGCCGGGCGGCGCAGCAGCTACGCGCGCAGCACCTCGCCCAGGCCGGCGCCCCATTCGCGAACGAGCTTCCAGTTGCGGCCGTCGCCGGGCGTCGCGCCCACGACGAGCAGCACGAACAGCTTCTCGACGATGTTCATGGTCGTGAGGTCGAGCGACCCGGCGAAGAACGCCACGCTGCGCGGCCGCATAGGAGCAGCCTTCTTCAGGACGTCGCCGAGGTAGTGCTGAGGCAAGGCGTATCGTTCCTTGCGGCGCAGCTTGGCCGGGTCGCGGGGCGCCTTGACGAGCCACGGGTCCTTGATGATCGGCACGCCTTGCACGTCGGTCTCGCCGTCCTCAGTGAGGGAGGCTGCCGTGATGAAGAGCGCGGTGGGCCGCCTCTCAAGTTCGACGCGGTTCCTGGTGACGTAGCGCACCGCCTGGCGGTGCCAGCCCATGATCATGGGGCCGCCGACGACCACGGCGTCGTAGCCCGCGGGGCCGGGCGCTTCGGCCGCCGGCCGCTGGTCCACGTCGTGGCCGGCCGCGCGCAGTTCCTCGGCGACCGCGTCCGCCACCTCCACGGTGGAGCCGTGGCGCGAGGCGTACACGAGGAGGACGCGGAGCGCGGCGGCGGTGGTCGGGCCGACG
>JAPLCM010000277.1 GCA_026392275.1 Actinomycetota bacterium | reverse complement strand
AGATCGTGCGCCGGTCCGGGCTAGGCATGCGACACCTCGGCCTGCGCAAGGTGAGCCGTCACGGCGGCCACGAAGGCGTCCATCTCGACGCGCGTACGCTTCTCGGTGACGGCCACCAGAAGCACGCCCTCGAGGTCGGCGCCGGCGAACTGGGCGGCAAAACGCGCCGCAGGTACGCCGGCGAGGAAGCCCAGCGGGACGAGCGCGTCCACGAGCCGGGCGGCCGGAACGGGCAGCCTCACGGCGAACTCGCGGAACACGGGTCCAGCAGTGAAGCCCGTCACGCCGGGCACGGCAAGCAGAGCCTGCCGCAGATAGGCGGTCTTGCGCGCGCAGAGCAGGCCCAATTCGGCAAGACCCTCGCGCCCCAGCCACGAGAGATGCACCAGCGCGGCGAGCGCGCCCAGGGCATGGTTGGAGCAGATGTTGCTGGTCGCCTTCTCGCGGCGGATGTGCTGCTCGCGGGTCTGCAGCGTGAGCACGAACCCGCGCCTACCCTCCACGTCGACGGTCTCGCCGACGAGGCGCCCGGGAAGGCGGCGCAGGAGCTTCTGGGTGACGGCCATGTACCCCAGGCCGGGGCCGCCGAAGGACATGGCGTTGCCGAACACCTGGGCCTCGCCGATGACGATGTCGGCGCCGAGACGCCCGGGGGCCTCGAGCAGCCCAAGGGAGAGCGGGTCGGCGACGACCACGAACAGCGCCCCGGCCGCGTGCGCTATCTCCGCCGCGGCGACAAGGTCTTCGAAGGCCCCGAAGAAGTTGGGCTGCTGGACGACGACAGCCGCCGTGTCCGCGTCGACGGCGGCTCTGACGGCCGCAAGATCGGTGGCCGCGCCGTCCGGCAGGTCGACGACCTGCGGGCGCGGCCCATGGCCGGCCGTCTCGCCGGCAAGGACCTGCCGGTACTCGGGATGCACCCCGGCCGAGACGATGATGCGCCCGCGCCGGGTCTGATGCCCGGCGAGGAGCGAGGCCTCCGCCAGCGCCGTGCCGGCGTCGTACAGGCCGGCGTTACTGACGTCCATGCCGGTGAGCTCGCAGATGGCCGTCTGGAACTCGAAGACGGTCTGCAATACGCCCTGGCTGCGCTCCGGCTGGTAGGGCGTGTAGGCGGTGGCGAATTCTGACCGAGTGACGATGGCGTCGACGACCGCCGGGACGTAGTGGTCGTAGATGCCGGCGCCGAGGAAGCTCACGAGGCCCGTCGCCGGCGTGTTCGCCGCCGCCAGGCGGCGCATCTCAGCAAGGACTCCGCTCTCGCTGAGGCCGGCGGGCAGCGCCAGCGGCTCCCGCCGGCGCACGGCCTCGGGGATGTCCTCGAACAGGCCGTCGATGCTCTGCGCCCCGACGGCGTCGAGCATGATGCGCACGTCGGACGCGCTATGCGGGACGTAGTCGGTGGCGCTGCCGTTCACGTCAGGCCTCGTCGAGGAACGCCCTGTAGGCGTCGGCGTCCATGAGCTCGCCGATCTCTCCGGGGGCGGTCAAGCGCACGCGCAGGATCCAGCCCTCGCCGTAGCAGTCGTCGTTGACGCGTTGAGGCTCGTCCTCGAGCGCCTCGTTGACCTCGACGACCTCGCCGGTCAGCGGCGTGAACACGTCGCTGACGGCTTTGACCGACTCCAGCTCGCCGTAGGGCTTGCCTGCGGTGACCTTGTCGCCCACGGCCGGGAGATCGGCATAGACGATCTCGCCGAGCGCGTCTTGCGCGAACCAGGTGATGCCGAACACGGCGTCCTCACCCTCGATGCGCACCCAGTCGTGCTCCTTGTAGTACTTCAGCTCCTGTGGGTAAGTTTCGTCGGCCATGATGCCTCCTGTATGCGCTGCCGCGGGTCGCTCACGAAAGTGCCCACGGTGCGCGCAGCAGAAACGCACGCGAGCCCGGAAGCCGCCGCTCCCGGCGCCGGCCATCAAAAAAGACAGGGTGGAGTATCCACCCTGTCTGACGGCCGGCGCCCCAGCGGGGCGCCATGTCATTCGGGGGCCCGTCCGGCCGCGTTCCGTTGGCCTGAGAGTTTCGGCGCTCGCGCGCCTTGCCCCTTCGGCGTCCGCCTTCACGACGGACTCTCACGCGGCTTTCTGCCGGGCTGCCTCGCATCGGCTCAGCGGGGAGACTGTAGCACCACGCGAACTGACGCGCTACTTCACGGCGAAGGTGCGCCAGCCACCGAGCGTGGCGGCATGCTCCTCGTCGTCAGGGTGCGTGGCCCGCACCCGCCAGACACCGGCGCTGCGCAGCCTGACCGTGCGTGCGTACAGCGAGCTCGCGGCGCCGTCGCTGAGCACCACGCCGGCGGTGAAGGCCGGCGCCCACACACCTGCAAGCGTGAGCCGCTGGAACTCCAGCCGCACGCTCCCCTTGCCCGGCGCGTGTCGCGGCACGAGAGAGCCGGTCACCGTGACGGTGCTGCCCCGCGCCACGGTGGCCGGAAGCGCGGGCACCGAGAGCCTCACCTTGGGAGCGACAGTGACCACAGGGCTCTCGGGCGCGATGTAGGTGGCGTTCTTCGGCTGCGCCACCGGCAGAAGGAACTGCGCGCGAAACACGGTGCGGCTGGCCGGCGACACTGTGAACACGCGCGTGCCGTCTGACGCGGTGCGGCCTTGGTCGACCATGGCCCACGCGGCGCCGTCGAGGCGCTCGAGTTGTACCTGCGCGTAGCCGAACGCCTTGCCCGCGGCGTTGGTCAGCGTCGTTGTGAGCTGCGCAGAACGACCCCAGCGCGGCGAAGCCGGCAGCGCCTCCAGCGCGAGCACCGGCTGCCGGTCGCGCACCGAGATCCCGAGCGCCGGCGCGACTAGCGTTCGCACCGCGTAGCGGACCTCGTCGAAGGCAGGCGCCGTCTCGCCGGGCGCGAGTTGCCGGCGCGTGCCGCCGAGCAGGTCGTAGGCGTACTTTGCAGCGCTGCCTTCGACCTGCTCGTCCCAGTAGGCGATCCCTGCGGCGGCGCCGTACCGGCTGGGCACCGACCCCGTCGAGATCCTCACGACTGGGAGCACCGGCGGGACGTAGGTGGCGGCGCGTGGGTGGGCTTTCAGGTACTTCACCGGGTCGACCCAGCCGCCGTAGTCCTTCCAGCTCTTGGGCACATGCCCGGCGTACGGATTGCCGTCGCGGTACTCAGTACTCGGATGGATGCCGAAGTGCAGGTGACCACAGCCGTTGACGGTCGCGATGACGGCGCCCGCCGCCACGCGCTCGCCGGCCTTGTACTTCAGATCGGAGATGTGGCCGTAGAGCGCGCGGAACTCCTCCCCCGCGGCCGTGCGGTGCACGATGATCATGCAGCCGCCGGGCGCGCCGCCGACGCCGTACCCGCCGGTGTCGGCGCGCGAGATCCACACCGTCCCGGCGCCGACGGCGTACACGGGGTTGCCCTGTGGCGAGTCCATGTCCTGGGCGACGTGGAGGTAGGCGCCGCGGGGCTCGAGGAAGCCGGAGTAGCCACCGAAGTCCTCCGTGCCCGTCGGCCAGAACCAGCCACCGCTGCCGGGCTTGGGCGCGAAGAGCGCCGCGGCCGACGACAGAGCGCCTGCGCTGCCGATGGCGGTACCCGGCGTGGCCGACGCAAGCGCGCGCTCCGGCAAGATGGTGGAATGAGGCGCCGGTCGCGCCGACGGCTGCGGTGACGCGGCTCGCGCGGACGTCGCGAGCAGAGACGCCGCAGAACCGGCCGCGAGCATAGCTGCGAGCACGGCGGTGACGACGAGCAGGCCCGCGCCGTTCCGCGGGCGCGCCCGTGTGCGCAGGCGCGCCCAGGCGTGCCGATCTTGCTTGCTCACGATGGACCTCCCGTCGGCCTCAGCGCCGTCGGCTGCCCGGGCATTATCGCACGCGGCGGCGGCGACCGGGCGCCGTGGACTCCCGTTGCCCGCCGTGAGCGCCCGGAGCGGAGTCGCGCAGTTGCGCTTGCTGGGGTCGAGCAGCTCGACAATGGCCTGGTCTGGCTGAGGTATGACGTCGTGAAGTGAGGCCGCGGGGGCCTCAGTGGCCGTGTGCGAGATCGGGGTCGGCCCCCGGCCCGTGCGCGTGGGCATGCCGATGGGCAGTCGAAGCATGCCGGTGGGTGTGCTCGTGGATGAGGTTGACGGCCAGCAGCAGCTCACGTTGTGCGAGCACACTGTCGGGACTCCCGTCGGCGACGATGGTGTGGCCCTCCGAGAGTACCACGATGCGGTCGGCGGACTCGGCGGCGGCGGAGAGGTCGTGGGTCGCCATGACGACCGTGCGGCCCTCCTGCTTCCACTCGTCAAGCACGTCGAGCAGCCAGACCTGGCTGCGCGGGTCGAGAGCGTTGGTGGGCTCGTCGAGCAGTAGGACGTGCGGTCGCATCGTGAGCACGGAGGCGATGGCGACCCGTTTCTTCTCGCCGCCGCTGAGCGTGTACGGCGGCCGGTCGAGCAGAGGCTCGATGCGCAGCTGCCGCGCGGCCTCGCGCACGCGGCGCTCGACCTCCTCGCGAGCAAGACCAAGCTGAAGCGGGCCAAAGGCCAGCTCGTCGTTGGCGTCGGAGCAGAAGAGCTGGACGTCGGCCTCCTGAAAGACGAAGCCGACGCGCGCGCGGAAGTCCCGGCGAAACGCCGGGTCCTCGAGCGCATCCTCGGTGAGCGGCGCGCCGAAGGCGTGGATCGCGCCGCTCGTCGGGAAGACCAGCCCGTCGAGCATCTTCAACAGGGTGGACTTGCCGGACCCGTTGGCGCCGACGACGGCGACGTGCTCGCCGCTCAGGATGGTCAGATCGACGGCCGCCAGCGCCGGCGCTCCCGCGCGGTACTCGTGACGCACTCCTTCGAGCACGAAATCGGCGCTCATGACTGCCTGCCGGGGTTCGTCACGGCCCGATCATCCTGTCGGCGAAGAGGATCGTGGCGCAGAGCGCGACGCTGGCCGCCGACCACGCCCAGTCCCGCGGCCGCAGGCGCAGCTTCACCAGCGAGGGCATGGCTCCGGTGAACCCGCGCGACAGCATCGCGTCGTAGACGTCGTCGGCGGTCTTCATCGACTTGCGCACCACGAAGGCCATGCGCTCGGTCACCCAGGCGCGGTCCCCGCGCGCGCTGCCGCGCGTGAGCGTGCGGCTTTCGCGGGCAAGATGGATCTGCTCGACCGTGCGCAGCAGCGTGAGGATCTGCTTCTGCGTCATCGCCAGGGTGGCGACCACCACGTCGGGCAGACGCATCGCCGTGAGCGCTTTGAGCAGGTCGCTCCAGCGCATCGTCCACACGACGAGCAGGGCGAAGCCGGCCGAAGCCACGACGCGGGTCACCAGCGTCGCCACCCCCATGAGGCCCGGTTCGGTCAGGACCAACGGGCCCAGCGATACGGCCACCGGGCCAGGCGTGAAGATGCGCAGCGCCGACGGCGCCGCCACCAGCAAAGCAAGCAGGCCGGCCGTCAGCCACACCCTGCGCTCGAACGAGGCGATGCCGACCCGGGACGCCGCCGCCAGGGCGATGGTGACGCCGATGAGAGCGATGAGGACCCACAAGGAGTGCACGAGGCTGGTGGTCACGGCGAAGAGCACCAGGGTCAGCAGCTTGATGCGCGGATCGAGGCGCTGCAACAGGCCCGGCCGCGCCGCGAGCTCCTCGTTCTGAAGCACGTCCGTGACCGCGTGAGCGATGGAGTCTGCCGTCTTGCGGGCAAGTGAACGCCCGCCGCCGCCGCGACGGCGGGCGGCAGGCGCGATGTCAGGCTGACAACAGGGACAGGGGCTGCTCAACCGGCCCCAGCCGCCGGAGGATCCGGCGCTGCTTCCGCGACAGAGCCGTCCTCACCATCCCGGCGCCGCGCGAGCAGCGCGCCCACACCCCAGCCTACGCCGACGCAGAGCGCCGCGCCCACGACGGCCGCGATGAGGTAGCCAAGCATGGTGTTGCTCACCCCCGGGGTAGCGTAGTCGGGCATGGCTGCCTTCCAGAGCCCACCCACCTTCTCGAGGTTGGTGGGCACGTAGCCGACCAGTGCGTCGAGCTCATCGCCGCCCCACTCGCCCCATGCAGTGCCCGGCGCCAGAACACCGATGGGCGTGAGGAGGATGAGGACGCCCATGCCGGCCCAGAGCCAGCGCAGAGGCTTCGCCGCCGGCTTCATCTGCAGCAGTTCCGGCTCGGACTTGGCCAGAGCCGCCACGATGCCCATCGTGGCGATGGCCTCGACCCAGCCGAAGAAGAGCAGGTGCTCCAG
>JAPLCM010000038.1 GCA_026392275.1 Actinomycetota bacterium | reverse complement strand
GCGCATGAAGAAGATAGGCATCATCATCTGCGACCGCTATCACAACTGCGCCGGCGGGAAATGCCTGCGGGCGATGCGCAACCGAGACGGCGCCTTCGCGCTGTACGAGAACGAGGAGGTCGAGCTCGTCGGTTTCACCACCTGCGGCGGATGCCCCGGCGGTAACGTCGAGTACGCTCCCGCGGAGATGAAGAAGAACGGCGCCGAGGTGGTCCACCTGGCCACCGGTCTGGTGGTCGGCTACCCGCCCTGCCCCAGCATCGATGCATTCACTGAGTTCTTGCCCGCCAAGTACGGTCTGGACGTCGTGATGGGCACGCACCCAATCCCCGAGAACTACTATCAGACCCATCGAGCCTTGGGGACGTGGGATTCACCAGACTGGCAGCTCCGAATCAAGCATGTGCTGGCCGACGAGGAGACCCGGCTGGCGTACGACTGACGCTGGTCGGGGCCGCCGATCCCGGCCGCTCCACTGGCGGCCTACGCGCCCAGACCGGTGCGATACCGCTCGCACAGGTCGACGTAGATCTGCTTGAAGCCGCGCCAGGCGGCGCGGTACTCGTCATCGACGACGCGCTCGAGGAGGCGCGCCGGCACGCCGGCGGCGATCCTCGCCGCCGGCACCACGGCGCGTTGCGGCACCACCGCGCCCTCTGCGATCACGCCCCACTCGCCGACGTCGGCCCAGTCGCTCACCACGGCGCCCATGCCGACCACGGCGAAGTCGCCGAGCAGGGCCACGTTGTGCACGACGCAGCCGTGGCCCAGCGTCACCCACGCACCGATGGCGCAGGTCTCGCCGGGACGAGCATGGACGACGCAGTTGTCTTCCACGGCGCAGCACTCGCCCAAGACGACGCTGCCGTAGTCACCGCGCAGACGGGCGCCCGGCCCGATCCAGCAGCGGGCGCCCAGCCGCACGTCGCCGATCACGTCGGCCGACGGGTGGACCCAGCATCCCTCGCCGATCGTCGGGGTCTTGTCTTCGAAGCTCGTCACGGTCATGCCGCAAACCCTACCGCATGAACCTCGCAGGCCGATGCTTGTGAACACGTGCGCTTGACTCAGCTCCTCAGATATCGTATATAAGCAAGTATGCAAATACAGGACAACACCTCAGAGGGCCCGCCGGCCCACCTCCAGCCCGTCTACCGCATTCACGCCGAGCTCTGCAAAGCGCTTGCCAACGAGCATCGTCAGGCGCTCCTGCACGCCATCGGCAGCGGCGAGAAGTGCGTCGGCGATCTCGCCACCGAGATCGGCATCTCGGTGCACAACGTGTCGCAGCACCTGCGCGTCCTCAAGGAGCGCCGGCTCGTCGAGTCGCGCAAGGACGGTCAGACGGTCTACTACCACGTCACCAACATGAAGTTCATCCAGGCGTGTGCTCTGATCCGCGAGGCGCTGGTTGAGCAGCACCTCGCCCAGGGCGAGTCGCTGCAGGCGGCCGAACTCCTCGACGCGACCGGGCAGCAGCCGGTCGTTCAGGCCTCCGCGCCGCCCACCACACCGTCGACCCCAGCGCCGCTACCGGACTGAGACCCCAGTTCCATCAAGTGGGCGGCCTTTCGGCGCCGCCGCTTGCGAAAGAAATCACGAGCGAACAGGAGAGCACCATGTCAGAGGACCTCAGCACCATCCAGGCAGAGAAGATCGTCGACGCCCGCGGCACGTCCTGTCCCGGCCCCATCCTGGCTGCCAAGAAGGGTATCCCCAGCGTATCCGTGGGCGGCATCATGGAGGTCCAGGCGACCGACTCCGGCACGACCAAGGATCTCCCGGCGTGGTCCAAGAAGATGGGTCACGAGTACCTCGGCGTAATCGAGGAGCCCGGCTACATGCGCCTCTTCGTGAAGAAGATGAAGTGACGATGACCGCGGCCGAGGCACAAGAGGACCAGGCGCACTCCCCGCGCATCCTGGTCTTCAGCACCAACAACATCTCCGACCCGGGCATCGACCTGGCCGGCAGTTCGCACATGCACTACTCGCCGAACGTCATGGTGATCAGCGTGCCGTGTACGAGCGGCATCAAGCCGAGCTGGATCCTCTACGCCATGGAGCAGGGCTTCGACGGCGTCTTCATCGCCGCCGACGGCGAGGAGTGCGCTTATCTGCCGGACTGCGCGCAGCGCACCGCCGGCATCATGCAGTCCGCGCAGGACCTGCTGGTCGAGAAGGGCTACGAACCGCAGCGCGTCCGAATGGCCGCGATCTGCTCCGTCTGCGCCGAGCCTTTCACCAAGTACATGCACGAGTACTCGAGGTCCCTGGTCGATCTGGGACCGTCCCGGAAGGCGACCGCATGAGTAGCCAACGTTACGACGCTCTGGTGGTCGGCAGCGGCATCGGCGGGATGGAGTCGGCTCTCAAGCTCGGCGACATGGGCTACAAGGTCCTCGTCGTCGAGAAAGACGCAAGCGTTGGCGGCAGGATGATCTTGCTCAGCAAGGTCTTCCCCACGCTCGACTGCGCCAGTTGCATCTCCACTCCCAAGATGGCGGCGACCATCCACCACCCCAACATCGACGTCCTCACCTACGCCCAGGTCAAGGGCATCCGCGCCAACGGTGACGGTACCTACCACGCCAAGATCACCCAGAAGCCAAAATTCATCGACGAGGTCGCCTGCACCGGCTGCCGCCAGTGCGAGATGGCCTGCAACGTGGCGGTGCCCGACGAGTTCAACGCCGACATGGTGTCGCGGCGTGCGGCCTACATCGCGTTCCCGCAGGCCGTGCCGAAGAAGGCCGTGATCGACCGGGCCGGCGTCTCGCCGTGCACCTACGAGTGCCCAGCCGGCATCAAGGCGCACGGGTACGTCGCGCGCGTGCGCAGCGGCGAGTACGAGGAGGCCTTCGGCCTGGTGCTCGAGACGACCCCGCTCGTCGGCTCGCTCGGACGCGCGTGCTATGCGCCGTGCGAGGAGCAGTGCACGCGCAGCGAGCTTGAGGGTCCGCTCCCGATCCGCCGCCTCAAGCGCTTCATCGCCGACCAGCACTACGGCCAAGCGGAGCTGAAGGCAATCGAGAAGCCCGAGCAGAACGGCAAGAAGGTCGCCGTCGTGGGCTCGGGCCCGGCAGGACTCACCGCCGCCTGGCAGCTCGCCCGCCAGGGCTACGGCGTCAAGATCTTCGAATCCGCGCCGCAGCCGGGCGGCATGCTCCGCCTCGGCATCCCGGCGTACCGCCTCCCAAACGAGGTCATCGACGACGACATCGCCAACGTGACGGCGATCGGCGTCGAGATCGTGACCGGCGCGCGTGTGGACGATGCGGCCGCGCTCAAGAACGACGGCTTCGATGCCGTCCTGCTGGCGACAGGCACGCACAAGGCCGTCCAGCTGCGCGTTCCCGGAGAGGACCTCAGCGGCATCCGGAGCGCCCTCACCTTCCTCGCCGATGTCAAGCTCGGTAACCCCGTGGACCTTGCCGACAAGAAGGTCCTCGTGGTCGGCGGCGGCAACGTCGCCATCGACGCCGCCCGCTCCGCGCGCCGTCTTGGCGCCGCCTCGGTGGACCAGGTCAGCCTGGAGTGCTGCGAGGAGATGCCCGCCCACGACTTCGAGGTCGACGAGGCCCGCGCCGAGGGCATCACCCTGCACGACGGCTGGGGCATCGACCGCTTCGAGGGCGACGGCGCCGTCCAGCACGCCGAGATCAAGGTCTGCACCTGCGTCTTCGGCGACGACGGCCGTTTCGCGCCCGAGTACGACGAGACCCAGCGCGACACCATCGACTGCGACGTCGTCATCGTCGCTGCCGGCATGATGGCCGACACGGAGACGTTCGGCCTCGAGACCAACCCGAACCGCACGCTCATCGCCGATGCGGAGACGCTCCAGACCGCCGTGCCGCACGTGTTCGCCGCCGGCGACGTCGTCACCGGGCCGACGATGATCAACAGCGCCGTCGGCCATGGCCGCCGCGCCGCCTTCATGATCGATCGCTACCTCCGGGGCGCCGAGATGGACCCGGACGCGTTCGACGAGGCGCTGGGCGTCGTGGACAAGAACGACGTGCTCGGTCGGCAGGACGTCTACGACCGGCGCGAGCCGCTCGAGTCCAGCGTCGCCATGAGCGCTTCCCCGACCGACTTCGCCGAGACCGAAGGTCCGATGACCGAGGACGAAGCGTTTCTCGGCGCCGCCCGCTGTCTCGACTGCGGCGTCTGCTCCGAGTGTCACGCGTGCGTGGACGTCTGCCCCGCCGACTGCATCGACTTCAGCATGCGCGAGAAGGAGATCGAGGCGGAGTTCGGCAGTGTGGTCCTGGCCACGGGCTTCAACCTCTTCCCGGCCGACGCGAAGCCGCAGTACGGATTCGGCCGCTACAAGAACGTCGTCACCGGCATGCAGATGGACCGCCTGCTGGCGCCGACCCGGCCCTACAACGCCGTGCTGCGTCCCAGCGACGGCAAGACGCCGGACAACATCGCCTATATCCTCTGCACCGGGTCCCGCGACGACACCGTGGACAACCCGCTGTGCTCCAAGATCTGCTGCATGTACTCCGTCAAGCAGAACCAGCTCATCATGGGCGCCCTGCCCCTCGCGGACGTCACCGTCTACTACATCGACGTGCGCTCGGTGGGCAAGGGCTACGACGAGTTCTACCAGCAGGCCAAGGACATGGGAGCGAACTTCGTGAAGGGCCGCGTCTCGGGCATCACCGAGACCGACGAGGGCAACCTCACAGTCCGCTACGAAGACATCGAGAACGGCAGCGCGCTCGTCGAGGCAGAGCACGACATGGTCGTGCTCGCGGTCGGCGTGCAGCCCGGCCGCGGCATCGCCGAGCTGTTCGACGGTGACGGCGAAGCTCTGGCCCTCGACGACTACTACTACGTCGGCGAGGCCGACGAAGACATGGACCCCGGCCGCACCAACCTCCCCGGCGTGTTCGTCGCCGGTGCGGCCGCGGGAGCCAAGGACATCCCCGACTCGATCCTCCACGCGGGCGCCGCGGTCGCTCAGGCCGCCGCGCACCTGGAGAGAGTCAAAGTCGCGGAAGAGTCGAAAGCGAAGGTGACGTCATGAGCGGCCGCAAGATCGGCGTGTACGTCTGCCAGTGCGGCGGCAACATCGGCGACTACGTCGACGTGGACAAGGTCGTCGAGCAGATCAAGGGCGACGACGACGTCGTCGTCGCCCGGTCCGCCATGTTCACCTGCTCCGATGCGACCCAGCAGGAGATCGTGCAGGACGCGCAGGAGCAGGGCCTCGACGCGCTCGTCGTCGCCTCGTGCTCGCCCAAGCTGCACACGGTCACCTTTCGTGACGTGGCCAAGCGCGCCGGCATGAACCCGTTCCAGTACACGCAGGTCAACGTCCGCGAGCAGTGCTCATGGACGCACACTGACGACCATACGGGCGCGACCGAGAAGGCGGTGCGGCTCGTCCGCGCCGGCATCAACCGGACGCGTCTCACCGAGGCGCTCGAGCCAATCGTCGTCGAGACGACGCCGAGGAGCCTCGTCGTGGGCGGCGGTGTCGCCGGCCTGCGCGCCGCCCTCGGTCTGGCCGAGATCGGCCTCGGCGTGTTCCTCGTCGAGAAGGAGCCGCAGCTCGGCGGCCGCGTCGCCGGGTTCGCCGAGATGTACCCGAACGAGCGCAAGGGCGTCGAACTGATCGCGACCCTCGAAGAGAAGGTGCGCGCTCATCCGGCGATCACCGTGTACACGAACGCCGAGCTGATGGCAAAGAGCGGCAGCTTCGGCAACAACCAGGTGACGATCGCTATCCACGGTGAGCAGCTCGAGACCGTCCAGGTCGACGTAGGCTCGATCATCGTCGCCACCGGCGCCGATACCTACGAGCCGGCCGCCGGCGAGTTCGGCTACGGCCTCGAGGGCGTTGTCACGCTGCCCGAGTTCAAGAAGATGGTGGACGAAGCGGCCGGCGCCTTGGAGTACAACGGCCGGCCCGTCAAGACCATCGCCTATATCTACTGCGTCGGCAGCCGCCAGGACGAGAGCGTCGAAGGCGCTCACACCTACTGCTCGCGCTACTGCTGCACGGCCGCGGTGCACGCGGCGCTCAAGGCGGCCGAAAAGGGCTCCGCCGGTCTGCGTCAGTACCACCTCTACCGCGACATCCGCACCTACGGCAAGTACGAGCTCCTGTGGAACGAGTCGCGCGAGAAGCGCTCGCTCTACCTGCGCATGCCGGACGACGAACCGCCGGTGGTCGAGAAGCTCTCGTCCGGCGGCCTCAGAGTCACCACGAAAGACCTGCTCACCGACGGAGAGGAAGTCGCGATCCCCGCCGACCTCGTCGTGCTCGTCACCGGCATGGTGCCGGCCGAGAACGGTGAGCTCGTGAGTGTCCTCAAGCTGCCGGTTGGCAACGACGGCTTTTTCAACGAGATCCACCCCAAGCTCCGCCCGGTCGAGACCATCGTCGACGGCGTCACCATCTGTGGCTCCTGTCAGTCGCCGAAGAACTCGGCCGAGGCTGTCGCCAGCGGCCTGGCCGCGGTCACGCACAGCGGCGCCATGCTCAAGCGCGGGTACGCCGAGCTCGACCCGATGGTCGCGATCGTCGACACCGACGCCTGCACGTGGTGCGGCAAGTGCCTCGAGGCGTGTCCCTACGACGCCATCGAGCAGGTCGAGTTGGACGGCAAGCAGGTCGCCCAGGTCATCAGGACCGCCTGCAAGGGCTGCGGCGGCTGCGTGCCGGTATGCCCGGTCGACGCCACCGACCTGCTCGGCTACACCGACGCCCAGATCAGAGCGATGATCGACGGCATGATGGAGGTGAGCTGCACATGACGCAGACCACCGGAACGGACCGGCGCCCCGTGATCAGGGACGCCGCACCCGGCCAGCGAGACGTGCGCGAAGTCGTGCGCGACGAGCAGGTCATGCGGCGGCGCATCCTCGAGGTGCTCGCCGAAGGGCCGCTCACCATCCCCGAGATCGCCGCCGCCATGGAGCGCCCGACCCACGAAGTGGTGTTCTGGGTCATGGGCCTGCGCAAGTACGGCTGGCTGGCCGAGGACAAGGAAGTCAACGACGACGGCTACTACCGCTACGAAGTGGTGGAGAGGGAGGGCACATGACTGCTCTCGTGAACCCCGGGCTGGCGGCGGAGCTCGAGCGCTCTGAGGAGTTCAACGCCGACGCCTGCATGAACTGCGGGGTGTGCTCCGCCATCTGCCCGATGGGTGTCGACGTCGAGGTGCGCAAGCTGTTTCGCTACGTGCTCCTCGGCATGGAAGACAAGATCAGGGCGGAGACGGAGAGCGTCTTCTCCTGCCTGCTCTGCAAGATGTGCGAAGAGAACTGCCCCGCGGGCGTGCACATCGCCGAGAACGTGCGCACGCTGCGGCACCATATCGTGCGCACCACCTTCGGCCGTGGGGAGGGATGACCATGCCTCTCCCGACCGGCGACGTGATCGGCATCTTGGGCGACAATCTGCGCCTGCGGAAGTCGGTCCTGCCGCTGCCGACCAAGGTGGCGACCAAGTGGACCGAGGGCCTCGACCTGCCGCGCGGCGGCAAGACCGTGCTCTACACCGGGCTGATGTACCAGCTCATCCCGTACATCGAGGGCCTCGTGAAGGCCCAGATCAAGATGGGCGACTCGTGGATGGGCAAGTACACGAGCCTCGGCCGCAAGGTGAACCGATACGTCAACGTCTCCGCGTTCATGGCGCGCCCCTCGGCAGAGGAGCGCGCCCGCTACGACCAGGTGCCGATCAACGTCGTGCACCTGCTGCGCAAGGCCGGCGTCGAGTTCGGCTCCCTCTACGAGGACGACCTCTACTCGGGCGCTCTGGCCTACGACCTGGGCCTCGACGAAGTCGTTGTGGAGCACGCAAGGCGCGTCCACGACGTCTTCAAGAAGCGTGGCGTCAGGACCGTCATCACTATCGACCCGCACACCACCACCATGCTGCGTAGCGTGTACCCCAAGATCCTCAAGGGGTACGACGTCGAAGTAAGCAGCTACCTCGAGGTGCTGGCCGAGAAGGGCTTCGGTGGCAACGGGAACGGCGGCAAGCGCGCCGGTGGCTCCCCCGCGGAGGTGGTACTGCACGACTCGTGCGTCTTCGCCCGCTACGAGGGCGTCGTCGACGAGCCGCGCGAGCTGCTCGCGGCGGCCGGCGTCACCGTCCGCGACCCGGAGTACACGGGCCGCCAGACCTGGTGCTGCGGCGGCCCCGTCGAGTCGCTCTACCCGATCAAGGCGGCCGCCAACGCGGCCAATCGCGTCGTGCAGTTGCGCGCCGCCGCACGTGAGTGCGTCACCATGTGCCCGATGTGCTTCGTCAATCTGAGCACCGCGGCGGGCGACACCATGCGCTTCAAAGACATCTCAGAGTACCTGCGCGAGGCCTACGCGTCCTGAGGCCGGCACTGCCGACCCGGAACCGAACAGCACTGGAGGTGCTGGAGTGGATACGACCAAGAAGACGATCATCTTGTTCAGCGGCGAGTTCGACAAGGTGATGGCGGCCCTGATAATCGCCAACGGCGCCGCCGCTATGGGCGATGACGTCACGATCTTCTGCACGTTCTGGGGTCTGAACATCCTGCGCAAGACCGAGAAGGTCGTGACGAAGGACAAGAAGACCACCCTGCAGTCGATGTTCGGCAGGATGATGCCCAAGGGCACGAAGAAGCTCGGTCTCTCCAAGATGAACTTCGCCGGCGCCGGCAGCCCCATGATGAGGCGGGCCACAAAGGACGCCGGCGGCATGTCGCTCGAGGAGCTCTTCGACAGCGCTCGCGAGCAGGGCGTGAAGTTCGTCGCCTGCACGCTCTCTATGGACATCCTCGGCTTCACGGAGGAGGAGCTCATCGACGACGTCGAGTTCGAGGGCGTCGCCGCCTACCTCGGTCATGCAGACGAGGCCAACGTCAACCT
>JAPLCM010000266.1 GCA_026392275.1 Actinomycetota bacterium | reverse complement strand
GCCACCGGCCTCGACGAAACCGCCCCCGGCGTCTTCGGCCACGTCAACAAGCGCTTCGGCACGCCGGACTACGCTTTCGTGCTGATGGGCATCATCGCCACGGCGATCACGATCCTGGCCTACGCGCTCGATCCGAACCAGGCGAGCGTCTTCTGGACGCTCTTCGCTCTCTCGTCGATCGTCTTCCTCATCCCGTACCTGCTGATGTTCCCGGCGCTGCTCGTCCTGCGCCGCAGGTTCCCCGACCAGCCGCGACCGTATACGGTGCCGGGCGGCACGGCGGGCGCGTGGATCAGCACGATCCTGTGTGAGGCGGGCATCGTCCTGACTCTGTTCTTGTTCTTCTACTTCCCGGTAGAAGGCACGTCCAAGGGCGCCTTCTGGGCCATCACCGGCGGAGGCACGCTCATCTCGCTGTTCATCGGCTGGTGGCTCTACTGGCAGGCTGGCCGCAAGGCGCCGACCCGCCCTCGACCGGCGACGAAGGAAACGTGAGGACACTGATGGCCAACACCCGCAAGGGAGCCTCCGGAGGAAGAGCATGAGCAGCACCATCGACAGCACGCCCAGCGCCGACGGCTTCCGCATGCCCGGCGAGTTCGAGCCGCACGCGCAGCTCTGGATGCTCTGGCCCCAGCGCCCCGATAACTGGCGCCTGGGCGCCAAGCCCGCGCAGCGGTCGTGGGTCGAGGTGGCGACCGCCGTCTCGCAGTTCGAGCCGGTCACCGTCGGCGTGAACCACGACCAGTACGAGAACGCCCGCAACCTGCTGCCGGCGCACGTGCGCGTCGTGGAGATCTCCAGCAACGACGCCTGGATGCGCGACTGCGGGCCGACCTTCGTCGTCAACGACAGGGGCGACGTGCGCCTCGTCGACTGGGACTTCAACGCTTGGGGCGGCCTCTACGACGGCCTCTACTTTCCCTGGGACAAGGACCAGATGGTGCCGCTCAAGATCTCCGAGCTCGAACGCGTCGACCGCTACAAGGCGCCCCTGGTCATGGAGGGCGGTTCCTTCCACGTCGACGGCGAGGGCACCGTCATCACCACCGAGGAGTGCCTCCTCTCCCCCGGCCGCAACCCGCAGCTCGGCCGCGAGCAGATCGAGGAGTACTTGAAGGACTACCTCGGCCTCGAGACGGTCATCTGGCTGGCCAAAGGCATCGACCCCGACGAGACCAACGGCCACGTGGACGACGTCGCCTGCTTCGTGCGGCCCGGCGTCGTGCTGGCTGCGATCACCGAAGACAAGGACGACTGGCGCTACGAGCTCCTGCAGGACAACCTGCGGCGCCTGCAGGCGGCCACCGACGCCAGGGGCCGCCGGCTCGAGGTCCATACCATGCCGATGCCGGCGATCATGGAGATCACCAAGGATGAGGCCTGGGGCGTGGACTCCGCCGAGGGCAGCATCCCGCGCGTACCCGGTGACAAGACCGCCGCCTCGTACCTGAACTTCCTCATCGTCAACGACGGCGTCGTCATGCCCGTCTTCGACGACCCCAACGACGCCGTCGCGCTGGACACGCTGCAGCGCCTCTTCCCCGGCCGCACGTTGGTCACCGTGCCGGGCCGCGAGATCGTGCTCGGCGGCGGCAACGTGCACTGCATCACGCAGCAGCAGCCAAGGGGCTGACGGGGAGCGGCCCAGTCACACCGTGCGGCGGCTTGGCGTGACCCCCTCGCGCCCCGCACGGAGGCGCCGACGCTCATCACCTGCAGGGCGGCGCCCCACCCTCCACGAGCTCCTTGCCCCAGGGCTCGCAGTCGACCTCGCGCAGGTAGCCACGGTGGCGGAAGAAGGCGCGCGAGGCATCGTTGTCCATGAGGATCTGCGTCTTGGC
Source organism: Actinomycetota bacterium (assembly GCA_026392275.1). GTDB lineage: Bacteria > Actinomycetota > Thermoleophilia > UBA2241 > UBA2241 > CAIXSE01. The sequence continues at coordinate 2,373 of JAPLCM010000266.1, read as the reverse complement.
CTTGAGCGCGCCGAGCCGGCGAAAGCGCTCCTCGATCTCGTCCATGAGGGCGTCGGCGATACCCTGCCGCCGCCGCTCGGGCAGCACCGAGAGGTGGTACAGATACGCGCGGCGACCGTCCCAGCCACCCATCACGGTGCCCACGATGAGCCCACTGCCGTCGCGCGCGACCAGGAACAACCCGGGGTCACGCGTGAGCTTCAGCAGCGTCGCCTCCGGGCCGTCCGAGGGCCGCATCCACAGGTCGCCGAGCTGCCACAGGACGTGGACCACAGGGTAGTCGTCCATGGTGAACTCGGCGATGGTGACGGTGGTGCGCTCTGCGGGCATCGGACCCCTTTCGGCGATCCCGATTCTAGCGGCAGAACGCCGGCGATGGCAGCGGACCCCCTGCTGTACAATCGCGCAGCCGCACCCCGGACCCGGAGGGAATCGCGTGGACGCTCTCGACCTCATGCTGGCGCGACGCAGTGTCCGTCGCTTCACCACCCAGGACGTCTCGCCGGAGGACGAGCAGAAGCACATCGACGCGGCCTTCGCCGCGCCCAGCGCCAACAACGCGCGCCCCTGGCACTTCGTGCTCGTGCGCGACCCCGCCACGCGCTCGAGGTTCAAGGGCCTTCACCAGTGGACCTGGATGCTCGAGAAGGCCCCCCTTGTGATCGCGGTCCTCGGTAACGACGACGATCCCTGGTGGATAGAAGACTGCGCCGCCGCAACCGAGAACATCCTGCTCGAGGCGACCGCCCTCGGCCTGGGAAGCGTCTGGTGCGGCATGCGCGAGGACCCGGGCGCGGTCGTGGGGTACGAGCGCTCCTGCTGCGAAGTGCTCGGTGTCCCCGCGCGCGCATGGCGCGTGCTGGCGCTCATCGGCGTCGGCCACCCGGGAGAAAAGAAGAAGCCGCGCACGCAGCGTCAGGTGAGCAAGGTCAGCTACGAACGCTTCGGCAAGCGCTCACGCTGAACCCGAGGCCGGCGGTACGGAAGCCGGCACGACCCTAGGCGATCGCAGCCGGGCAACCGCCCGGGAGCTCTTCGCGGCCCCCTGCGCCGAGGCATCGCGCGGCAGGACGCCGCGGCGCCCAGGAGCTCGCGCTGCGGCGTCCCCCTCTTAGGGCACCACTCCCCGGCGGCTCCGACGGCGAGCGGCGTGGTCGACCAGCAGATCACGCGTCTCGCGCAGCGTCCCCTCCACCCGTTCCGGACGCGCGCGGCGCCACACCGGCGAACCCCGGCGCCGGCGGCGGCGTCTCACCGCTTGATACACCGGCCGCGGCCGTCGCGGCCCGAGGAGGAGGAAGACAATGGGGCGCAGAACGAGACTCAGGATCGTCATCCCCACCATCGCCATCGGACTCCTGGTGGTGTTCGCCGTGGTCGGCGCGCTCAGCCGCGGCGGCTTGCCGAGGATCTCCGGCCTGCCGGGCATCTCCAGCCAGCAGGCAGCGGAGCGCACGTCCGCCACCCCCGACAGCGCCGGCGCTCCCATGTCGAGCGAGGCGATGCAAGGCGTCGACGGGGGCGGCGACTCAAAGGGAGCCGGCCTCGATATCGCCGCGGCAGTGCCCCCGGCCTCTGCCCTCTCCGCTCACCATCTGCTGCGGACCGGCGACCTCTCACTGCTGGTCGCACGCGGCACGCTCCTCTCTTCCGTCGACCGCATCAACGCGATGACCGTCGGCATGGGCGGTTACGTGATGTCCAGCGCCCTGGGGAGCGAGTCGCCGGGTATGCCGGGTCCCGTCGAGCCGCTCGCGCTCGACGCCGGGACGGTCCCCTCGGCCGGCGACCAGCCCACGACCACCGTCGGTACGAACCCGTACGCCACGCTCACCGTGCGCGTACCCGAGAGCAGCTTCGACGCCGCCCTGAAGCGGTTCGCCGCCCTCGGCGACGTGCAGAGCGTGTCGACCTCGAGCGAGGACGTCACCTCCCAGTACGTCGATCTCCAGGCGCGTCTGCGCCACTACCGCGCCGTGGAGCGCCGCCTGGTGCGCTTCCTCGACGCCACCGACAACGTCAATCAGACGCTCGCCGTGCAGGACCGCATCGACAACGTGCAGCTGACCATCGAACAGCTGAGCGCCCAGCTCAAGTCCTTGCGCGAGACCACGACCTACGGCACCCTGTCGGTCTTCCTCCGCGAGAAGGGCACGCCGCAGGCCGGCGCCAACGACCCGAGCGATACGTTCACCGGCACCCTTCTGAACTCAATCAAGGTGCTTGGCCACGGCTCCCGCGTCACGGGCCTGGTGCTCACCGCCCTGCTGCCCTTCGTGATCGTGTTCGGCGGCATCGGGTTCGTCGTGTGGTTCGTCGTGCGCAGGGCGCGGCGCGGTCGCCGGCAGCCGGCGCAGCCATCGCTGCCGGCCT
>JAPLCM010000270.1 GCA_026392275.1 Actinomycetota bacterium | reverse complement strand
CGCGGCGGAGACCGCGCCGGAGCTCTTCGCCGCCGTGGTCGCCGTGAGCCCGGCCGTATGGACGAGCTACGACGCGATGATGCTGGGGCCGCGGGACGCCTTTGACAGCGCGGCCGACTTCGCCGAGTTCGACGTGATCGGTCACGCCGACCGGCTCGCCGGGGTGAACCTGCGCGTCGACTGCGGCAAGCAGGACCCGTTCTGGGGCTACGTGACGCACCTTGAGGCCGCCCTGCCCGCGCCGCCGAGCGGCGGGTACAGCCGGGGCGGCCACGACCACGACTACTGGCAGCGGGTGGCACCCGCCGAGGCGAGGTTCATCGGGCGGGCGCTCGGCTGACCGGGGCGGGACGCCTTCCAGGCGCCGCCCGCTCCGACTCCCGTGCGCTTTCGTGCGATAGACTCCTGACGAGCCGGCGCCGGTAGCGAGCGACGCAGGATGCGGGCACATCTCGAACGGGGGGGCCGCTTCGACGTGATGAACATGCGCGTTCGCGACCGGGAGCAGGTCCACGACGCTTGTAGGTCGTCAGCCGGCGATCGCCGTGCCCCCGAGGCGGTCGCCGCCGAGCTCGCTGTCGGCGGGCCATGATCGCGGCCCCCGGCCTGTGCGCCGTCACCATCGTGAATCTCATCCGGCTGCCGCTGCCCTGGTGGCTCGGCGTGCCTCTCACCATCTACTGGATCGTCGTCGCGGTGCTGCTGATCATGGACAACCGCGAGCCGTCGCGTACGCTCACCTGGCTGTTCGTGCTCCTCCTCCTCCCCGTCGTAGGCCTGGTCTTCTTCGTGTTCTTCGGCCGCGACTGGAAGATCATCACGGCGCGACGCCGCACGACCGCGCACCTCATGGAGCTGGTAGCCGACGAGATGCAGCCGATCTACGAGCGCAACGCCGCCGCGACGGAGCGTTTCGAACGGACGTTCCAAGGCAGCGCCGCCATGGGCATCGCGACGACCATCGAGAAGGAGAACGGCGCACACGTGCTTCCTGCGGCGACCCTCGAGATCTTCACCACGGGCGCCGAGAAGTTCGCGCGCCTCAAGCAGGACCTTGCGGCCGCGCAGCGCTTCATCCACGTGGAGTACTTCATCTGGGAGAGAGACGAGCTCACGGCCGAGATCACAGCCCTCCTGCTCGACCGGCTCGCGGCCGGCGTCGAGGTTCGCATCATGTACGACTACGTCGGTTGCATCTCGTTCAAGAAGGACGAGCTCAAACGCCTGGCCGCGGCGGGCGCCGTAGTGAGTGCAGACGTGACGACCGCGATGAAGCTCAACTATCGCAACCACCGCAAGATGGTGGTCATCGACGGGGACGTCGGCTACACCGGCGGCATGAACATGGGTCAGGAGTACATCGACGGGGGAAGCCGGTTCGCCACCTGGCGCGACACGCATCTGCGTTACACAGGGCAGGCCGTGGCGGAGCTGCAGAAGCTCTTCGCGATGCGCTGGTTCGAGGACGAGCATGTGGATCTGCTGCGCGACGAGTACATGCCGGCGCCCGACGGATCGGGAGGGGACGGCGTGCTCACGCAGACCGTCGCCCATACCGTGGAGGACCCGTGGGAAGCATGCCGGAGGGCACACATGACGGCCATCGCCGGCGCCCAGCACAGCGTGCGCATCCAGTCGCCGTACTTCGTCCCGGACGAAGCGATGTTCGAGACTCTCATCAATGCCGCGCAGCGCGGTGTGGACGTGAGTCTCCTCATGACCGGCCAGGTGGACAAGCGACTGCCCTTCTGGGCGGCGCAGACCTACTACGCGCCCTTCCTGGAGGCGGGCGGTCGCATCCACCTCTACGAAGCCGGCTTCTTCCACGCCAAGACGATCGCCGTCGACTCGCTGTTCGGCGCGGTGGGGACCATGAACATGGACGTCCGCAGCCTGCGGCTGCACAAGGAGCTCATGGTCTGGATCTACGACGAAGCGAAGGCGCTGGAGATGGAACGGACCTTTGAGCGCGACCTCGAGCACAGCCGCGAGGTCACGCGCGCGGACCTCGAAACCGTGTCGGCGGGGGCGCGCTTCCGCAACTCCTTCGCGCGCCTCTTCTCCGCTCAGATCTGAGAGCAAGCGCGGCGACGCTCGTTCCGCGAGCGCAGCGGGGCGGATACGTCGTCGTCGAGGGCCTTCGTCAGAGACCCGTCTCCGCGTTCAGCCGCCCCGACTTCACGGCTTTGGCGAAGGCCTTGTAGTCCCGCTCGTTCTGGTCGGCGTAGCTCACCGAGAAGGCCGCGATCGCCTTGTCGAAGGCGTCGCCCCTGCCGAGGTACGAGGCGATCGCGACCCTGTCGCCGAGGCGCGCGTGCGCCCGAGCCAGAGTCGCCCCACAGAGCCGGGCGTACAGCGTCGCCCCCGGCGCGCGGAAGGCATCCACGTTCACGCTGCCCTTCCAGTCATGGAGCTGGCGGACGTAGAAGTCGCGCGTCTTTCCGTCAAGGCTCTTGAGGCGCAGCCAGCCCAGAAAGATGTCGCTGGCCGCCTGCATCAGGCGCTGGCCCTCGACGACACGCTGGCCGTGGTTCGCATACTCGCTCATGCCGACGAAGCGCTCCAGGACGGAGGCCTGCGCCTCCTTGGCCTGCAGGAACAGTGGGGCCTGGCGCTGGCGACCGAGCAGGAGGAAGATCCAGGCGCGGGTCCCGACACTGCCCACGCCCACCACCTTGCGTGCCCCGTCGACGTAGCGGAACTCCTCGATCGGATGATGCCGCTGGGCCAGCGAGTGCCGATAGGACTGAAAGAGTTCGCGCAGCCACGCCTCCTTCTCCATGCGGGCCGTTCCCGGCGGGAGCACATCGTCGATCGGCACGATGAGCGGAGGAACGGCCACGATGCGCAGCCGGCCGTCGACTTCGCCGGCAAGCCTGGTAAGTGCCCGCGAGTGGACCCGGGACCGGGCTTTGGCGACGACCCCGGCCGCCTCCTTCGCTTCCTTCTTGCTGAGGCGCTTATCGCGCACCTCGGCCTTGATCAACGACATCATGTCGTCGACGGAGAGGTGCGCATACCACGCCTCGAGGGCGCCCATCTGCGCTGCCCGACGCATCGCGTCGCGGTACTCGTGCGCGCCCGCTGTGACGATGTCACGCCTGTCGGACGGCGAGAAGCCGAGGTCGCGGCCGGCGACCTCGAAGCTCGCCGCGAGGCGCTTCACGTCCCACTCCCACGGGCCGGGGAGCGTCTCGTCGAAGTCGTTGATGTCGAACAGCATCTGCCGTTCGGGTGACGCGAACAGGCCGAAATTCAGCAGGTGCGCGTCACCGCACAGCTGCACCTCGAAACCGGAGACCGGCGTCGGGGCAAGGTCTGCCGCCATGATGAACGCGGCGCCGCGATAGAACGTGGACGGCGAGACCAGCATGCGCCCGTGGCGGATGGGGACGAGCTCGGGGACCCGGCTCTCGGCCTGCTCTTCGAGCAGTGCGACCGGGTCCGGCCGGTTTGCGGCGGGTTCCCACTTCGCATGGCTCGACCTGGGCGCGTCCCGGCGCGCCGCCTTCCCCTGCGCCGCCCATTCCTTGTGGCTGACGTGGACGGACTCGCGCGCAGACGCGGGCGAGGTCCGCGGATGCGCCTTGGCGTCTCGCGCGGAGCTGATCACGCTCGACAACGTGGTGCGGCTCTGGGTCGGACTCGTCATCGCTCCTCCCTGCAGTCGGCTTCGCGGCAAGCCTACCCGAGAACTACCTCAGACCACGCGATCGCAAGACGTTGAGGAGAAGGACCGTACCGAAGCGCGCTCAGGCGCCGCTCGGCGCGCGAGCGCCCCCTCCTCCCGGGTCGACGTGGCATAATGCGAGCATGGGCACGGAGTTTCACACCACCTTGCGTGACATGCTCCGGCGGTACCCTGTGACGGCGATGTACGTGTTCGGCAGCCGGGCGGCGGAGATCGCTGCGCTCGTGGCCGGCTCCCCCCCGCAGACCGTGGGCGCTGCGCCGGCCGCCCATCCCCACTCGGACGTCGACATCGGCGTGCAGCCGATGCGCGGGCTACGGCTGTCGGCCGAGCAACGCGTGCGGCTCACCCTCGAACTCGAGGACCTGCTCGCCGTCTCTCGTGTCGATCTCGTGGTGCTGCCCGAGGCCAATGCTCCACTCGCCGCCGAGGTCGTGCGTGGCGAGCTTCTGCTGTGCGCCGACCCGGACGAGGAGGCCGAGAGCCAGCTCTACTACCTGAGGCGCGCCGGCGACCTCGCGCCGTTCTACAGCGAGCAGTTCCGCGACCTCCTCGAGACCGCGCGATGACGCCGGGCTAGGTGAGGGCCGTCACGGTCGTGCAGAAGGCGTCGCGCGTGCGAGACATGCTGGCGGGCATCGAGCGCCTGCCGCTTTCCGACCCGGCCGCCTTCGCGGCCGATTCTCGCAACGCGGCGTCTGCCGAGTCGTACTTACGCCGCGCGCTCGAGGTGCTGCTCGACCTCGGCCGCCACATCATCGCCAAGGGCATCGGGCAGGGTCCGGCCGAGTACAAGGAGGTCGCAATCGCGCTCGCTCGGGCGCACGTGCTCGACGAGGCGCAGGGTGCGCTTCTCGTGCGGCTGGCGGGCTGCCGCAACCGGCTGACCCACTTCTACGACGAAGTCACCGATAAGGAGCTGTACGAGATCTGCACGCAGCACGCCGGCGATATCGGCGATCTCCTGGATGCGCTGCTCGGCTGGGTGCGGCGGCATCCCCAGCTGGTCGAAGGCGGCTGTAAGGGGCGTTCGGTCGCCGGTTCGGTGTGACCGATCCTGGCGGATAAGCCGCTCAGCATGATCTCCACTAACTCGGCGTCAAGCACTCGAAGCACGATGTGCTGCCGCTCGGGGATCATCCGGATCTCGTTGAGGAGAAGATAGGCAAGCCGGCGAGCATCGGGGTTGACTGCCATGGACGGACAGAATCGCCACTATCTGTCCGTTTCAGAACGACAGCCGGCCGTCTTGACCGACACCCGCAAGAGCACCGTCCCTGACCGAGGGCAGCACCGCGCTTCGCCCTCGCTGCGCAGCCGTTCGACCATCTCTCTACGTTTGGGCTGCTGCCCTCGGTCTGGCGGATCACGGCGTGGTTCGAGGAGGACGCCGCAAGCGAACGCAGCCTCTACCTGCGGGCGAGTGAAGCGCGCCTGCTCACGTCCGAGATCGGGCCGGCGCTGGCCGCGGCCGGGATCGCCGTGCCGGACGGTCGCGACGCTCACGGAGAGGCGTACTGGCCCGTCTTCGAGAAGGTGCTGGATGCGGTCTTCGCCTTTCTGAACCCGCCGGCGTGGAGCCGCGCGAGACACGCGGGACCTCAGAACTCGGCGGGCAGCGCCTTCATCTGAGCCGCGGTGAACACCGGCCCGTCCTTGCACACGTACACGGGCCCGATGTTGCAGCGCCCGCACTTGCCGAGGCCGCACTTCATGCGGTTCTCGAGCGTGGTGAAGATGGCGTCGTCGGCGAAGCCGAGCTTGTCGAGCACGGGCAGCGTGAGCTTCACGACGATGGGCGGCCCGCAGAGCACAGCGACGGCGTTCTGCGCCTTCGGCGCCGTCGCCTCGACGACCGGCGTGACGTAGCCGACCTCACCCTTCCACTCGGGGGTCTGACCGCCGGGGTCTACTGTGGTCACGATCTTGACGTCGGTGCGCGCGGCCCACTCTTCGAGCTCGCGCTTGTACACGAGATCGTCAACGGACCGCGCCCCGTAGACGATGGTCACGTCGCCGAACTCGTCGCGGCGGTCGAGCACGTTCCAGATGACGCAGCGCACCGGCGCCAGGCCGATGCCTCCGGCGATGAAGACGACGTCCTTGCCCTTCCAGTCGTCCACCGGGAACCAGTTGCCGTAGGGGCCACGGAAACCCACGGTGTCGCCGACATTCACTTCGCGGAGCTCGCCCGTTACTTTGCCGACGGCTTTGAAACTGCACTCGATGAAGCCCTTGCGGGTGGGCGCGCTGGCGATGCAGAAGGTACTCTCGCCGGCGCCGAACACGCTGTACTCGCCGAACTGCCCGGCGTGGAAGTCGAAGGAGTCGCGCAGCGCTTCGTCCTTGAACTCGAGGCGCAGGGTGCGCGTGTCGTGCGTCTCCTCGGTGACCGCCGTGACGAGCGTCAGTTGTGGCTGGTAGATGTTCACGAGCCGGTCGGCTCCGCCCCGGCGACGGCTGCTTCGGGGCGCCGCGCGGCGATGTCGATCGCGGCGAGGATCTCGACGAGGTCCTGGCCGGCGTGGCAGACGCGCGTGCAGCGGCCGCAGCCCGTGCACAGCACCTCGCCGAACTTGAGCGGATAGATCGAGAACTTGTGGTTGATGCGCTGGCGATAGCGAGGATTCTGGCTGTCGCGCGGGTTGTGGCCGCTGGCGTGCAGCGTGAACGTCGGCGCCTGGCAGGTGTCCCAGCAGCGGCGCCGGGTACCCTTGCCGATGCCTTCTTCTTCGTCGACGATGTCGAAGCAGTGACAGGTGGGGCACACGCTCGAGCAGGCGCCGCAGCCGTTGCAGCGCACGCCGAGCGCGGCGAGCAGCGGGTCTTCGAAGTGCGTGTCGATCCAGTCGCGCACTGACTCAGCGTCGATCTCGAGGTTGGCGGCGACGCGGGCGCGAGCGGCGGCGCGCTCCTCCGCGGCCTGTCGGCCGCGCTGCTCCGCGCCGTTGGCGCCCGCCTCGGCCGTGAAGCGGGCGGCGTGGGCTTCCACAAAGGCGCGCCCCTTGTCGGTGGTCGCCTCCAACAGATAGCCGCCCTCGACCGGCGAAAGCAGGGCGTCGGCGCCCTTCGCGTCGTCGGGCGCGGTGCCGACCGCGGTGCAGAAGCAGCTCTCGTCGACGACGGGGCACGCGAGGTTGACGATCGTCGTCGCCTCACGGCGGCCGTTCCACAGCTCGTCTTGGTAGTCCCAGTTCATGACCTTGTCGACGACCGCCAGGGCGGCGCTGTCGCAGGGCTTCGCCGCAAGGATGACGCGTGGGGCGAAGTTGGTCGCCACCTGCTCGATCTCGATCTGCATCCCGTGTTGCCGCCAGCAGAAGAGCGCCTCGTGCTCGGGCAGGAAGTAGCTCTTCAGCGAGAGCACGGGCATGCCGCGGCTGACGTCGAGCTCGGACGCGTCCCTGAGGGCGCGGTACTCGATCTCGATGGGCGCCGCGCCCGGCATACGGCAGGCGGCAGACGCAACTGCCGACGGCGATGCACAGACATCGACGGCCACAGGCGCGACGACCTCGGTGCCGGCAGCCAGCAGCTCGGCGGTGAGCTCACGCAGGTCGGCCTCTCTGATGAAGCAGCGGTCGCCCCCAGCACGATCGGCGCGCGCGTTGGTCGGATCCGTCACTTGATGAACTCCTGATTGT
>JAPLCM010000099.1 GCA_026392275.1 Actinomycetota bacterium | reverse complement strand
ACCGTCTTCGTCGCCGGTCCGGGGCTTCCTGCACCGCGCGAACGGGAAGCGCGCCGCGGCAGCTGATACCGTCTCGGAGGTATGCCCCACCATGAAAGGCTGGCCCGGTATGGACGTTGTGATCCTCGTGGTCGTCACCCTGGCGATCGTCGTCGGCGCAGGCTGGTTCATCATCTTCCGCTTGATGAAAGGCGGCCAGGCGGTCGTACCCGACGTCGCGGACGAGCGCGCGGCCGGCACCGACCGCGTGGTCGCCGTGGACGACCGGGGACAGCCCGTAACAGAGACGCAGGACGGCGCGCCCGAGCCGCCCCGCGACACGGTAGGCTTCGAGAAGGTGCTCGCCGAGGGCCTCGACGATCTGCACCCGGGGCGCGAGGAAGAGGACTGAGCGGAGGCGCGGCGCGCCCGCGGCGCGCCGGCTACGTGAAGCTGGCGAAGAGCACCGTGGACACCACCAGGAGCACCCCCAGGAAGCCCACCTCCACCCCGCGCCACACGCAGTGCGGAGCCAGCACCACGGCTGCCCCGATGAAGAGCGGGAAGATGACGATGATGAAGCGCGGCAGCGTGTACAGGGGCCGCGCCGTCGTCGAGTACAGCAGCGGGAACAGCAGGGCGGCCAGGGCGTATAGCGTGTAGGCCGCCGGCAGCTTGCGCCAGCAGGCGACAAGCAGCGCCACGGCAGCGGCGAAGCTCGAGAACTCGAGCAGGTTGGCGACCACCGTGCTGTCGGGGCCGCCCGACGGCAGGCGCATGCCCAGGATCGGGCCGACGCCGTGCGCGGCCACCCAGCGCACGCCGTCCACCGCGGCCACGGCGCCTCGCCAGATCGCCGAGGTGGGGAGCGTGAGCTCGCGGCCCCAGTATGCCTGCGCGCCGCTGAACAGCAGCGGATCGCCGAACGCCCACCACAGGTAGGCCATGTACAGAGCGAGGCCGGCGGGCACGAGGAGCAGCCAGGCTGCGGACGAGACGCGCAGGCGGCGGGCGGGCGGCGCCGGGCCGGCGGCAGGGCCGCCCGGCAGTCTCAGCTCGCTGCCTCGCCGCTGCTCCCACCACATGACGGCAAGCGGAAGCAGGAGCACCACGCCGTTGCTGCGCGCAAGCACGGCCAGCAGCCCCGCCAGGCCGGCCAGGGCCCAGCTGCTGCGCCGCGCCCACCAGAAGCTCAGGAGCGTGAGCAGCAGGAAGAGCGACTCGCTGTACACGGCCTGGAAGAAGAGCGCCGTCGGAAACACGGAGATGAAGACCACGCTCCAGAGGGCCACGCGTGGGCCGAGGAGCGCGTGCGCAAGCTTGAAGAGCACCGCCATCGCGCCCGCGTAGCAGGCCAGCGACACGACAAGGCCGGCGACGACGTAGTTGTGCCCAGTCGCCACCGCGACAACGCGCACGAGGAGCGGGTACAGCGGGAAGAACGCCTGGCTGTGCCCGTGAGCGCCGTAACCGTCGGCGGCGACACGGATGAACCAGACGCCGTCCCAATGCGCCCACGGTTCGAGCACGCGCTTCAGGGCGCCGTGCAGTACTTCTGCGTGCTGCGGGTCGCGCAGCCAGAGTCCCCTCGCGCGTACGCCGACGGTGAACGTTGTGACCACGGCCACGACGGCGAGCAGGAGGCGCGTGCCGGCCGCCGCCGCAGCAGCCCAGCGCGCGGAGGCTGCCGCGGAGGCGTCTTCGCGGCTCACGCAGGCCCAGCCGGCGCCGCGAACTCGCCCTGGAGCAGGCGGCGCCACCCGGCCAGTACGCCGTGCGCCTCCTCGGCGCCGACGATGGGCTCCGGCGGCAGCGGCAGCCGCGCCGGATACAGCAGGGTGGCCCGCGTCTGCGGACCGCCCATGCCGCCGTGGAACGAGATCAGCTCCTCGAAGGCGCAGCCCTCGTCGAGTTGCCGGTCGTAGAAGCTGCCCACCATGATGTCGGCGACGTGGGCGAAGCCGTCGGTGCGCTGCAGATGACGCGCGGCGTTCGCGGAGAACCCCGTCAGGGGGTCCTCGCCCTCCACGCGATCGTCCGCCAGGTAGCGAACCCCACCGGCGCCTAGGGCCATGGGGCCGTGCTCCGCCGAGCGCACCAGCAGCCAGCCCACGTGTGGGTGCTCGCGCAGGGCTGGTATCAAACGGGGATGCCGGTCTGTGATCTCTTCGAGCGTCAGCCGCCGCTTCTCCTCCATGAGGTAGACGAGCCCCAGGTTGCCCGACCCGAGGACCACCGTCTCCTCGCCGGAGACGTCGTTCTTCGCACGCTTGCTCTTCTTGCCGCCGGTGGCCTCGGTGAAGGCGTGGGCGACGGCGGAGTCGTTCTCGTCGCCGGTGCGCAGACGGCTGACCGTGCGGCCCTCGAGCGAGCGCCGCACGAGGTCGTCGAGGCCGTAGCCGTTGCGCTGCTTGAACGTCGCACCCTGGGTCTGGCCGTGGTCGGAGAGCACGACGATCTCGTACGGGCGCGCCGCGAACTTCCGGGCGCGAGCGATGCGCCCGAACTGCTCGTCGAGCTTGCGCAGCACCTCGAGCGTGTCGGCGCGCTCGAGCCCCGAGTGGTGCGCGACCTCGTCGTAGCCGGCGAAGCACGCATACACCGCCGGCCGGCCCTTCATCATGTCGCCGAGCAGGCTGTAGACGGTGATGTCGCGCACGGCCACGGCGAGCGCGGCGCGAAGGAAAGGGTACTTGCCGCCGCGATGCCCGCGCGGCCGGATATCGCGACGGATGCCGCGCACGGCCGCGATCCACTCGAGGCCGACCTCGTAGAAGAACAGGACGAGCGTGCGCGTGACGTTGAAACCGTTGGCGAAGAAGGTGCGGTAGCCGGGGTTGGCCTTCTTCTCGGCGGCCATGCGGCTGATGGTGAGGATGACGTGGTCGGCCTCGCCCGAGAGCAGATTGCTGCGGCTGGCGCCGCCGCCGGCGAGGAGCCCGCGGCCGGAGGCGTGCCGCCGCTCGATCTCCTCGCAGTCGGGCGGCGCCGAGCAGGTCATGAGCGTGCCCGACTCCTTCTCGACCCAGCGGAAGGCGGGGATATCGTCGTTGGAGCCCAGCAGGAGGCCCGCCTGGGAGGCTCCGGTCTGCGACGAGAGGTCGGTCTCCCACTCCGCCAGGCGATGCGTGCCCTCAGCCAGCCAGCGCGCCATCTCGGGGGCATGCCCGTCGCGCATGGCGCGCTGAAGCACGGGCAGCGCCAGGCCGTCGATCTCCAGATAGAGGATCCCCGGCACGTCGGTCACCACGCGCTCCCCGGAGAGGCGAGCGATGCGCTGGATCACGCGCACCGTGTAGGTGTCGTCGTCGTTGGTGCCGAGGAGGACCTCGAGGACCACGGTCACCGCGGCGACGACGAGGGCGGCGGCCAGCGCCGACCAGAACGAATCCACCTTGAACGAGCTGTCGGAGATGTCTGAGGCCAGCTTGAAGATCCAGGCGTCGAGAAGCAGCACGAGCAAGAAGCCGGCGACCAGCATGAACGGCAGTCGCAGCGCGGCGATGAGCGGCGGCAGGAGCGCGTTGAGCAACGCGATGAGGGCCGCCGCCACGAACGCCCCGAACGGCCCCTCGACGCTCACGCCGGGCACCAGCCACGTGGCCACGTACACGGCCAGCGCCGCCGTGACCCAGGAGACGAGCACACGGCGCAGCCGCACTCGCGGGCGCGCCGGCGCCCACGTGGGCTCCTGCCCGTACCCGTTTGTCGGCTCCGCGGCCATCCCAGTCCTCCCTCGCCCCAACGATGCTGTGACTTCTTGACTGGACGTCATTCTAACCGGGTCGAGCGCCGCGAGGCGGCTCACCTCGACGGGCGCCCGCGCCTTGGGGGCCGCGGGGGGCCGCGACGGGTGCCAACAGGGTGGCCGACGCGTAGACTCCTCGCGCATCCGGCGCCGGATGCACCCCGAGGAGGTGACGCCCGTGTCGCGCAAAGGATGGCTGCTGTTCATCGCCTTGTGCGTGATCTGGGGCATCCCGTACCTTCTGATCCGGGTGGCGGTCCGGGAGCTGCCGCCGCCCGCACTCGTCTTTCTGCGCACGGCGCCGGCGGCCCTTCTGCTCGTGCCCCTGGCGCTGCACCGCGGCGAACTGCGGCCGCTGCTGGCGCGCTGGCGCTGGGTGGTGGTCTACACCGTGATCGAGCTGGCCGTACCGTGGCTCCTGCTGTCGCACGCCGAAGAGCGCATCTCGAGCTCCCTGGCCGGGCTTCTGGTGGCCACGGTGCCGCTGATCGCGGCCGTGCTCTCCCTCGCCGTGGGCGCGGGCGAGCACTTCGACGCGCGTCGCGTCACCGGCCTGGTCATCGGCTTCGCCGGCGTGGCGGCCCTGGTCGGCATCGACACCAGCGGCAGCGACCCGCTGGCCGTCGCGGAGATGTTCGTGGTGGCGCTCTGCTACGCGAGCGGCCCCCTGATCATCAGCCGGCGCCTCGCCGGCCTGCCCACCCTTGGCGTCATCGCCGCCTCGCTGGCGCTGACCGCGGTCTTCTTCGCGCCGGCCGGCCTGCTGACCATGCCGGCGTCGCTGTCCGCGGAGACCGTGGGCGCCGTCGCCACGCTGGCGCTCGTCTGCACGGTGCTCGCTTTCCTCATCTTCTTCGCGCTGATCCGCGAAGTGGGGCCGTCGCGCGCCACCGTGATCACGTACGTCAACCCGCTCGTCGCGGTCCTCCTCGGCGTCGTCATCCTCAGCGAGCCGCTGACACTGGGCATCGCCGTCGGCATGCCCCTCATCCTCCTCGGCTCGGTGCTGGGGACTGCGTCCGCGCTCAAACGAGCGGGCCCGACGCCGGGCGCGCGTGACGCGGACCCAGCGACGGTCACGCCGGCGAGCCCGCCGACGCCGTAGGCGACCGGCGGGCGGTGGACGCCCGGCCCGTCATCCGGACGAGGCTCGACGGACCCGGGCCTCCGTGGCCTCGATCTGGTTGAAGGTGAACAGGTGCGCTCCCTCGATGCGCAGATCCGCCGCCTCGGCGTGGGCCGCGACGGCTTTCGCGAGCGGGGTCGGATCGCACAGCCGCGGGCGCCTCCGCGCCATACGGTCTAGGATTGCGCCCGCCCCTTGGCGAGCACCCGCCCGAATGAATCGCCGGCGAGCAGAGTGGAGAGGGAGGCAATGACCGACGCGCCCGACACGACCATCCCCGGCATCGCCGTCGTCATCGACGAGAAGGCGGTGCGCGTGACCAGCGCGCTCCCGCTCGCGGTGCTGAGCTCGGCGGTCGTCGGCGGCGGGCTCTGCAGCGCCCGCGACATCGTCAACATGCACGTCGACAAGGACTACGACGGCGGGAGCCCAGAGGACGATCTTGCGGCCTTCGCCGCATCCTGCGGCGTCGGCAGCCCGTTCGTGGGCCTCATGACCGCCGCCTCCACCGAGCACGCCTGCGTCGTGGCGGAGTCACGCGACGGCGCCACCGTCGCGGCCGTGGTGTCGCTGGGGCTCAGCAACACATCGAACGCGGGAGTCACCCCGCCGCTGACTGGCTCACCCGGGACGATCAACGCGATCCTGCTCATCGACGCCGCCTTGACGCCGAGCGCCATGGTCAATGCCGTGATCACGGCGACCGAGGCCAAGACCATGACGCTCAGCGAATGGGACGTGCGCACGCCGCAAGGCGATCCGGCCAGCGGCACCTCGACCGACGCGGTGGTCGTGGCCTGCACGGGGCAGGGAACGGGGCTAAGCTACGCCGGCCCCGCGACCACGGTAGGCTGGCTGGTGGCCCGCACGGTGCGCGCCGCCATCACGCGGCTGTGCCGCGAGAAGGTCACGCGTGACGGGGGCCGGCGCGTCGGCTGGTGAGCCAGAAGGCGCCGGCGGCCTCAGGCTTCGGTGTCGAGCACCTCGTCGATCCAGCCGGCGCCGGCGATGGCCAGCGGGAAGCCGCAGGTAGTGATGGCCAGCAGGGCGACCTGACGGACTTCGTCGGCGGTCGCCCCGGCGGCCATCGCCTTTCTGACGTTGGACCGCACCGAGCCCTCGGCGGCGGCGCCGATGGCCAGCCCCAGCTTCACGAGGCGCGCCGTGCGCTCGTCCAGCGGCCCGGCCGCGTCGACGGCCCCGCCGAGGCCGTCCAGGGCCGTCGCGACAGCGGGAAAACCGTCGCGGAACTTGAGATACACGTTGGGCAGATGCTCGTTGCTCACGAAAGCCTCTCCTTCGACGTCCACACTAATCGAGGAACTCGCGCAGGCACTGCGCGTCGCGGTACGCCTTGAGCTTGGCCAGCGTCTTGGCCTCGATCTGGCGGATGCGCTCGCGCGTGACGCCGAACTTCTGCCCGACTTCTTCGAGGGTGCGCGGGTTGCCGCCCGCGAGGCCGAAACGCAACTCGACGATTCGGCGTTCGCGCTGCGTGAGCAGCTGCAGCACACGTACGAGCTCCTCGCGCTGCACGATGCCGTCGACCTCTTCGACCGGCGACGTGGCGTCCTTGTCTTCGATGAAGTCGACCAGCAGCGCGTCGCCCTCGTCGCCGATCGGCGTGTGGAGGCTCGCCGGCTCCTGGCTGATCTTGAGGATCTCACGGACGCGTTCGGGCGTGGTGCCCATCTCCGCGGCGATCTCCTCGGGGGTGGGTTCGCGGCCGCTGTCCTGCAGCAGCTGACGCTGCACGCGCACGAGCTTGTTGATGTTCTCGACCATGTGCACCGGGATGCGGATCGTGCGCGCCTGGTCGGCGATGGCACGCGTGATCGCCTGGCGGATCCACCAGGTGGCGTAGGTGCTGAACTTGTAGCCTTTGCGGTAGTCGAACTTCTCGACGGCGCGGATGAGGCCGAGGTTGCCTTCCTGGATGAGATCCAGGAACAACATGCCTCGGCCGACATAGCGCTTGGCGATCGACACGACGAGGCGCAGGTTGGCTTCGATGAGCTTGCGCTTGGCGTCCATGTCGCGGCGCTCGATGCGCTTGGCCAGCGACACCTCTTCCTCGGCGGTGAGCAGCGGCACCTTGCCGATCTCCTTGAGGTACATGCGTACGGGGTCGTTGGTGGGCGTCTTCACCGAGAGGTCGAGCTTGGGGATGATCTCCTCCTCGACCTTGACCTCGGGGCCGTCGTCGCCGACGGCCACGTCGCCCTCGATGATGTCGATGCCGAGGTCGGCGAACAGGTTGTAGATACCGTCGATCTGGTCGGCCGTGAGCTCGACGTCCTGCAGGGCGTCGGCGATATGGTCGCTGGCCAGGTAGCCCTGCTCACGACCCTCTTCCACGAGCACGCGGACCTCGTCGATGGCGAGCTCTGCGGACTCCGTCGGTTTGCTGCGGTCTTCTGCGAAATCGGTCAAGTGCGTCGTCCTCTAGCCTTGGTCGGATTCCTCGTCCACCGGGATCGTGCGGATCGCCTCGTGCAACGTGCGGCGCACCGCCTGCAGCCTGATCAGCTCCGAGTCCTGCTTCCCACTTTCGTCGGTCTTCGCCGTGACCTTCAGCCTTGCGATAAGGCGGCTCACGTGGGCCTCCTGCACCCGCAGGAAGAGCTCGTCCACGACGGTGGCCGTGAACCTCTCCCGGCCGGCTCTGACGACGACCTCCGCGAGAGCCTCGCC
>JAPLCM010000224.1 GCA_026392275.1 Actinomycetota bacterium | reverse complement strand
GGTAGGCTGAATACATGTTGACGAGCGCACAGCGCGAGCGACTGCTCGAGCAGGTGGTCTCCGGCGTCGAGCTGGAGACCGCGATGGAGATACTCGGCATCTCCGAAGTCGACCTCCAGATGAGGCTGCTGTGCGACGCGGACTTCGACGTCTCTTTGGCGCTCGCCGAGGGGATGCGGTCCGAGTTCGCCAAGGCGCTCTTCAGGGAGCTGGTCTCGAACTAGGGTCGGCGTGACGCTCGCGCGCCGCGTGATCCAGGCGTCTCCGCTAGACCATCCACGCGAGGCCGACGATCTCGTACATCGCCACCGCGCCGTACACTCCGAGGAAGAAGAGCGCCGTCATCAGCGCCACTCTGTAGCGCCTCAACGCCCAGATCCCGAGGGATACCGCGACGACGAGACCGCACTTGACGATCGCCGCCTGCGTCACGTTGGCCTCGAACAAGTACCGCATGAAGGGGTTGGCCTCGGCGACGCCGAGATGCAAGGCGATCGAGGTGAACCAGAGGTCAATCAGGCTGAGGAGATTGGCGAGTGCCAGCATGGCCACGAGCGCACCGCGATGATCGCGCAGATACACGAGCGACGCCTCGAGCGCGGCGCCGAACGGCGCCCGGTGCGGCGTCCAACGCCGCTGGAAGCCCGAACGTCGCTCGCGGAACACGAACCGGCGAATCCGCCGCCGGTCGCTTCCCCGCACTCTCAACACTGCAGCCGGTTCCACCAGGCTGTCTCCTAAGGTGCTCGCAGGTCACGCTCGGTCGGAGCATACTCGACAGCCCGAGGGGTTACAATGCCGACGCCAGACTCCCGAGTTCCGCGCGCTCTGCGAGCCCTCCGCGAGATCCGCCGATGGCCCGGCTGCAATCCCCGAGCAACCCACATCCATGCGCTTCTGAGACGGGACCCGCTGGGGTTGGCTGAGGCCACCTGCGCGGAGACCGCCGGCTCACGAGTGCAGCTGCCATCCGCTTTCGCAGACCGACCTGTGGAGACTGGCAGCACCGTGCGAGTCGCTCGGAGGACTCCGGCACTGGAGGCGATTCGCCTGATGTCGCTGCGGGATGGTGGGTGGTAGGCTGCATCTGCAAGCACCACGGCGGAGATGCCGCACTCGGTCCAGCACCGACGTCGAGTGCCATCGATCAGGTGCGATGAACCAGGGAAGCGAGGAGGGGAGATGTCCGAGAGCGGAGGGAATGCCGGCGGAGCCGTTGGCGGGGCTGTCTACGGACTCGGTTTCATCGGAGCGCTTGTCTACTTCATCCAGAGCGCGACTTCGTTCTGGGATGGAGCTTACGGTGTCTTTCAGGCGATAGTCTGGCCGGCGTACTTCGTCTACGAGGCATTTCACTTCCTGAAGCTGTGATCGGGTACGTTCACCTGACCGTCCCAGGCAGTCGAAGAAGTCACTCCCCGATCCAGAGTGTGAGCTTCCACCCCAGCCATGCCCCGACGATGGCGCCGACAAAGCCGCAGACGAGGCTCACCAGGGCGAGCCCGCTCACGTGGAACAGCACGACGGGCAGGTAGGCGCCGACGATGCCACCGATCGTCAGTCCGATAGAGATCGTCAGCTTCTCCACGGTCGTCTTTCCACTGAGCTCGCGCGGCGCGTCGACATCGCTTCCCGCGTCCCCCACGAAGGGTCATCGGCACGAGAGTGACCGGGCTGAAGTGAGGCGGCGGGGTCCAGCGGTTTCGCCTCCCTGAGGTCCGCCGCGGAAGCGGCTCTGGCCGAGCTGCCGCAGGAGCTGCTCGACCAGCTGCAGAACGTGGCCGTTCTCGTCGCCGACCGTTCCTCGGCGGAGATGGTGGCCGGCGACATCGACCCACGCGTCCTCGGTCTGTACCACGGCGTGCCAATGAGCAGGCGCTCTATCTGCTTCGGCGCATGGGGCTCGCGTGAGGCGTGGCAGCGCGGGGATCGGCCTGAAGGCGTTCGCACCTACTACGACCCTGAGGTGGGCGCCGGCGCGTGGGGCGGTGTCCCCGGGCCCCTCGAAAGACTCACCAGCCACTGCGTTCCGCCCCGGGCGCGCCTCTCGCGCGTCTGCGGCGACCGGGCACCCCGTCGTCGTCAAGCTGTTGGTGCCTTTTTGCGCGCTGAGGGGAATAACTAGTTGCTCGGTCAAGTTGCCGTGACGACGCGGGCTCGCGCGAGCAGCTCGGCGGCGGACGCGGCCAATCGTCGAGAGGACGATGCCAAGTGCGCACTCTCACTGCTCCCAAGACCTTCGACTGCGAGATCTGCCGCGCGGCCCTCAAGTCGCAGCGGGACCTCGACAACCACATGTGCCTGCTTCATGACGATTGCGGCGCCGCGCGCCTCGGCACCCCGATCACGTTTCGCTGCGCCACCTGCGGGGATGCCTTCGCGCGCCGCGGCGACCTGTTTGCCCACCTGCGCGAGTGCGGTCACGGCCACCCCGCGGAATGGGACAAGGCGCGGCCAGCCGGTGCGCCGCGCCCACGCGGCCGGTCTCGGCGGCGCAGCGGCTGAGCGCCCGGTTGCCGGAGGTCGTCAGGAGGTCGGGCTGGGCGGCGCCGTCGCGGCCGCAGAAAGACGCGACGGCGTTCCACCCCCTCCGCGACGTGTCCACGGGCTTCACCGACCCGCCGGAGCTCGCTGGGCTACCTCAGAGTCGGCGATGAAACCTGCGCCTCACCCGGCAGCCTGCCCGGGATCGGCGTCGAACTGCTCTGGTGTGAGGCGTCGAACGGCGATCATGGTCCTCACGTAGCGGGCCGGCCTCGGGTTAGCGGGTAGGAGTTTCTCGTCGGTCTCGCGGAAGTACACGTGCTCGACCTCGATGACCCGGAACGGCGCGAGCGTGCCGTGCCAGGCAAACGTCTGCTCCTTGCTGTCGCCGGTGACGTTCCTCGGTAGAAGAAGGGTGTCGCCGACCTGGGGCAGCGGAGCATCAGAGGGAAGATACTCGAGGGGTCCCGGCTCGAAGCTGAACGGTGGGCGCCCTTGGCCCGGCTCCCAGAGGTAGACCTGGATGGGCTCACGCTTTACCTGACTCGACATGTCTGCCTCCTCTGGAGACGCCCACGCCCTCGGAAGTGCCGGGACGAGCCGCTGGGCGTCTCCTGTCGCGTTGTCGTCACACTGCGAGTATAGGCCAAGCCTCGCCGCGGACGTGCCGGTGTCGGCTGGCGCGCGGCCGACCGAACGTTTTCGGGTGTCGTGGCGCGGGGACTCTAACGGCGTGGGTTCACGGGCGACGCCGCGCTGATGGATCGCGACACGAGGAGTGACCGGTGGAACAGGTGCAGATCGACCTCAAGAAGGAACAGCAGGCAGCAAGGGCGCGACCGCGATACCTGTACTCGGCGGCGGCCCGCGGCTTCTTCGGCAGCATGGACCTGCTTGTCGGAAAGGAGACGACCCTCGCCAAAGCGAAGCTCGTCGAGATCCTGGCCCCGGTCCCGTACCACGCGTGGGAGAAGCGTGAACGGGCGCGCGTTAGGCATCACCGGGGTGATCAGGCGCTCGTGCAAGCGGCCGGCGCCATTGTGCTGTGGGGGCGGGAAGCGCAGGACAACGAGCGCTGGCATCTGCTCTTGATCGAGGAGAAGATGCGCGAGGACTCCGCCAA
>JAPLCM010000029.1 GCA_026392275.1 Actinomycetota bacterium | reverse complement strand
GGTGGCTATCTGTGCGTGAAGCTCCAGCTCCCGGCGCGATGCGCCGAGTTGCTCCTCCGCGAGATGACGGTCCGTCACGTCCAGCATCAGGCCTTCGAGCGCGATCGGAGCGTCGTCCATGTCGCGGACGATGTGGAACCTGTCCCAGATCCAGCGCAGCTCGCCGCTTGCCGTGTGGATGCGGTACTCGAGCTCGCCGCGCCGGTGAGCGGCGATCGCTTCGCGCGTCTCCTGGCTCAGCAGCTCTCTGTCCGCAGGCTCCATGACCTCCTCCCAGACGGGCGCCCCGGCGATCAGCTGATCCGCCGAATACCCGGTGGTCTCGAGGCAGGCGGCGCCGATGAACTCGTCCTGCCAGGGGGCAGTTGCCTCGCAGCGATAGACTATGCCGGGGATGTTGCTCATCAGTGCCTCGAGCTGGTGCTCGCGCTGCAGCAGCGTCTCCTCGGTCTCACGTCGCGCGGTGATGTCGATGAGCAGACCGATGAGCTCCTCCGGCGTGCCTTCGTCGTTGCGCGAAAAGACGCCGCGGTCAAGCAACCAGCGCTGCTCGCCGCCCTTGGTGATCACGCGGTACTCGGACATGGTGGTGTCCGCCCCCGCGGCAAGGTCTCGCTTCAGGTCGCCGATGACGCCCTCAAGATCGTCCGCATGGATGATGTCCATCCAGTCGCGGTCGCCCCCGAGGAGCTCTTGCGTCCCGTAGCCGGTGAGCTTGCGGCAGCCCTCGCTCAGGAAGGTGGTGCGCCAAGGGTCGCAGAGCTGACTGCGGTAAGCGGCGCCGGGGAGGCTGCCGACGAGACCGCTGAGGATCTGCTCGCGGTCGCGGAGAGCCGCCTCGACCCGGCGCTGCTCGCTGACGTCCGTGATGAAACCCTCGAGGTGGAGGAGCGAGTCGTTGCTGTCACGCACGCCCTTGCCGCGCTCCCAGACCCACTTCTCGTGCCCGTCGGGCATGACCAGACGATACGTGATGGTCCACTGCCGGTGTCGCTCGAGGGCGGCCGAGATCTCATCCCACGCCAGGCTGCGATCGTCGGGGTGGATGATGTCCGCAAATGCCACAGTGGCGTTGTCGAGGAGATCGGAAGGCGCGCGCCCCGTGAGATCGAGACAGCCGTCACTCACGAACGCCATGGTCCACTCGGGGTCGTTGGCGCAGCGATAGGCCATGCCGGGAAGATTGTCGAAGAGCGTGCTCAGCATGCGCTCCCGCTCCTCGAGAGCGTTTCGGGCGTGGTTTCGCTCCGTGAGGTCGAGGGCGAACGCGACGTTGAGTTCACGGCCACGAAAGCGCAGCAGGTTGGCGTGGATCTCCACCTCGACCAGGGATCCATCCTTGCGACGGTGGATATCGTCGAGGACGACGGCGCCCTCTCGTTGCAGAGCGCGCCAGTGGTCCGGCCAGCCCTCGACCGGGAATCCAGCGGAGATATCCTGGAACGTCAGCGCGAGGAGTTCCTCCTCCGCATAGCCGAGGGAGCGGCAAGCCTGCGCGTTGACGCGCACGAAACGCCCGTTCTGGTCCAGAACGAACATCGCGATGGCGGCGTGGTCGACGGCAAACGACGCCAAGGCGAACTCCTCACCGGTATGCCTGCGCGCAGACTCGCGCTGCTCCGTGCGGCCCGTCTCGGTCATCGTCCTCCTGGCGTTCACATCCCCGGGATAGTCTGCCCGGAATCTGGTCACATCGGCATGGGTGCGGGGGTTGCGCGCCCGCACGTGCCCGCGGGGTGAGTATCGGCGCGTTCCCGCCGCAGCTGAAGCACAAGCGCGTTTGGGGTAGACTACGGCGATCATGAGCCCCGCCGCCTCAGAAGCACTCGTACAGCTCGACTCGCTCCGTGAGCGTCTCAAGGAAGCCTCCGGGCGCCTGGGATGGCTGCGGAGCTATCTTTGACCCCCTCAGGCTGACAGCAGACCTCGAAGCCCTCGAGGAGCGCATGCGTGCGAGCGATTTCTGGGACGACCAGGCAGCCGCCTCCAGGGTCTCCGCCGAGTACAGCCGCGTCAAGCGCCGCCTCGAGGAGTTCGCCGAGCTCGAGGGCCGGTTCGCCGACCTCGAATCGACGGAAGAGCTTCTGCGCGAGGAGGCGGTCGGCGACGCCGTCGACGACGAGCTCCTCCAGGAGCTCGTGCACGGTGTCGCCGGGCTCGAGGCCGACCTCCAGCGTGGCGAAGAGCTGCGCTTCTTCAGCGGCAAGTACGACGAGGGCGGCGCGATCCTCACCATCCATCCCGG
>JAPLCM010000249.1 GCA_026392275.1 Actinomycetota bacterium | reverse complement strand
CTGCGCTCCTTGCAGACGTGCGCCGAGGCTGATGCGGAGCTCGTGGTCTTCCCCGAGTTGTACCTCGGCGGCTACGTCCTCGACCAGCGGCTCACCCTCAAGGCCGAACAGGCCGAGCGAGCTCTCAGCCGCCTGCAGGCGGCCGTCGACGAGCTCGGCCTCAGCGCCGTGCTGGGGCTGCCGCTGCGCCACGGCGCCGCCTTGCTGAACGGCGTCGCGATGCTCTGCCCGGGGGCGCCGACACGGTTCTGCGGCAAGACCCATCTCTTCCAGGCCGAAAAGGAGTGGTTCGCGCCCGGCCGCGATCTCTGGCAGGCCGAGATCGCCGGGTGGCCCTGCGGTCTGGTCGTGTGCTACGAGCTCGGCTTCCCGGAAGTGGCGCGCGTGCTGGCGCTGCGCGGCGCGCGCCTGCTGCTCGCGCCGTCCGCCTTCGCGGCGCGCCGCGAGCACATCTGGCGCGCCGCCACCGTCGCCCGGGCCCTTGAGAACAGCTGCTACCTGGCGGCCGCGAACCATGCAGGGCCCTTCGCCGACGGCGCGTTTCTCGGAGCGAGCCGCATCGTCGATCCGCGCGGAATGGTCGTGGCCGAAGCGGGCGACAGCGACGAGGTCCTGTACGCGGACCTGGACGCGGCTCTGGTGGACGAGGTCCGCGCGGGCGACGGCGGCGGGCACACGTACTTCGTCGACCGCCGCCCCGAACTGTACGCAGAGATCAGCCGGCGGGCGGAGTAGCGCCGCCGCGCGGCTTCTTTGCCGCCGCCTTCTTCGGCGCGGTCTTCTTCGCGGCGGCCGGCTTTCCCGCGGCCGGCTTTCCCGCAGCCGGCTTTCCCGCAGCCGGCTTCTCGGCGGCGGGCTTGCGCGGCGGCGCCTGCTTGGCCACGGCATCCTCGGCGACAGCCTCGTTCGCGGCCGGCTCGTCCGTGGCCGGCTCGTCCGTGGCCGCCTCGGCGGCCGGCGGCCGCGCCGCCGGCGCCGCTCCCGCAAGGCTCACGGCCTGCGCGAAACCGAGCTGCATCTGCGCCAGTGTCGAGCGCACGTCGCGGGTGCGCTCACCCCCCTGCTCGCGCTCCACCACCTCGAGGTTGGCACGCAGCAACTCGATCGCCAGCCGTGCGTCGCCGAGGTCGCGCAGCTCGCTGGTCTCGTCGGTGAGCCCCATCTTCTGGTAGCCGAAGCTCACCAGACCGATCATCATGTCGTAGGCGAGGTCGAAGGCGTGCAGGCTCTTCAGCTGCTCGCGGAAGGCGCGGGCGCGCTCCTCGTCAGTCGGCGCGCCGCTCTCGCGCAGCTCGTCGCTCATGGCTGGTCCTCCTGCCTATCCGCGATTTCCTGGAGTGAGATCGCGTGCGCGCGGCGCACGGTCCCGGCGAACACCTCGGTCAATGTCTCACCCTCAAGGTGAGCCTTCACCTGCTGCTGGGCGCCGTTCCCCTCGCGCACCATGCGCTCGACGCTTTCGAGGTGAGGCGTGAGCCCCAGTGCGTCGGCCTGCGGCGCCGAGATCTCGATGAGATGGCGGATGGCGTCGGACGCTGGGAGCTCCTCCCCCATCGCCCAGTCGACCAGTTTGCCGTCCATGCCGTAGCGGATGGCCCGCCACAGGTTCTCCTCGACGTAGCGCGTGGGAAGGATGGGCAACGGCATGCCCTCGTCGTAGACGCGCGCCAGGTGCGCTATGAGGCCCACGGTGAGCGCCGAGATGGCCAGGCTCTGCCAGGCCTCGGTCTGGGCGTCGCAGACGCGGACCTCGACAGTGCCGAAGCGGTGATGAGGGCGCACCGACCACCAGACCTGGGTGAACTCCTGAATGCAGTTGGTGTCGATGAGCTCCTCGTAGAAGCCGCGGTGCGCCGCCCACGTGCCGAATACGTCGGGGATACCGCAGCGCGGAAACATACGCGAGAAGGTCTGCGTACGGGCGGAGTGCAGCTGCGTCCACACACCCTCGATGAACGGAGAGTTGGCCGAAAGGGCGAGCAGGTGCGGCAGGTACGTGCGCAGCGCATCGCAGACGGCCACTGCGCGATTGCAGCCGCGCACGCCGACGTGCACGTGCGCCGCCCAGGTATTGTTGCGCCAGGCCACGTACTTGAGCCTGTCCTCGACCAGCCGGTAGTGAGGCGTGTCGATGATCTGCTGGTCCTTCCACGCCGAGAAGGGGTGCGTACCCGTCGCGCCGAGAGCGTAGCCCTCGCGATCCGCGAGGGCGAAGAGTTCGGCGCGGTTGAGCAGCAGCTGCTTCGACGCCTGGCCGAAGTGCAGGGTACGCGGCGTGGAGACCTCGATCTCCGAGCGGAGCAGCTCGCCGGCGATGCGCCCGTGCAGGCGTTCGCCGGCGGCGTCGCGGAGAGCCTCGAAGCCCGGCGTGAGCTCGAGGGTCTCGGGGTCGAGGACGTGGAACTCCTCTTCGAGGCCCAGATCGAAGTCGA
The DNA here is from genome assembly GCA_026392275.1 of Actinomycetota bacterium. GTDB lineage: Bacteria > Actinomycetota > Thermoleophilia > UBA2241 > UBA2241 > CAIXSE01. Next base: position 310 of record JAPLCM010000249.1, on the reverse strand, counting down.
GGGCGTTCTCGAAGCGAGCTTCGACCTCCTCGAAGTATGCGTCGTGATCGGCAGCCATGCGTCTTCAACTCTACCGAATGGTGGCGTGATTCACACGTGCCCCGCCGCGCCCAAGGCAGAAGAGGGGGCGGCCGCGCTTCCGCGCGGCCGCCCCCTGCGAGCGGCGGTTCTTCGCGGCGCGAGCCGCCTCAGCTCACCCCGAGGATGGTCTTGGCCGTGACCACGGCCTCGATGGCGTCCTCGGCGTAGCCGTCGGCGCCGATCTCGTCGGCCCAGGCGCGGGTCGTGGGGGCGCCGCCGATCATCACCT
>JAPLCM010000150.1 GCA_026392275.1 Actinomycetota bacterium | reverse complement strand
CAACTCGATCTACGGCATGACCGGCGGGCAGATGAGCCCCACCACGCATACCGGCGACAAGTCCACGACGAGCACGCGTGGCAACGTGGAGGCCGCCTTCGACCTCTCCGAGCTGGCTCACGCCGCGGGGGCGACCTACGTGGCCCGCGCCACCGCCTGGGGCTATCGGCAGCTCGTCGACGTCATCGCCGGCGGTATCGCCCACAAGGGGTTCGCCGCGGTCGAGGCGATGTCCGCCTGCCCCGTGTACTACGGGCGCTTCAACCTGACCGCCGACCCGGCGGAGTTCCTGAAGGGCCAGAAGAAGCACGCTGTTCCGGCCAGCAGATTCGAGGAGGGCGAGTCGCGCTTGCGCGACCAGTACCCCGTCGGCCTGCTGCATCACAGCGAGCGCGCCGAGTTCGTCACTTCGCTCGCCCGCGTGAGGGCAGAGGCACAGGAGGCGCACCATGGCTGAGACGAACGGCAGCGCGTCGCGCGTCGAGATTCGCTTCTCCGGCTCGGGTGGCCAGGGCATCCTGCTCGCGGCGGCGATCATCGCCGAAGCGGCCACCGCCTTGGGCAAGAACGTGGTACAGACGCAGAGCTACGGGCCGGCGGCGCGCGGCGGCGCCTCGAAGGCCGAGGCCATCATCGCCGACGACGAGATCGACTACCCCGAGGTGGACAGGCCCGACGTGAGCCTCTGCCTCTCGCAGGAGGCCTACGAGAAGTACGCCAAAGACACGCGGCCCGGCGGCCTGCTCGTCTACGACTCCGGGCTCGTCGAGCCCGACGACCGCCTGCCGGGTCGCGAGCTGCGGGGCATCCCGTTCACGCGAGCCGCGGCCGAGCAGCTGAAGAAGACCGTGGTCGCCAACATCGTCGCCGTCGGCGCGCTCGTGGAGATCACCCGCATGGTGCCGGCCGAGGCGGCCGAGGCGGCCGTCGTAGGCCGCGTGCCCGAGCGCTTCCGCGAGCTCAACGTCGAGGCCTTCCGGCTCGGCCGCCGACTCGCCGCCGACGCATAGGCCGTTGGATCTGCTCGAGCACAGGGGCAAGCGCCTGTTCGCGGGCTCCGGCCTGCCCGTCCTGCCGTCGCGCCTGGCGTGCTCTCCGGCCGAGGCGCAGGCCGCGGCCGGCGCGCTCGGCCTGCCGGTGGTCGTCAAGGCGCAGGTGAAGACCGGTGGCCGCGGCAAGGCCGGCGGCATCCGCCGCTGCGCCACCGGGGACGAGGTCGCGGCCGCGGCCGCGGACATCCTCGGCATGAGCATTCGCGGACACGGCGTCTCGGGCGTGCTCGTCGAGCAGGCTGTCGAGGTCGACCGCGAGCTCTACCTCGCGATCTCCTGCGCACGCGCGCAGCGCGTGCCGCTGCTGATCTTCTCGGCCGAAGGCGGCGTGGACATCGAGGACGTCGCGCGCCGCAGCCCCGATGCCTTCGTGCGCACTCCGATCGACCCCCTGCTCGGCCTCTGCGACTACCAGGTGCGCGACGTCGTCGCGGCGGCCGGCCTCGACGGCGAGCTTGTCGGTCCCGACGGCACGCTGGTGCGGCAGGCGCTGGCCGCCGTCGTGCGCGCCCTGTGGCGGGTCTATCACGACAGCGACGCGACGCTCTGCGAGATCAACCCGCTGGTGGTCACCGCCGCGGGCGCGATCGTCTGTCTCGACAGCAAGGTGACCATCGACGACAACGCCCTCTTCCGGCACGCCGATCTGCAGGCCGAAGCCCACGCCGCCAAGGACGACCGCGAGGGGAGGGCGCACGAGGCCGGCCTCGCCTTCGTCGCGCTCGATGGAGACATCGGCGTGCTCGGCAACGGCGCCGGCCTCGTAATGAGCACCATCGACCAGATCGCCGCGGCTGGCGGGTCCGCCGCCGACTTCTGCGACATCGGCGGCGGTGCGCGTGCCGAGGTCGTGGCGGCGGCGCTCGACGTGATCCTCTCCATGGAGACCGTCTCCGTGCTGCTCGTCAGTATCTTCGGGGGCATCACGCGCGGCGACGAGGTGGCGCGCGGCCTCGTCCGGGTGCTGGGCCACGCGAGCGTGGACGTGCCCGTGGTCGTGAGGCTGGATGGCAACGCCGCCGCCGAGGGCCGCGCCGTGCTTGCGGATGCGCGGCTGCCTGGTTTGATCGTGGCCGACAGCGCCGCCGAAGCGGTGCGCCTCGCCGTCGCCGGTGCCGCGGCGCCTCAGGCCGGCCCGGACGCGGCGCCTCAGGCCGGCCCAGACATCCGCCGGGAGGCCTGATGGCCATCCTCATCGACGAGACCAGCCGCGTGCTGGTGCAGGGCATCACCGGGCGCGAGGGCGCCTTTCACGCGGCGCGCATGCGCGCCGCGGGCACGAACCTCGTGGCCGGCGTCTCGCCCGGTAAGGGCGGCCAGATCGTCGAGGGCGCACCCGTCTACAACGCCGTCGCGCCCGCGGTCGCCGCGACGGGCGCCGACGTGGCCGTGCTCTTCGTGCCGGCGCGCTTCGCGCGCGACGCGATGATCGAAGCCGCGAACGCCGGTATCCGGCTCGTGGTGTGCGTCACCGAGGGCATCCCGGTGCGCGACATGGCCGAAGTGACGGCGCATCTCTCGCGCCGCGGCTGCGCCCTCGTCGGCCCGAACGGGCCGGGGCTCATCACGCCGCGGCGCTGCAGCGCCGGCATCATGCCGGCCGACGTGTTCACTCCCGGGGCCGTGGGCCTGGTCTCCCGCTCGGGGACCCTTACCTACGAGGTCGTTCACGAGCTCACGCAGGCCGGCATCGGCCAGTCCACGGTCGTCGGCATGGGCGGCGACCCGATCCACGGTTTCGGCTTTTTCGAGTGTCTCGAACGCTTCGAGGCCGACGACGAGACCGAGGCTGTGGTTCTCATCGGTGAGATCGGGGGCAACGACGAGGAGCGCGCCGCTGAGTTCGTGCGCGAGCATGTCTCCAAGCCCGTGGTCGCCTACATCGCGGGCTTTGGCGCGCCACCCGGCAAGCGCATGGGCCACGCCGGCGCCATCGTCGAGGGCTCGTCGGGGACGGCCGCCGAGAAGAAGGCGGCCCTCGAAGCCGCCGGCATCCCCGTCGCGCCTGCTCCGGCGGACGTCGTCCCGCTGCTGCAGGCGCAGCTCGAAAGGAGGCGGTCACCATGACGCAGATCGTGATCGGTGACGCCCCGCTGAGCATCGAAGACGTCCTCGCGGTGGCGCGCGGCGGGGCCGAGGTCTCACTCGGCCGCGCCGCGCGCGAGCGCATCGACGCGGCCCACGAGGTCATCGCGCGCGTCGTCGCCGAAGAGCAGGTGGCTTACGGGGTCACCACGGGCTTCGGCCTGCTTGCCACCGAGCACATCTCCTCGGCCAAGGTCGAGGAGCTGCAGCAGAACCTCGTGCGCAGCCACGCGGTCGGGGTCGGTGTGCCCCTCTCCCGCGAGGTCGTGCGCGCCGCGATGACGATCCGCCTCAACACCATGGCGCGCGGCCACTCCGGGGTGCGCGTCTCGGTCGCCGAGCGCGTGGCCACGATGCTCAACGACGAACTCGTGCCGTGGGTGCCGTCCAGGGGCTCGCTGGGCGCCTCCGGCGACCTCGCCCCCTCCGCCCATCTCGTCCTCGCGATGATGGGCGAGGGCGAGCTGCTTGGCCGGGAAGGTGGGCGCGAGCCGGCCGGGCCCGCTCTGCGGGCCGCGGGGCTCGCGCCTCTCACGCTCGAAGCCAAAGAAGGCCTCAGCCTGCTCAACGGCACGCAGTTCATGGCCGCCATCGGCTGCCTTGCGGTGGCCGACGGCGAGGCCCTGCTCGACTCCGCCGACCTCATCGGCGCCATGAGCCTCGAAGGCCTGCGCGCCTCGGTCGGCCCCTTCCAGGAGCGCATCCAGCTGCTGCGGCCCATCCCCGGCCAGCTGCGCACGGCCGCCCTCGTGCGCGCCGCCACCGCAGGCAGCGAGATCATGCAGAGCCACCTGAACTGCGACAAGGTGCAGGACGCCTACTCGCTGCGCTGCATCCCCCAGGTGCACGGCGCCTGCCGCGACGCCCTGCGCTGGCTGCGCGAGGTGATCACCGTCGAAGTGGACGCCGTCACCGACAACCCGCTCGTGTTCCCTGACAGCGGCGAGATCATCTCGGCGGGCAACTTCCACGGCGAGCCGCTCGCCCTGGCCCTCGACTTGGCCGCCATGGCGGCCAGCGAGATCGCCAGCATCAGCGAGCGCCGTACCTTCCGCATGCTCACCAGCTCGCTGTCGGAACTGCCGCCGTTCCTGACCACCGACAGCGGCCTCAACAACGGTTACATGATCGTCCAGTACACGGCCGCGGCGCTGGTCGCCGAGAACAAGATCCTCTGCCACCCGGCGAGCGTCGACTCCATCCCCAGCTCGGGCGACCAGGAGGACCACGTGAGCATGGGCATGACGGCAGCGCTCAAGCTCGAGGACGTGATGCGCAACGCCCAGACCGTCCTGGGCATCGAGGCGCTGTGCGCGGCGCAGGCCATCGACCTGCTGGCGCCGCTCCAGGCCGGCGTCGGCACCAAAGCCGGCCACGACCTCGTCAGGCGCTTCGCGCCGACGCTCGGTCGTGACCGTTACCTGGCGCCCGAGATCGAGGCGGCGGCGCGCGCCGTCGCAAGCGGCCAGTTCGCCGCCGTGGTGCGGCGCGCGAAGTCGTGAAGATCGCCCGGATCAAGACCACGCCGCTGGCCCTCGCCTTCAAGGAGCCCTATCACTGGGCCGGCCGCGTGGACCACGCGGCGGCCGTGGTCCTCGTCGAGGTTGAGACCGACGACGGCCTGGTCGGCATCGGCGAGTCCGTGGCCGCCTTCCCGGCGGAAGGGATCGTTGCCGCGCTGCAGGGAGTCGCGCCTCAGTTCCTGGGCCAGCCGGTCTTTGACGTCGAACGCCTGGTCACCGGGGCGCGGCATCTGGGCAGCTTCAATCACACTCCTTGGCATGCCAACTTCGTCCTCGCCGGCCTCGAGATGGCTCTCTGGGACATTCTCGGGAAAGCCGCCGGCTGGCCGGTGCACCGGCTGCTCGGCGGCGCCGTGCGCGACGAGGTCGACTACTTCGGCTTCGTCCAGGGAGACACGACCGACGAACTGGCTGAAGACGCCCGCGATCTTGCCGCGGCGGGCTACGGCGTCATCTACCTGAAGGTCGGGCGTGGCGAGGCCGCCGACCTGCGGAACACGGCGGCCGTGCGCGCCGCGATCGGCGGCCGTCGTCTGCGGCTGGATCCGAACTGCGCCTGGAGCGTTGCCGAGGCGATCTACATGATCGGTAAGCTCCGCGAACACGAGCCGGAGTGGATCGAACAGCCGACGCCGCTTACGAGCATCGCCGCGATGCGACAGGTGAAGGAGGCCGTGGGCGTGCCCATCGCCGCCGACCAGGCGGTGTTCACGCCCGCCGACGTGTACGAGATCTGCCGGCAGCGCGCCGCGGATGTCATCGTCCTGTCGCTGCACGAAGCTGGCGGCCTGCTCGCCTTCGGCAAGGCCGCCGCCATCGCCGAAGCCGCCGGCGTGCCGGTCTGCCTGCACGGCCAGGGCGTCTCGGGCATCAGCGACGCCGCGCAGCATCATCTCGGCCTGCGCACAGCCAACCTCTCCGACGGCAATCAGATCATGCACCAGCTCCTGGTCGAGGATCTGGTGAGCGTGCCCGACCTCACGCCCGTCAAGGGCAGGATCGGGCTCCTCGAGAAACCCGGTCTGGGCGTCGAGCTCGACCGGGACGCGCTCCATCGCGCGGCGGAGCTCTACCGGCGCGGACCCACACCGCTGAAGGAGGTCGGCCCATGAAGGCGCTGATCGCGGACCAGAAGCTGGTCACCGAACTGCTCCCGATGGACGAAGCCATCGAGGTCATGCGCAGTGCTCTGACGATGCTCGCTGGGGGCGACGTCATGATGCCCCTCCGCCAGATGATCGCCCTGCCCGGGGGCGACCGCGTCCTCGGTCTGATGCCGTCGTACCTCGGCGGGCTCGAGGCGGTCGGTGTCAAAGTGATCGCCGCGTTTCCCGCCAACTTCGGCACGGAATACGACACTCATCAGGGGGTCGTCCTGTATTTCGACACCGAGCGCGGCCTGCTGCGCGCCATCGTCGACGCCACCTCGATCACGGCCATCCGCACCGCGGCCGTGAGTGGGCTGGTGACCGATTTGCTGGCGCGCCCCGATGCCGGCGATCTGGCGATCATCGGCGCCGGCACGCAGGCGCACACCCATCTGCAGGCGATGATGGCCGTCAGGCCACTGCGCCGGGTGCGCGTGTACAGCGTGCCGGCCGACAGCGTCGCGGCGTTCGCGGAGCGCGAGTCGCGGCTCACGGGCCTCACCGTCGAAGTCGCCGCCACGGCCGCAGAGGCTGTGGCGGGCGCCGACCTCATCTGCACGACGACCACGGCCACCGAGCCGGTCGTGCTCGGCGCCTGGGTCGGCGCCGGCGCGCACGTCAACGCCGTGGGGGCGTACACGCCGGCGACGAGAGAGCTTGACTCCGAGCTGGTCGCCGGTGCCCGCCTGTACGCCGACCGGCGCGAATCGCTGCTCAGCGAAGCGGGCGAGTTCCTCATCCCCAAGGGCGAGGGCCTGATCGGCGATGAGCACATCGTCGGCGAGATCGGCGAGGTGCTGCTCGGCAAGGCTCCGGGGCGGACCTCGCCGGGCGAGATCACCCTGTTCAAGTCGCTCGGCATCGCCATCGAGGATCTCGCGGCCGCGCATCACGTGTACACGAAGGCCAAGGAGCGCGAGCTGGGCACTTGGGTCGAGATCGGTGGCCGCCACTTCGGCAGCGCCGCGGAGGACTGAAGCGATGACCGTCGCCGCCTACCCCGAGTTCTTCAACGACGTCTTCGGCCCCATCATGCAGCCGGGCTCGAGCTCCCATTTCGCCGGTCCTTGCCGGCTGGGCCTGCTCGCAGGGCACCTGCTCGGCGAGCCACCGTCTCGCATCCGCATCCTTCTCGACGAGCGCGGCTCCTTCGCCGGGACCTTCGGGATCATGGCCGAGGACCGGGCCATGGTCGGCGGCGTCCTCGGCTTCGAGCCCGACGACGAGCGCCTGTTTCGTGCCTTCGAGCTTGCCGAGGAGGCGGGCGCCGACGTCTCGTTCGAGTTCACTCAGCTGGTCGAGAGCGACCACCCGAACGCCGTCAAGTTCATCCTGACGGGTCGCAGCGGTCGCGCGGCGGAGCTTGTCGGCAACTCCACCGGAGGCGGCATGGTGGAGACGGTCATGGTCAACGGCTACCCGCTGCACACCATCGGCGACACCTACGCCCTCCTGGTCTTGGACGCCCAGCGGCGGATCGATGAGGAGCAGCTTGCGGCGCTCGTGCCCGAACTGCCCGAGCCGGTGGCGAGCAGCGAGGTCCCCGTCGACGGCCTTGGGGTGATGCGCGCCTACATGCTGGCCGTCGCGCCCGACCTCGCAGCCCTCAACGGCCTGCTTACCGCCGGCCTGCCTGGCGTCTCCGTCTCCGTCCTCAAGCCCCTCCTGCCGGTGATCAGCCAGCTTGATCGCATGCCTCAACTCTTCGACACGATGACCGGCTGGCGCGAGATCGCCGCCCGCGAGGACCTGCCGCTGTGGGAGGTCGCCGTCCGGTACGAGATGGACGCCTCCGGGTGGCCACGCGCCCGGATCATCGACCGCATGCGGATGCTGGCCGGCCTCATGCGCCGCCAGACGCGGGCCGTGTACGAGGAGGACGTGGTCGTTCCTACGAGCCCGTTCAAGCCCGACTTCGCCGGCCGCTGGGCAGAGCACTCCGTCTCGGGACGCGCCGTCACCGACGGGGTCACGGCGCAGACCATCAAATGGGCCTACGGGGCCGGCTCCGGTATCCCCGGCGTCGTGGTGGTGCCGGGCCCTATGGGCGGCGGCGCCGGCTACATCTATGCCGCCATGAGCGCCGTGCAGGACGCCCGCGGGCTGAGCGACGACGACGTGCTGCGCGGGCTGTTCGTCGCCGCCGGGATCGGCGCCATCTCGTACACGCGGTCGGTGCCGACGGGCGAGGTGACCGGCTGCACCGGTGAGGCCGGTACGTGCGGCGCAATGGCCGCCGCCGCGATCGTCGAGATGGCCGGTGGCTCGCCAGAGCAGGCCGAGAACGCGGCCTCGCTGGCGCTCCAGGCCTTCACCGGCATGCCGTGCGACCCCATACCGGGTGGCCTCTGCCAGCCCTGCCGCAGCCGTATCCTTGCCGCTACCTGCACGGCACACGTGTTCGCCGATCTGGCCATGGCGGGCCACGAGTCGGTGCTGCCGCTGCACGAAGCCATCGACGTGGCCGACAAGATCGGCCGCAACCTGCCGCCGGAGCTGCTTTGCGCCTCCGCCGGCGGCGCCTGTGCGGCCCCGGCAGCGCAGGGCTGCCGCGCCGATTTCGAGGCCTGGTTCGCGGAGAGCAGGCCCGAGGACCGACCCCCGGCGAGCCTGATCTGACCGCGGCGCGGCGCCGGGGAGAACTGCAATTGGTCACCATCGACTGGAGAAACGTATGGACATGCCACCGCGCCTGACTGTCTGTGGCGCCGGCGCAGCCGGTCTGGCCATCGCCGCCGACAACGCCCTGAAGGGTCTCGCGGTGACGCTTTTCGAGCTGCCGACTCTTGCCGAGAAGCTGAGCTCCGCCCGCGAGCGCGGCGGGATCGAGGTCACGGCCGACTCGGAGACGACGGCAGGGAAGACCGGCTTCGCGCGGCTCGCTCGCGTCACGTCGGATCCGGCGGAGGCCCTGGCCGACGCCGACGTCATCATGATCACCGTGCCGGCGATGTACCACGATGCGTTCATGGACGCCATCGCGCCGCATCTGACGGACGGCCAGATCGTCCTGTTCAACACCGGCTACTGGGCCTCACTTCGCCAGGCACGGCGTCTGGGCGACGGTCTCCCCGATGTCACTCTGGCCGAATCCAACATCATGCCGTACATCTGTCAGCCGCGCGGCGACGCGATCGCCATCGGCCGTTTCAAGCGGCACTTCTGCGTGGCCGCCTTCCCGGGCGATCGCAGCCAGGCGGTGTTCGACGTCGTCGGCCGTATCTACTCGCAGTACGATCCTGCCACATCGGTCCTCGACACCAACATCGCTGCCGCCGGCAATCCGCCCATCCACGTCACGCTCACCATCCCCATCGCCGGCTTCTACTTTGATCGCTACATGGGCGGCAAGTTCTATCAGGATGCGACGGTGCCGGGAGCGAGACTCGTGGACGCCTTCGACGCCGAGCGGGAGTGCCTCTCCCAGCACCTCGGGTCAGACCTCTTCGAAGCGGAGTTCGACTTCGACAAACGCTCGTACCTGTACGACGGTAAGGACATCAGCGAGGCCCTGCGCTCGTCGCCGCACGCGGACTGGTTCGCGACGGCGGCGTATCTGGAGCAGGTGTGCAGCGAGGACATCATCTACGCCTTCGTGCCCATGGTGCGCCTCGGCGAGGCCTTGGGCGTCGAACTTCCGGTCACGCGTGCCATGGTCGACATCATGGGGGTCATGCTGCAACGAGACTACTGGGCCGAGGGGCTGGACCTCGCGGCCCTCGGCCTGGCGGGCCTCGATCTGGCCGGCATACGGCGGTTCGTCATGACGGGGCAGGCGTGAAGCACTACGTCGGTGATGCCTGAATCCAGGTACGAGACGCGGGTCTCCGACAGGAATCACGTGGGGCCGCTATCGAGCGTCGTCCGAGCGACGCGCGGTTTCGAGAATTGATACACTCGATAGCCCTGCCGACGGCTGTCGCGACTGACGTCGAGCAGGACCGAACTCAGCTCCAGACCAGATGACACGAGGAGACGGATTGACCCAAGACCTGCTGTACGTTGGGCAGACGTACCCCGTGCACGACGCGGCGCAGAAGGTCACCGGCGAGCTGGTGTACGGCAGCGACATGCAGGTGCCCGGCATGCTCTACGCCAAACTGCTTCTCAGCCCCATCCCGCACGGCATGGTCACGAGCATCGACTCCCGCGCCGCCGAGGCGCTGCCGGGCGTCGTGAAGGTCTTCTCTCATCTCAATACCCCGGCCGACGTGTACTGCCGCGCCCGGCTCACGCCGGAGCAGGAGCTCTGCCCGCGCGACGAGACGCTCTTCAGCGAGCATGTGCGCTTCGTCGGCGACCGCGTCGCGGCGGTCGTGGCGACGAGCCAGGCCATCGCCGAGGCTGCGGTCGTCCTCATCGATGTCCAGTATTCAGAGCTGCCGGCGATCTTCACTCCCGAGGAGGCTCAGCGGCGCGACGACCTGCCCATCCACCCGGGCGGCAACGTGTTCTTCGAGCACGAGGAGGAGTGCGGTCGCGGCGCCAGGTCGGCGGACGCCGTGGTAGTGAGCAGCACGACCACCACGCCCCGGATCCACCACGCCGCTCTCGAGCCCCACGTCTGCCTCGTTCAGCCTTCCAGTACCGGGGGTCTGACCGTGTGGAGCACGAGCCAGGGCGTCTACGGCGCGCGCACCGTGGTGGCCGATCTGCTGGGCCTGGAGTATCACCACGTCAGGGTGATCAAGGCGCCCATGGGCGGCTCGTTCGGCGGCAAGACAGAGTTCATCCTCGAGCCGGTCACGGCCTACATGGCCCAGAAGACGCGGCGGCCGGTCAAGCTTCTGCTCGACCGCGAGGAGTGCATGAGAGCCACCATGGTCCGGCCGGCCACGGCATCGACCATCCGCACCACGTGCAGCCCGGAAGGTCAGCTGGAGGATATGGAGGTCGCCAGCGTACTCGATGCCGGGGCGTACGCATCGAGCACCTCCGACTACGCCGTGCACATGTGCAAGAAGATCACCAAGCTCTACCGCCTGCCTCACTACTATCATCGTGTCCAGGCGGTGTACACGAACACGCCCGTGGCCGGCGCGATGCGTGGCTGGGGGGCGCCGGAGATCATCACCGCGCTGGAGATCCACCTGGACCGGGTCGCTCAGGAGCTTGGCCTCGACCCGGTCGAGCTGCGCCTGCGCAACCTCATGCACCCCTTCGAAATGGACCCCGTCACCGAGATATCGGTCGGCGACGCCCGCGTGCGCGAGTGTCTCGAACGCGGCGCGGCCGCGTTCGACTGGAGCGCCAGGCGTGGGCGAGACCGCGGACGGGGGCGCTACCGCCGCGGCGTAGGCATGGCCTGCGGCGCCCACAAGAACGGCATGTTCGGCAAGTTCGCCGAGGCCAGCAACATGACCCTGAAGATGAACGAAGACGGCACCTTTGAGCTCGGCGCGAGCCTTCACGAAGTCGGCTGCGGCGTGGTCACCGTGATGAAGGTCATCATCGCCGAAGTCCTGGGCGTCAGCCCCGACCTGGTGGCCGCCGGCGAGGCCGACACGTCAAGCACGCCGTTCGACTACGGCACCTTCGGCAGCCGGGTGACCTACGTGGTCGGCGCCTGCGCCAAGGCTGTTGCCGAGAAGCTCAAAGACGAGATCACCGCCGCCGCCGCCGACCTGCTCCACGAGCCCAGAGAGAGGCTCACGGTGGAGGCCGGCGAGGTGCACGTGCGCGGCGACGGGCAGTCCGGCGTCGCCTTCAAAGACATCGCGCGCTTGAGCAAGATGCGGCATTCGCCCGCCATCACTGCCTCTGTCACGTATTACGCGACCTCAAATCCGGCGTCTTACTCCGTGCAGTTCGCCGAGGTCGAGGTCGACTGCGCCACCGGGCTGACGGCGGTCACCGGCTTCCTGGCCGTGGGCGACGTCGGCCAGGCCATCAACAGGGGCATGGTCCATGCGCAGTTCCAGGGCGCCGTGCAGATGGGTATCGGCTACGCGCTGTACGAGCACATGGACGTCGACGAGGCCGGTCGCAGCGGCGTCGACGGCTTCAAGAACTACCACATCGTCAACGCCCCCGACATGCCCGACATAGACGTGCTGCTCGTCGAGCATTCCGGCGACGACGGGCCGTTTGGGGCCAAGAGTGTCGGCGAGATCGCCACCGTACCGACCGCGGCGGCGGTGGTCAACGCCGTCAACCACGCCTTGGGCACGTCACTCTCGGACCTGCCGGCCACACCCGACAAGATCCTGGCCGCCCTCAACCCGGGGGATGTGGAGGCCATATGAGGCTCCTGCTGGATGTCAACGGCATGGTCCACGAGCTTGACGTGCGACCCACGGCGCGCCTCATCGATGTGTTGCGTCTGCAGCTTGGCCTGACGGGTGTCAAGGAAGGCTGCTCAGAAGGGGAGTGCGGCGCCTGCACGGTCATCGTGGACGGCAAGGCCGTCGATTCCTGCCTGGTGCTTGCCGCGCAGGTAAGGGGCAAGAAAGTGCTCACCGTCGAGGGCCTGGCCGGCGACGACGGGCTCGACACGCTGCAGCGCATGTTCATCGAGCACGGCGCCGTGCAGTGCGGCTTCTGCACACCGGGCATGCTGATGTCGGCCAAGGCGCTGCTGATGGCGGATCCTCACCCGACCGAGGAGGCCATCCGCCTGGCGCTGGCCGGCAACCTGTGCCGCTGCACCGGCTACACGACTATCGTGGCCGCGGTCCGGGCGGCGAGCGAGCACCCGGCGGAGTCGTCGTCGACGCAGCCGGCGTCGAACAGCGACGGGATGGCCGTCTAGTGCCGAACGCCGAACTGCTGACGCCGGGCGGCCTCCAGGAACTGACGGCCGCTTTGCAGCGTGCCACTCCGAGCAGCCGCCTGCTGGCCGGCGGCACCGACCTGATACGCAGCATGCACCAGGATCACTGGGAGCCGGACCTGCTCATCGATCTTTCGGGCGTGCGCGAGTTGGCCGACGTGCGCCTCGACCACGAGACCTTGCGCATCGGCTCCACGACGACCTTCGCCGAACTGCAGGCTCATCCGCTCGTGCGACGCCACGCACGCAGCCTGGCCGAGGCCGCCGCCCAGGTGGGCTCGGCGCAGATCCGCAACGTCGCCACGGTGGGCGGCAACATCGCCAACGCGTCGCCGTGCGCCGATACCGTCACGGCGCTCGTCGCCCTCGACGCCGACGTGCACACCATCGACGGTAGCGGGCGGAGCGCAACGCGGCCGCTCACGGAGGTCCTCACCGGCTCAGGGCGTACCAGCCTCGCCCCCGACGAGGCCATCACCGCGGTCAGTTTCGCGGCGCTCGGCGGCGACCGGCGCACGACCTTCGCGAAGATCGGCTCGCGCTCGACGGTCACGGTCGCGAGGCTCAGCATCGCGCTGATCGTCAAGTTCGATGCGGACGCCGGCACGCTCTCGGAGGTCAGGGTCGCACTGGGGGCGGTCGGCGAAGCGGCCTTCCGCGACGCGCGCCTGGAAGAGCTTCTGGAGGGCCGCCTCGCCGACGAGGAGTCGGCCCGTCTGTTCGCCGCCGGCTGCATGGACGCCGTGCGCCGGTCGATCCCCGGCCGGTACTCGCTGCCCTACAAGCAGCACGCCGCGGTGGGGCTGGCATACGACGCCTGGAACGCCCTCGGGCTGTGCGATCGCTGCGAGCCCGCCTGGGGCTGAGCGCCGCCGGCCGGCGCGTGTCGGCGGGCCACTTTGGACATTGTGGCGCGATGCCTACCCATTGAACGGCAGAATGTTCGCAATTCATCTTGACTTAGAGAACATTTCGCGGAATACTGGCGCGGTCTGATTTCACCGGTGGAAGGAACCCATGGACTCCCTCGATCGTGACGTCCTGAGGGCCCTGCAGGCCGACGGACGAAAGTCGAATCTCGCGCTGGCGCGCTCGCTGGACCTTTCGCCCTCCGCGATGCTGGGCCGTGTGCGACGTCTTGAGCGCAGCGGTGCCATCCGCGGATACCGGGCCATCATCGATCCCGCGGTGCTCGGGATCACCGTCCGGGCCTTGGTCGTCGCGCGGCTCAGAGAGCACAGCGAGCGCTCCATCATGGAGTTCGAGCAAGGCATCAAGATGGTGCCCGGCGTGCGCGCCTGCTACCACGTCACGGGCCAGTTCGACATGGTCGTGGAGCTGGCCCTCCGCGACCTCGACCATCTCGGCCAGCTCATCAGGGTCGACATCGCGCGCATACCGGGCGTCATGAACCTCGAGACCATGCTGATCCTGGCAGAGTCGGTCACCGACGAGGGCTGGCCGCTCATCCCCGAAGTGTAGAGACCCGGCGGCGCCGCCCTCATGCGCCGCCGTACCCCACCGCCCCAGGAGGCCCCCATGCCCGCGAAAAAAGGCGTTCTCGACCTGCACGAGATGAAGCGCGCCGGGAAGCAGATCACCTGGCTCACCGCCTACGACTACCCCACGGCCAC